>JAKEFL010000312.1 GCA_022616105.1 Anaerolineae bacterium | reverse complement strand
TCCCTTCGGGACAAAGCACGCGAAGAAAAAGCCTTTCCTTTGCGCTCTTGGTGTTCTTCGCGGTAAATTAAAAGCGCAGTTTATGCCCGTGTGCAGTATAGAAAGAAATGCGGTATTATTAAGACTAGCACTTATCGCACAAACTATTGCGTTTATTTTATTGGGCATTGTACTGGCGTGGCTCCTTGCATAAGCAAAAGGGACAGCAAATGTCATCTGCCGATAAACCAAAACCTAGTTCTTCGTCTGGCACACCTCAGCCACCCAAGACACCTCTTCCAAGTGAAGATCCAAATTTAATGCTTAAAACTTCATCTAAGCGTCCGTTGCCTCCCGCTGGTGATGTTATTGATGTTTACCCAGGGTCTTCTCCCAAAAAGTCGGCGTCAAGAATTCCCGAAAGGAGATCATTTGGAGGTGTATCGTGTGTAGTGGTCGGAGCAGGTCTGCTGTTGCTTCTCTACTTCATTTTGCAGTATCTGTTGAGGTAAAACTGTATGAAGAAAGAAATACTGGCGGCAATTAATTGCCGCCAGTATTATTTCTGTCACTGGGTGGCTAAGTAATTTAGAGCAAGGTTCTTTATTATGTTCCCGCCCTCGTCCTCTGTAGCACTCAGATCATCTCCGCTTGCACCCTCTTCAAACCCATAAAGCGCCACAAACTGGATGAGGAAAATTTCTAGCAGACAAAACTGCTCACCCTGCTCTAAGTAATTTTCCAAACTTTTCAGTACCTTTTTCCTCAAGTGCTTGAGAGGCAGAGAGTTAAAAATTCACAGAGACCGCCAGATGTGGCAATCTCCGTGTTCCATTTTCAGCAGGACATTCTATCAACTAGCTCTTGCTAAATGCAATTGAATCTAGAGTGCGTTTGAACTCCTTGCCCGCCTCAATGGTCAGGTCTATCAACGCATTACACTTTCTGGTTACGACCACGGCGGAATAAGATTGGGAGTAGTATGCGATACGGAATTGGCAAAATGCCCCAGCTTCGAAGATTTTATATCGAAAGCGCAAGCCAATAAAAACTAATAAGCTCCCTGCACCGTCCCCGGCGCAGCAATTGCGTCACGGCGACTCTGTTTTTCGTGATGCTTTTTGTTTGGAGGAAATTTTCTTTATGATTGTATTGGTGTTGAAATGGGTAAAAGGTATATAACTAATAAGCTCCCTGCGCCGTCCTCGGCGCAGATGTTAGCAGTGAGTAGGGTATTTTCATAACCCAAGGCACTTTATATTCAAGCTTGCACTTCTATTGAGCGCGATGAGATGAGTAGTCTATTATTCCAATTACTGATCTGATCGAGTGGCAGGGATGAAAACGCCGCCGGGGCCTGTACTGAGCCTGTCGAAGTGACGGCGGCTGGAGCAACTAGTGCCTTCAGCCAGTTCGCATAATTCATCAGGTGTATCTCCAGCTTATCCTGTGTCGCACCATCCTCAGACTTCCACCCCTGCTGATTCAGAAGGATTTTCTGATTAAATAAAGCCGAAGCAGCAGGCTCGTCCTCGGGATTTGTCGACAGTAGAAGTTCTTTCTCCTTATCGCTGGTATTTAAGCACTCATAAATAGCAACCGGATCCAAGTCAAATTTTCTACCGTCCTTGATTCGATAGAACCACACCTCAGCGTAGCAATCATGCCCACTGCGAATGTTTTCTTTATGATCCTGTTTGGACGGGAGCGATTTAGAGACACATATAATCTTCAGTCGCTTTTAGCGTCATGTCGAATTCCGCAGCACCTAATTTCTGATGAATCTTAAGTGATTCAATAACAGTCTGCTATCTTTTGGTTGAAGGATCGTTTGTGATGCATCAGTAAATTGCAATCCCCTTTGTGAACTTTGGAAAGCGCGCCTCACTAACAGACGGGAACTGCTTTGATTACAGATTTCACAGCCTTGAAAATAGATTTCCACACTCGGTAATTCTGCATTCTTCTCTATCAATTTTCCCATTTCAATGAAGTCTTTTTGTTTTATTAGATCCAGTAAGAGCGACTCATTCGCACGAGTCATTCCGCCCAAATGTTCTTTCTTGCCATACCAATTCCCGCAGGATTCACAGAATGGCATACTGGTCTGTTTCTTTCCCATGATGATCATTACCCCTAGGACAGTTCCAAATTCCAATATCCAATAGAACCAAGTAAGAATTGGTCCCAGGTTTAGACGATTACTGTGGTAAAAGCGGCCTATAGAAACTCCTTCTTTAGCTCTCAAAAACATATATCCAACAAAGCCGGAGTACCCTGTTTCCTGCTCTATTGCATAGTCAACGACAGCCTTTGTTACTTTAAGGTTCTTATCTTCGGTTGCTGTTGAAAGTCCCGGAAACATCTCCAGGGATGTTTGTACCTGTAAGCTAACATACCCGCCATAATGATACGTTCCATAGATTGAGATTGCCACCAGCAGGGACATAAAGATCACTTGATTTATCTTTCTTATTTTCGCCATTTTGACGGCCCCTGTTATGACAGTGCCGCCTGCAAATCCAATCACCAGCGGGAAAACAAAAACAATGTAAATCAGGTTTGAGAAAAGAGAAGTGACAATGCCAATTACCAAACCGGCTAGCACAGCCATGACTGTCGCAGCAATGAAATTAAAAACAGTTCGTTGCATGATTGCCGGCTTGTGCGGCATGTATTGATTTTCCAACTTTCTTTCTGGCTGCTTTTCGATTCGTAATTCCTGCCTGCGTGGGCGGAATTTTCTAAATATCTTGAAGGCTATGATCATCACCAGGGCGATGACAGGAGATGCAAAAATGAAAAGCACAATGATCCCAAAAATATCTTTGTTCATAACAATCGACATTGCTCCTTATCTATGAGGGCCAGATCACAAACAACATTTTTCACTTGCAGCGTGCAAAGCTACGCTTTTCTATAAAGCGCCTTATTATGATTAATCAACAAATTTTGTCGAGTGGCGGCTTTATATTTGGGCTTCTGCCTTTAATGTCGTACACTTCCTTTAGGAATTGCCGGTATTGTTCCCACAAATCCGGTCGGCGCAAATCGAACAATTCAAATAGTCGTGGAGCATAACGCTTCCAGATCATAGCGTGCATCCGCACTAACCATTCTGGTTGACGACGTTTTCCTGTTAAGCTTTGCCCAATGTCAGATTGTTTATATTGTTCTATTAAACTATGGGTATAAATCATTTTGGAAGCATATTCTGGTGTTTGCCTATCAAGAAGATGAAGTGCAAGCTCTACGCGATGCCAGCAATGACATTCTTCACCATTCCAGGTCATCGTAGCTTTTTCATTTGGCGCATGCAGCCGACCGTAATAAATACTGATGCTATTGCCACCAAGCTGATCCCAGCCTCCCCAAACGAAATTGACGCGACACCACTCGGAATCATAGATCAAATTTCCGGGCTTGGCGGAGCGATCACTCTCTTTAAACCCCCACAAGGCCAAATCGAGAAAACTGCCCGCTACACGAGTCATCTCCTCGATAGGATCAACGTTTCTCTCGTCGACTGTGCTCATTCACATCTCCTTTCCATTCTATGGCAGGATGAGAACATATGAGTTGGTCGCCTTGTCAAAAGCAAACTCATATCCCGCTTTCTGTAATTCCTGAAGTTCTTTCATCCTAATAGGTATGTATTCTAATTGCAAGATATCCATAATCTCTGTATCGGTCGCGCCAGCAAATATCGCCTCAACCGCGTTTCCTTCCTTAGTAATATTCTTGGTTGGAATGCCATTAAGCGTATATTCAAAAGGCAGGCCTTTATCAATCCCTGTTTGAATAACCTGCTGGTTAATGAGCCAAGCGACCTCACTTTGGTTTTCCTCACCCAGATCGCCCAACAGATTCCACATATCAGGATGAGGATTATAATGTACTGAGCCTGTATCCTGTGCAGTTTCAACAAAACCGCTGCCATAGTCAACCCATTTACCTAATACAACTTGTCCCTCATCAGCATATTGTGTGGAATTTGCGGCAATGGCGTTAATCAACGCCTGTTGCTCCTCTGTCAGATGTTTCGGATCAATTGGGCCTAAAGCAATCAACTTCTTTACATCTGCCAATACTTTTGCATCCTTTTTCGCCCGCAAAGCTAATTCAACACCATCCTTACTCAGATCGTCTGGACTCCAGCGAGAGAGCGCTGTTATTGCATCAGGTCCTTGCTGTATAGCATAGTCCAAAACATCGTCGTCAAGCGTTTCTAATAGTATTTTCGCTTTATCTGGATTAATTGCCCCCATCACCTTAATTGCTGCTGTGCCATGATCCTTGATAAGATCAATGGCCTCATCGCCGTATTTTTGCAGTACAGCAATTCCATCATCTCCGTATGTAAATATTATTTGAGCAGCGTCATCACCATACAGCTTAACTAACTCAAGCGCTTCATCACCATATCTAGCGACCTTTTCTAATACTTCTCCTCCCAATTCTTTTGCTACAGCATTGCCTGGCATACCCCCATCCATGTGCTCCATTTGTAGTTCCAATGCGGTGTCTGCTGCTCCAGGATCCCCTCTCCAGGTTTGGTATCCCAGTTTGGCTTTCAAATATGCTTCCTCAGCTGTGTCGAGAGCCTTGAAAGCAGGTCCGGCAAGAGCGCAGGCAGTTGGATGAGTAACACAAAATGATGTAGCTCTTATCGTCAATGCATTGAATAAGAATGCCGCGCCAGTTATTGCAGCTGCTGCAATCCCTGCGACCGCGATATTTCTCAGTAAATTTTGATTCCAATCTCGCCCATAGTATGTATTCAATCCTACAGTTCCAAGAGCCACTGTCCCGCCTGCTACTGCTGCTGCCCCTGCCACCCATGCCGCTGCTACTAGCGGTGTGGCAACTCCACCGCTCAATATGATTGCCCCAACACCGACTACTACACCAAAGCCAAGTGCAATTTCAACTTGATGTTGATCCACCCAATCTATAGTTTTTTGCCACCAAGATTTCTTCATTGGTTGGACAGGATACGATTGTTTCTCTCCACTACGCCAATCCTGCATTGCCTGCTCAGTGCGTTGAGCTTTGATTTGCTCTGATTTCTCCCAGGCGGCATCATCTTCGGCTTCGAGGCGCGCCATCTTCTCATCCATATGAGTTTGATAAGCATTCTGTGCCTGCTGCAGTCGTGCCTGCTCCAATCTTGCCTCTTCCCAAGCTCGCTCCTGCGCCCATTTGGCTTCCAGTTTTTCCATCTTGCGCGCTTGAATCTTCGAGTGGCGTTCTTCTTCCTGCGCTTCCAGAGCGGCTTGTCTGGCTTTTTCTTCCTCACGCTTGCGTCTTTCCGCGAGCGCATAGGCCGTCGCCATGCCGATCATGGCCGCGGCAGTTGCACCCCAAAGCACAGAGCTATTGCCTCCCGCCACAGACTGTATAGTCTCTTTCGATTCCTCTGATGATCCGATTTCACTCACGCTCTCAGTTGTGTCAGTATTTGGCACGAAGATGGATTGCAGCCAGTCCAGCACACTGGTTTGGGTGGGGGTGGCGCGTGGAGTTGGAATGCTTTCAGATATTGAAGTGGCTTGCGCGGCTAATTCAGGTGTGGAACCGAAGGCGCTTATCACAGCAGTCTGGGTCGCCATTGGCGATGAGATGGGTGTGACAGTGTATGCAGGGGTTGGTGTGGATTCAGAGCGTGAATAGGGTTGCGGACTGGCAATGGGCCCTGCAGGCAGGATGCCCAGCAGGATATTTATCGAGGCGCTCTGGCGCGCCTGGTTGCCTAGGTTGTCGAAGGCGATCACTTTCACATCATACGTGCCCAGCGGAGCAACCGTCCCATCTCCGAAACGGCGATCCCACTTGAAGTCCAGTGGGAAGCGTTCAGGGTCAAGATCGATCTTACGGGTGGGCCAGCGTCCTTCCGGATCGCTGATCTCGACACGCACTTCGGAAAGGCCGCTGTGGTTATCCCAAATATCGAGCGTGACGGTATCCCATTGGTACCACGAATCGGGCAGGCTGATCTTCGGGGCGTGGTTATCTACTCCGGCGTTGAAGGTGCGTTCGGTGGCCAGCCCGGCATTGTCTACCACGCGCACATGCACCTCATGAATTCCATTTGGACTGTCCGGCGTGTTCCAAGTGTAATTCCAGGAAGTTGTGCCAGTCACTGCCTGCCAGGTCTGCCCGCCATCGGTGGAGACTTCCACTTTGGATATTCCACTTCCGTTGTCGCCTGCGTTGCCATTCAACGTGACGCTATCCTTGATCCAACTTGGCAACGTTGTTTGCACGTTCAAGGAGGGGTAGATCGTGTCTACCTTGATGGTTTGCTCCGTGGAGTATGTCAATCCGGCTTTATCCTGCGCGTTGAGTTGAACGGTATGCTGTCCATCGCTCAGGGTCAGGCCCGATGTATAAGGCGTTTCCGCGCCTCCGTTCAGGATGTAGGTAAACACGTCCACGCCCGAACCAGGCACAGGGTCGGAGGCAGAAGCGGAGAGCGTCACATCCGAGATATACCAGCCGTTCGTTCCATGAACTCCGCTCAAGCTTCCCGCGATCTGTGGAGCACGGGTATCCACCTTGTAAGTGCGATCTACTTGGGTGACCAGTCCCGCTTTATCTTGTGCCCAGAAGGATAAGCTGTGTGTGCCATTAGTGAGAATCAGAGATGTGGTATAGGTTGTCCATGCGCCGTTGTCGAGACTGTATTCAAAGATATCAATGCCTGATGTGTCATCGTTGGCGTAAGCGGCGAGGTTGAGGCTGGTAGTGTACCAATCGTTTGAGCCCAGCGTGCCAGTGGGGTTGATTGTGACGCTTGGGGCAACAGTATCCAGCCAGAAGGATTTGGAAGAGGAAACGGTGCGTCCGGCGTTATCCATGGCGCGTATGTCAATACTGTGCTTGCCGTCCGGCAGATCGAGCACGCCAGATGCGGGGAAGGTTATCCAGCCGCTGTTGTCCAGGTTGTACTCGAAGGTAGAAAGCCCTGAACCTGGCATAGGGTCTGATGCTGTGGCGTTTAATATGGCGGCGGTGTACCAAGTATTCGAGCCGAGCGTCCCGCTGAGACTCGCATTGAGGATGGGATTTTGCGTATCTACGGAGGCATTGTGGGTGAGGGTGCGCGTGTTCAAGGCATTGTCACGGGCAGTCAGAACAAGGGTATGCGCGCCTTCGCTGTTGATGGTGATGGAACTACAAGAGCCCAGGGCGGCACCGTCCAGGGTGCAAGTGAAACTGGCTAGCCCAGAGGTGGCGTCGGAGGCGCTGCCGTTGAAGGAGACCGGGCTAAGATACCAGCTATTCGACCCTGCTGTGCCACTGAATGTGCCAGTGATGCTGGGCAGTTGAGAATCCACTTTTGCAGTCAACGTTCCCATCATGGAACTGTCTCCCCAGGAGGAGAGCGCCCAATAGGTGAAACTGTTGTTCCCTTGTTTTAACGGCACGGAACAATTCGCTGTTGAGCAGGCGAAGGTCTGCCCGTTCAATGATCCTTCAACGGCGAGAATGTTATAACCCGAAACTGGTTCGTTTCCACTCATGGAAAGTTGCGGCGCGGTGACGCACCAGCCATTTTTCAATGTACAGTTTTGGAGCGAGCCGCTGATAGTGGCAGGTGGGTAGGTGGTGGTCACTTCCTGCTGAGTTTCCTCATGTTCCCAATACGTATCACCCGCTGTGGCGGCAAAACAACCCTGCGAGGAAGGCTGGCTGGAGTAAGCCTGCCACGGTTTGCTTTCATTCGAGCATGACCAGTCATCCACTTTTTTGTATCGCCAGTCATCTTTGGCTGGCACATACTTGCATTCGTAGAGGACGACACTGCACACGCTGGTTGTCTCGGTCACGGTGCGGTTCGGACCGAGATAGTCTGCCAGAACAGGAGTGACGCTCGCAAGCGCAATTATTATGATAACAAAATAGAAGATCGTTTTTCGTTTGATTCGGATGAGATCAGATCGGTTTTGCATGGTTTCCCTCTCGAGTGAGTGAAATAGATTTGAAAGCCGCCAGATTGTACAGGCAAATTCAATGTCCACCATTTGCAGGTTTGTTAGCTTACAGGTGTGAAAGGTGGGTTTATAGATTTACCAAAGTAAGAGGCGCGCTTTGTTCAATCCAATTGGCTAAAATACGTTCATGCCTCAACAGATCGCCTCCCGGCGCGGCAATAGTGTTGATAGTGACCGTGTTCTTTTTGATTGCCGTTGTGTGGAAAAAGATGAAGGGATATAAATGTGTGGGAGTATCGAAACCTGAAATGCAATAAGATATTGGATACGAGATGTCCAAACTGTCAATCGCAAGTTAATGCATTACGGTTGGTTTCCCAAGCATCACTTCATCTGTCAGCTTTTGCAGCCGTCTCTCGAAGGTCCCTGGCTTTTTAGCATCTGCAAGCCAGAGGATGTAATTGCGCCTGAGTGATGGTGCAAGTTCCTGAAAGGCATCCCAAACTTCTGGGTTCGATTTGAGCGCCTTCTCGATCTTTGCAGACATTTCCACAGATGAAGGCTTGGGTTTCGGCTTATTGACATTCACCTTCTTCACATCAAATGTAATCTTGGTCATACCCGCTTCCGTCATGCGGCCCTCGCGGATAACTTTAACCACACGATGTTTGTTCGTCTCGGACCATTTACTCTCGAACCGGCGCGGATTGAATTTGCGGGCATATTTTTCATCGTCGATCTTTTGGATGATGCTGTCAATCCAGCCGAAGCATAATGCCTCTTCCACTGAGCTTTCATAGTCAATATTGGACTTGCCGCTACGAGGCTTGAAATACACAAGCCAGATTTCCTGCTCGCGATCATAATTCTTTGCCAGCCAATCGGAATGTGTCAATGATTTGAGACACGGAAATTGAAAGTTTAGTCACTCCTGGCAGCGAATGCCTGTTGTAGACGGAGATCGGGTAAAATCATCTCAACCCCCAGCAAAACGGGAACGGCGCTGTCCCAGCGGCTGTTCTCGTTTTCATTTTGGGCTTGGGGGTTCTTGGGCAGGTTGATCCAGACCGCCTGTGGCAATGCTGGTGAATGCGGCGGTCCTTTCACAAAGCGCTCTGGCGTTTTTTCATAAGCGGCTTGTAACACGGATTGACGTTTTTGAAGCACACCTTGTGAGCGATTGAAATGCACATCCGCAGGGGTCAGTAAAGCTAACCCCGTGTGGTGATGTTGGTGGTTGTACCAATCAAAGAAGGCGTTCGCCCAGGCACGCGCATCCTGCTGGCTGCCAAAACGAGCGGGGTAGTCGGGGCGATATTTCAAGGTCTTGAACTGGGCCTCGGAGTATGGATTGTCGTTGGAGACATGCGGGCGCGAATGCGTTTTGGTCACACCCAGGTCTGCTAATAGCCACGCGACCGGCTGGGAGGTCATGGCGCTGCCTCGATCCGCATGGATGGTGAGTTGTCCAGGTTGGATGTCCTGCCGCACACAGGTTTGGGTAATCAATTCTTCGGCCAAGGCCGCGGATTCGCGTTCGGCGATCATCCAGCCCACCACATAGCGGCTAAACACATCCAGGATCACATACAGGTAGTAATACGTCCATTTGGACGGTCCCAGCAATTTGGTAATGTCCCAGCTCCACAACTGATTGGGAGTGGTTGCCAGCAATTCCGGCTTGGTGTAACTGGGGTGGCGCAACTGGTTGCGGCGTTCGCGCACCTCATCGTTTTCAGACAAAATCCGATACATGCTGCGCCAGGAGCACAAATAACGATCCTCATCCAGCAACGCCGCGTACACTTCGCGCACCGCACAGTCCTGGAAACGTTCGCTGTTGAGCTCCTGGCGGACGGCTTCCTTCTCTGATAGACTGAACGCACGCCGGGACATCTTGGGGCGAGTTGGTTCTTTACGCAATCTGCGCATTCGGTAGAAGTTGCTGCGCGGAACGCCTAAGGCGGCGCAGGCGGCCTGCTTCCCGATCTGGTTGGATAATTCTTCGGCCCGCTGCATCAGTCTGCCTCGTTCTTCGACACTGGCGGTGTGCCAACCAGTTGCGCAACTTTTTTTTGGACCTCGATAATGAGTTCCGCCCGTTCCAACTCTTCTTGCAAGCGTTGGTTCTCACGCTGCAAGCGGGCCAGTTCGGCTGCCTGTGGATCCACGTTGGGACCGCGCCGCTGTCCGGCTAATCCCGACAGGCTGCCGCGTTCGCGCTGTTCCCGCCACTTGCTTACCAACGACGAGTACAGCCCTTCCCGTCTCAACAGTGCACCGACTTCGCCTTTCCCTTTACATTCATCCAATTCTCGCAGAATTCGCAATTTGTATTCTGCTGTATGCTGGCGACGCCTGGCTTTGGCTACCACCTCGGTCTTCCTTTCTGCTTCTGGCTTGCCATTCTGTTCCTCTGTCATCGCTTTTCTCCTGCGCCCTGCTCACTAAATTAGTGGCTTCCAGTGTCTCACTATTATAGGCACAGAGGGCAACAGAGAATCAAATCTTTCCTTAATGTCAGAAGCAACTGAGCCATGTACGATGTATAGCAAACGAAAAAGTGTCGCCTGAAGAGAAAGTACAGCAGTTAACTCATGGTTCAACCTAATGCTTTCATCAAGAAGTTTTACGGAACGTGCCAGCAAAGAATTAAGCTGATCAGCCCCAGCCTCATTGGTTAATTCTGATATTTCAATAGATAACCTCACTTGTTCTAGTTCAAGGTTTTCGATCTCTTTATCATCCCTGACTGAGATAATCTTTTTTTCTAAATCAAGTATTTCTAACGCAATAGAAGAAAGCCCCAGATCACGTAGTATTCTTGTTGCTAATCGATATGTTTGCAAAAGTTGATCGTAGTTCTGAACCTCGCCGCTCCAAGCATAAAAGCTTAGATTCAACATCAATAAAGCAGATAATGGATTCCTTGTACGCTCATGTGCATCCGCACAGCACGCCCATGCTTGTCCGTATCGCCAATGTCTAAACTCAGGTTGATTCTCGGCTAACAGAAAAGAGGTCTCTGCGAGGTCACGGGCTAGTTGACCGAAACCTTTCTGAGCATATCCCCCTATCACAAGGCTAACCGCCAAGAAATCTGAGCTTGGATCGTTAAGCTCTTTACATGCCAGAGCCAATACATGAAGCATCTTTAAAAGAGTATCTTTATCTGGATCTGCGCTCAACGCAATAAATTGGATGACGCGTATAAATCCACCCACAAATTTTTTATCTATTTGACTAACAATTTTCGAGGGTATCTCACCCCGACCTATAACAATAGCATGTCCATCAAGGGATTCCAAAACAGATCGGAATAATGATGTATGTTCTTTTTCAATCACATCAAGCGACGGGATTATCAATTGCTGTTGTTCCCATTTTTCTTTCAATGTCATAGAATCTAACTGACGAAACGTCGACTGGACTGAACGAGCCAAGAAAAAAGTGAGAATGATTAAGGCAGTTGCCTCATCCATCTCATCTTCAAACAACCTCTGTATTGATGAGCGACTAGCAATACGATCTGGATTTTGAGCGACATATTTGATCACAGGCTCGAGCTCATTCGCCAAATCATCACTCAGTTCTCGTATACTAAAAAATTTTTTTGCCCACAAAAAAACCTTAATCTTCACAGCTTCATCTGAGAAACCAACCTGAGAAATCAATTTATCAATCAAGTCTTCAGAAATTTCCAGCATATCACGGTTGATCGCTTCAATTGACGAGGCTAACAGAGCCCATTCAAGTTTGTCACGATTCTTTGCGTACTCTATGAAATCTTCAATTTTAAAATCTTCCGATCTAAAGGTCTCACAGAGTCTGATATCAAGCTCATCGCCAAGTTGTCTTGCTATGCTAAGTGCATCGCCATATTTTCGCTCATTAATCAGTTTGTCGTAAGTAAAAGAAAGCGTTGTGCGGCTTGTGGGATAGAGCGTTGACATCTTACTTAACATCTCGTTAGCTAAGTCGATTTGATGCAATTCTCTAGCAAGTATGTAGGCATGTCTTAATTCCTCTAAGGTGTTTAATCCTAGTTGGATCGCATGCATAAGAAGCTTTTTGCCATCTTCGACTCTACCAGCAGCAAAGGCAGTATTCCCAATACTGAGAACTAGTGAGCTATTATCGCTTTTGAGGATTGAGTCAAAGAACGGCTCAATTGTTTGCCAAGCTGAAACAAACTGCCTCTTTTTAAAATAAAAAACAGATAAAGCAATTGCTTGATTTATTGAGTTTGAAGCAATATTAGATATTTGGGATATTACATTTGCGATGTCTGTGTTTTCTGTTCGATCTATCAGTTCTTGGATTTTAGCGAGCTCTTCAAAGTTCGCTGAACCTCGAGCTGCTTGAACATACATCACGCTGTCGTTTGTCTCAAATTCCTCAATGAAGTTCTTGGAATAATAAGAAGTGAATTCGCAAAAAAATGTTACAAAAAGCTGCTTGCTTTGCGCAACAGGTATTGTTCTTTTTATGAGTTCTATGAGATGAGGTGTGGCTATATCTTCAGCGGTTCCAAGACGATAATTAATCCCCATCCAAGTCTGTATTCTTTCTGTTTCTTGCTTATCGATACCAGAGAATCGATAGAAGGGGGCATAAAGGACCCCGACCGCTGAACCCTCTCGAATATGTTCGAAAGACCGTAATAATTCTTCACCTTCGAAAGTTGAAGTTTCCAGCAAGGAAAATTCGCTCTTAATTTCTGCTTTTCTTGTTTCGGAATTTACTTTTTGATTCAACAGATACTGAGTTGCTTTTTCGATCTGATTCGATATTTCATTTTTGGCTTTTGGAACTATTAGAGTGCTTCTTGGGAACATTTTTTGGTGGGTATCTCTCAGCGCAACACTCATTATTATTTGCCATGCGGCAATAATCGCGGGAAATTCCCCAGCCTCAGCGAAAAGTAAAACATCGGTTGGAAAAACCTGACCAAGAATCTTTACCCAAATATTTGTTGGATCAGAATCACTTTGTGTTTCCACTAGCTTGCTTCCTTTAATTATGTTAGTCTATATGTAAGACTAGTTTCTCGCCCAACAGAGTACAATCATAACACAAGGGAGACGATAAAATCTTTGCGTTCCTTCGTTCTCCTTCGTGTACTTCGTGGTAAAAACCATTCATCATTCCACATTCTTCATTCCCTTCTTCTGATACAATACGCCACGTCTAATATCGAATAACTACTCTCTACTCATCTACTCTCTATTATCGGAACCCCATGTCAAACGAATCCCTTGTAATTTACTCCATGAACAAAGTGGGACGTATCGTCCCTCCCAACAAGCAAATCCTGCGCGACCCGCAAGCGTCGCTCGGCTTCTACTACGGCGCCAAGATCGGCGTGCTCGGTCTCAACGGCGCGGGCAAGTCCACCCTGCTCCTCATCATGGCGGGCGTGGGTAGATGATAAGTTGAGTACATCTGAACAAGGCGATTGTTTTATCGCTGGCTTTCGCGAAGCATCCCCGTGGGACATCCGTCACCTGGGCATCCCACACCTGGGTCGTTCGGCCATTATGCACGCTACGCGCGTTGCGATGCACGCAATCTCACCCTCGCGCGTGGACGGGAAAATCTGTACTCCCAAACAGTTCGGCATATTTTGGTTTGCTTCGTTTACCCCTGTGCACAGAAAATTCTCTTTTGGTTATCCAGCTTTATCCATTTCGGGCGCCCTTCTCACTACTATAGTGACCAAGGCGCCCGACATTTTTCAAAAGAGCGCTGCCTGGCCTGGCAAATTAAACATGACCGACGATGCGATGCGGCACATATGGCTCTTCCAAGTATGTGACCTCGTCCCGAGTCAGTTTAACGGACAGAGCGCCGATGGCATCTTCCAGATGCGTGATCTTTGTCGCCCCGATGATGGGCGCCGTCACCGGCTCCTTCTGTAACAGCCAGGCAAGCGCGACATGAACGCGCGGAACCCCATGCTTTTCCGCGATTTCCGCGACCCGCTCCACGACCCGTCGATCGGTTTCGGCTGTCGCATCGTACTTGCTTTTCGCAATTTGATCGGTTTCGGAACGCAGCGTGCTTTCCGACGACCAGTCACGCGTCAATCTTCCCGACGCAAGGGGACTATACGGGGTCACACCGATCTTCTCTGCACGGCAGAGCGGTAGCATCTCCCGCTCCTCTTCGCGGTAGATCAGGTTCAGATGATCCTGCATTGAGACGAAGCGGGTCCACCCATGCTTCTCAGCAACATGCAGCGCCTTCTGGAACTGCCAGGCGTACATGGCGGATGCGCCAATATATCGGGCCTTGCCAGCCCTCACCACGTCATGCAGCGCTTCCATCGTCTCCTCGATTGGGGTTTCGTAATCCCAGCGATGGATGATGTAGAGATCCACATAATCCGTCCCAAGCCGCTTCAGGCTGTTGTCGATTTCGCTCAGGATCGCCTTACGCGACAAACCGGAGCCATTCGGTCCCTCGCGCATTTTGCCATGTACCTTGGTAGCAATGACGACCTCATCCCGCTTCACGAAGTCCTTCAAGGCGCGTCCCAGGAACTCCTCACTCGTCCCACTGGAATAGACGTTGGCGGTATCGAAGAAATTGATCCCCATCTCGAGGGCTTTCTTGATGATCGGACGGCTGTTTTCTTCGTTAAGCACCCATTTGTGAAACCCACGTTCCGCGTCCCCAAACCCCATACAGCCGAGGCAGATGCGCGAGACCTTCATACCTGTCCATCCTAATCGAGCGTATTCCATTGTTTGCTCCTACCAGATTATCTCTGGAAATTGACCTTCAACAAAACTCTTTAATCCTATTTATTCACGAATTGGAATTCCTGTTCACTATACTGCCAGCGGGCATAAATTGCGCTTTTTTACTCCCCAAAAACCGCAATTTGTGACCGTGTTCAGTATATAACGCGGACCGATATTCGGATATTTCTTTAGCAAGCCCTCTATTTCTTCAAGATCCTCTTTAGACAAAACAACATCTGCCGCACCGGAATTTTCTTCCAAATATTTTCTTCGTTTTGTTCCCGGGATGGGAATGATGTTATCCCCTTGTGCCAGAACCCATGCTAAGGCAAGTTGTGCAGGTGTGATATTTTTCCCTGCAGCAAGTGCTGCAAAGTCAGAGGCTAAATTTTGATTATTCTCCCAATAATCTCCGCTATAACGTAGCAGATGTTTACGGAAATCATTTTCTTCGAGAGTGCCTACATT
>JAKEFL010000311.1 GCA_022616105.1 Anaerolineae bacterium | reverse complement strand
GGCAAGCAACTCTTTTTTCCGGCCCCAACCAGGGTGCTACATCAAAATTATTTTTCGCCGTTTTTTACGTTTCTTGCGCTGATTGCGCAAAAGTTACGTTAGAGATTGATACGTCTTTACAAAGTGCCGCACACATGCGTGAGATAAGCGGTAGAAAGAGAAGAGAAATGAATCAAATACAAACGGCAGATAAGACCAAATTTTCCATACATCCTGCAACCAAAATTGGATATGTTTCTTTGAATGTTGCAAGCCTTGAAAATCAAATTGCCTTCTACCAGCAGGCGCTTGGTTTTCAACTACACTGGCGTGATGGAAACAAGGCAGGACTGGGCGCGGGTGGATCGGACTTGCTGCGCCTCGTGGAACAACCAGACTTCAAACGTTATCAGCGCGTGACCGGGCTGTATCACTTTGCAGTTCTATTCCCAAACCGTCGTGAACTGGCGCGTGCACTGGCTCGTTTGATCGTTCTGAAATATCCAAACTACCCCACTGACCACATCATGACGAAAACGACCTATCTCGATGATGTGGAAGGCAACGGAATTGAGTTATATACCGAGTCTCCTGAAGACGGCACATGGACGATGAAAAATGGAGTCTTTGAAACCCGCCGCGCAGATGGCTCATGGAGTGATGGCCGCGAGCCGTTGGATGTGAAAGCGTTGTTGAGTCATCTTAAAGAGGATGATCAGATTGATGTGCCTATCCCTGCAGAGACGCGCATGGGTCATATTCACTTGCATGTGCGCGACATAAATGAATCTGTGGATTTTTATCACGGCGTGATTGGTTTCGATGTAATGGGCGTGGCAAAACCTTTCAAAATGGCATTTGTCTCCGCGGGAGGGTATCACCATCATGTTGGGCTGAATACCTGGCAGGGAGAGGGCGCACCACCTCCGCCAGCTGACGCATTAGGGCTGCGCCATTTCACAGTTGAGTTACCAGATCAAGCAGCGTTGGATGAAGTCCTCGCGCGGGTGGATAAGGCGGGAATTTCCGGCAATCAAACGGAGGATGGACTTCTTGTGTATGACCCTTCACAAAATGGCGTAATTCTTACGCTGGCAAATCAGAAATGAAAAACTCATCTTTGATGCAGTTCAACTGCATTAAGTCAGGCGACACGCTTCGCGCAACTGTCGCCTGAACTTTTATTAATGGACGGCGCTGGCAACGATACATCCGCCAATTGGTTCCATGCGTCAGAATAATTGAAATTTGAAGCCGGAACAGGATGTTTATCGCCTCTGTTATAATTTTCAGGAATATGACTCACGACGAGGAGAGAAACTCAGCCAAGCCTGCCGTTGCGCCGCCAGAAATGCAGATGGACGCCGCCACACCCTCAGACGAGATGTTGTTGCACGCGATCGCGCAGCACGAAGTGAACGCCTTAGAGGTTTTCTATGAACGGCACGCGCAGGTGGTATACAACCTGATCATGCGGATCGTACGGGAACCAGCTGTCGCGGACGAGGTGCTGCAGGAGACCTTTTGGCATGTGTGGCAAAAGGCCGGCGACTTCCGAGGCGAAGGCGCGGGGGCAGCCTGGTTATTCCGCATTGCGCGCAACCACAGCCTGGACCAATTGCGCCGCCAGAAAGCGCGGCCACAGCCCGCTGTTATGCTGATGGACGAGCTGCCGCGCGCAGCCGCGTCTGCCACTCCTCACAACCGCGTCGAGTCAGGCGCGGAACGAGACTTGATACACGAGCAGGTGCATCGTGTGTTGAGTGACCTCCCCGTTGAACAACGGCAGTGTTTGGAATTAGCGTATTTTGAGGGCATGAGCCAGCGCGAAATATCGGATTACATTCATACGCCGGTCGGCACTGTCAAAACACGCATTCGCCTGGGATTAGAGAAACTTGAACGCGGCTTGTACGCTGCCGGCATGAGAGCAGAAGATTTTGAGTCATGAGCGCCAAATTGAACTACGATCAGGTTGTTGAATTGCTGCCTGCCTACGTTCTGGGAACTTTGGAACCGGACGAGATGCTGGCGGTGGATGCCTACCTCCAGACAGACTCCCGGCTGGAGGCTCGGCTGCGTGAACTGGAGCAGGCAGCCGCACAACTGGCGTATGCCGCGCCGCACAGTCCTCTTCCCGCTGATGCCAAACCGCAACTGCTCGCGCGTATCCATGCTGATTTGGCGCAGCAGCCCGCGCCAGATTCGGCAAGCGCTCATCAACCTGTTGGACACGTCTCTCAGCCGCGCGCACGATTGCAACCTGTCCGGCCCGATGAGCGACCGGCGCGCCGCGAAGGCTGGTTGGATGGTTTACGACGCCAGGCGTTGGGGTTCGGCGCACTCGTGGCGTTGTTGGTGCTCGGCTTGTACGTTATCCAACTGCAAACCCGATTGAACGCAGCCGCGACCCAACTGGAGACCACACAGAACGCGGTAGCCGCCATCCAACTGCACCTGGGCGTGATTGCGAGCGCAGAGCAGATCGTGCGGCTTAATGGTACAGATACAGCGTCAGAGGTGGTCGGCAACTTCTACATTACCGGTGAAGAAGGCGTGATTGTGTTGAAAGGGTTGACGCCATTGCCTGAGTCACAAACTTACCAACTCTGGCTGGTCGTGGACGGACAGCCCATCTCGGCTGGCTTGTTCGCCGCAAAGCCAAATGCCGCCTCTGTGTGGGACGTGGTCGTGAGTCCGCAAATGCAGAACTTCACCGCTGTGGAGATCAGTATGGAGCCGGCGGGGGGCAGCCCCACACTCCTTGGTCCCGTCAGAGTGCAAGGCAGCGTGAACCAATAGTTTTATTACAGTAGGTTAATCATTGAATCCGTTTCGCGCCGACGCGAAACGGATTTTTGTTTTCCCAAGTTCAATACATCCACTGCAATGAGTGTTGCGTCATACTCTATGGACATCCAGGCTTTGTCTGCCAACTGAGTCGAGAGGTCTCATCCTACTGACGCTCCCGCCGTCGCGCGAGAGTGTCAATTCACTCGATAAAAGGAGAAAACCATGTATCGCTTGAACACCTATCCATTGTCAGAATTCCTTCGCCGCATCGCGGTATGTATCGTGATGTTGGGTCTGATGGCAGGCTCGCCGCGCCAGGCATCCGCCCAGATCAGCGGGGAGACAATCTACGCGCTGACGGTCTCAAACCGGCTGGTGCAGTTCGATAGCGCTGATGCGTGCAGCCTCAACTTCCGCGCGAAGGTAACCGGCTTGCAGAAGGGCGAGAAGCTGCTAGGCATAGACTTCCGGCCTGCCACCGGACAATTGTATGGGCTTGGCAGCTCCAGCCGCCTGTATGTGATTGACTCATCCACGGCGGCAGCGACTGTGGTTGGCACAGGGCCCTTTACCACAACCCTGGTCGGCGCGTCGTTCGGTTTCGATTTTAACCCGACTGTAGACCGTATCCGCGTGGTGAGTAACACGGGCCAGAATCTTCGCCTGCATCCCGATACTGGCGCGGTCGCCGCGGTTGACAGCACGCTGGCTTACAGCACCACCGATGTTTATGCTGGAGCCAATCCTTTGATAGTCGGCGCGGCTTATACCAATCCTGACAACGACCCAGCCACTGGCACTACACTCTATGACATTGACGCGCGCCGCGACAGCCTCGCCATTCAGAATCCCCCCAACGCTGGAACGCTGAATACCGTCGGCGCGCTGGGCGTTGATACGGAACGGCTGGTCGGCTTCGACATATCAAGTTCCGGCGTGGCGTATGCCGCGTTGCTGCCCGATGATGACGACGATCAGAGAGACGACGATTGTGGCTCTTCTCACCTCGTGAGCATAGACCTTGCCACAGGCAGCGCCACCTACCTAGGCACCATCGGCAGGGAGGAAATACGCGGGCTGGCTGTGCCAATGCCATGACAGGCATGACCGCACCTTTGAATGAACGACTCCCGTGAAAAATCACTTGGGCAGGGTTGGCAGGCCCTGCCCTGTCACGGAAACAGAGTCTGCGGGGAATGAAGTGCAAGCCAGATTTTCAGCGATCAAAATTCCTATTGAACTAAAAGAGATGGGAGGGATTTCCCTGCATCTACATCTTATCGGTATGGGCAGTAAATCATATTGCGAATCATATTTTTGATTCTTATCAATCGAAAAGGAGATCGAAATGAAAAAGTCTAGTGACATAATGACAAAGGATCTGGTCTATTGTCTGCCGGATGAAAGCGTGGCGAACGTAGCACAATTGATGAAAAAGGAGGACATTGGACCGGTCCTCATTGTAGATAACGAAGAGAATAAAACGCTGGTGGGCATTGTGACTGACCGTGACCTTGCACTGAAAGTGGTAGGTGAGGGACGCGATCCAAAAAACACGAAAGTGGAAGACGTAATGACAGTCAAAGTCATCACCAGCCGCGCTGGTGATAATGTCGAAAATGCCATGAAGGCAATGGCTCAATATCAATTGCGCCGCATTCCAGTTGTGGATGATAGTAACAGGCTTGTGGGGATCATCTCTCAGGCTGATGTGGCAACCCGCGTGGATGAGCCTGAACAGACCGCCGAGGTCGTCAAGGAAATCTCACAAGACTGACCTGCGCTCTGGTCATCAGTAAATTGAGACACTCGAAGGCTTTACATCTTCGAG
Organism: Anaerolineae bacterium; assembly: GCA_022616105.1. Lineage (GTDB taxonomy): Bacteria > Chloroflexota > Anaerolineae > Anaerolineales > Villigracilaceae > Defluviilinea. The sequence goes on along the minus strand of JAKEFL010000311.1, from coordinate 3,484 downwards.
TGTCTTTTTTCTTTATGGCTTCCACCTAATTTATCTTTACCCTTGACTCTGCCCTTCGGGAAGACTGTATACTGATGCTATGAACCAGCCAAAGGATTTGCTCTCCATCGGCACGTTTGCAGAGATGTCCCGCCTCTCGATCAAGGCTTTGCGGCTCTACGATCAATTGGGGATTTTGCAACCGCGTCACGTTGATCCTCAATCCGGGTACCGCTATTATGGCGTTGACCAACTCTCGAGCGCGCGCATGATCCGGAACATGCGCGACATGGACATGCCGCTTGCCACCATCCGCAGGGTGCTTGCGGTACTGCCGGTCTCCCAGGCACAGGTTGAATTACTTGTGCGCCAATATCTGGAGATGCGCGAGAGACAACTCGAGCAGATTCGTGGGCAGGCTCGTCAATTCACCCAACAATTGAAACCGGAGGCAAATGCCATGAATCTCGAAGTATCTGTAAAAGACATTCCCACACAACAAATCATCAGCATCACCCGCCATCAAAAGGTGGACAGCTTAAGTGAAACCATTCAAAAGGATGGAACCGCGTTGCTTGCCCTGGTGGAGAAACAAGGCTTGACGATGACAGGCTCGGCTTTTGGTATCTATCACAACCCAATCAACGAGCAGGAGGACGGACCCATTGAAATCTGCATTCCTGTGAGTGGAACAGCGACTGGCAGCGGAGATATCGTTGTCCGCCAGCAGGAAGGCGGAAAAGCCGCCTGTGTCATGATCACCGGCGACCAATGCGAATTTCCAGCGATTCTCGGCGCATACGACGCCGCCGCAGATTGGATCCAAAAGAATGGATACCAGATTGCGGAACCGCCCCGCGAGGTCTGGCACACTGGGCCGGTCGAGAATCCAAAATGGGAGATTGTCTGGCTGTTCCGTTAGTTCCATCAGGAGAGTTTAGAATCATGAACAAAACATTTGCTGCCTATTTCGGTAACAGCACGTACTGTTTTAGCAACAGCCTGCGCATGTGCCTTGCGCAGGCCGGCATGGATCATCTGCCCACCATTGGTCTAATTGAATGCATGACAGGAATGCCTTTTGGAGCCACCTTCCTGCAACTCGAAAATCCTTTATTTTTCCCGAGTCCTGCCAGCATAGACCCCGACACAGGGGTGACGCTCGCCCTTGAGACTCTTGGGTGGACGTGTGAATTATGGTGCAATGATGAAGCGGACGCCGCCAGCGATAAGCTCCGGGAGGCGTTGAAATCAGGACCAGTGTTGCTTGGTCCTCTCGATATGGGTTTCCTGTCGTACGATCCCAATCATCAATATAAGCGCGGCGGCGATCACTATATTGTTGCACTCAAAATACAGGGCGAGATGGTGCAAGTGCACGATCCGCAACTCTATCCTTTTGTCGTCCTGCCTCTTGCCGATATCATACGCGCTTTGTATGCGAAGGATCTGGGATATGCCAAACACGCATATACCTTGCGGTTCAACTTTCAAGCCAGACGAAGCAATGCGCGAAGCACGATGCTTGATGTCACGCTGAAGAATGCCCGGGAACTGATCCGCGCTCACCCAACTGGACCCGTTGCCTATGGTGGTCCGGATGCCTTCACCATGGTTGCCGATGTACTTCGTCTTAACCCCACGAATAACCTTACAGACCTGCTCATCCAATTTGCCTTGCCCGTTGGCGCCCGTCGTTGCATAGACGCTGCTGGTTTCCTCGAAGAAGTGGACAAGGTTGATGCCGCAAACCTGTTCGTCTCGAAGGCGGAGGCTTTTGGGAAGGCGCAGTATTATGGTGTTCAACAGAAATGGGATCAGTTTGCAACATTATTGGACGATCTGGCGCAACTGGAAGAGGAGATCGCGGCGTATCTCTGAACATATCATGACTACGTGAATTGTTGGCGACGAGGAAATACTTTTCCGCAGACCTGAGTCCATAATCAACAAAATAACAATCGAAGCCTATCTGGCTTCGGTTGTTATTGTTTACTTCAACATCTTCACCACATTCCTGCCTGCCGTCCCGCCGCCCCGCTGACGCCGCCTCCACCGTGGACTCCGCTTCCGCAGAGGTAGCTCCATCAAGTCTGCGTAAAAACCATCAAGCAGAAAAAGATTGTTATACCAATGCTCCACCAAAGTACATTCGTACGCAAATTTACGAAATATCTCTGCACTTCTGGATGATCGTCTGCCCATTTCGGCGTGACAAAAACCCAAACCATTGGAGATATTGCGCCACTACGCCAAGCGGAAAGTCTATATTTATCTCTCCACGATGGTTTTGGAAATTTCCAAAACTCTATACCGCGCGGTTTACCATCTTTTTCCCATTGTTCCGGAAGGTGCTCGTATTCATACAAATATATATCGCTACAAGCTTTGAATACTAGAAATAGAAATCTCAGAATAAAAATTAGGTAGAGTGCCAACCCAAGATATTTTAAGTTGGGTAAGAGTTCTTCCATTTTATTTTCTTATCCTTTCAACACCTTCACCACATTCCGTCCTGCCGCCCCGCTGACCCCCCCTCCGCCATGGACTCCACTGCCACATAAATAAAGATTATCAATCGGCGTCTTGTGATTCGACCAACCTGGGATCGGACGCATGAACAGGAATTGGTCGAGCATGAGTTGACCGTGGTTGAGGTCGCCTTCGGTCAAGCCATATATTTCTTCCAAATCTTTGGGAGTTAGCGATTTACGATTTATGATTGACGATTTTAGATTGGGGAAGTGTTCCAAGAGGTTGTTGATTGCCAGATTTTCGAGATTGATGCGCTGGTCGTTCCACAACTCTGGAGTCCGACGGCTTGCCGTCGAATTCGCAGGAGCTTGCTCCTGCACTTCAGAATCTTTTAGAGCATAAGGCGCGAACTGAAAATGGACACTCACCACATTTCCCGAAGTTGTCACTTCGAGATAAGGTTTTTCAGAGATTTCGCCATACTTCGCCGCATCGTAAGCTTTTTCCAAATATTTGATGGAGGGAGCGAGGACAACTGTCCCATTGGGAATTCCATGCTCGCCATCTGTCAACAAATGCACCTTTGCCACCGAGCCGCGCATTTTGATGGATTGGGTATGCCAGACGAATTCGGGAGGCAATTCCATTGGACTAACGAGTTTCAAAAACGTATGCTTCGGGTCGGCCGCGGATATGATTGTATTTGCAGAAATTTCTTCTCCGTTTGCCAACACAACACTCTTGGCTACCTGACCTTCGACACGAATACTCGTTACTTCCGCTTCAGTTCTGATTTCACCGCCAAGGGATTTCACGGCGTTCGCCAAGGCAGTTGTAATCTCACCTGCTTTCCCCACATTGACATTCGCCAGCCCACCGCGGTTCAACCAATTATGAATCAATGTGTAGCCCGTCCCCGCGGACATGGGTCCAAGTGTAGAGCCGTGAATGGCAACAGATGCAACTGCTGCTCTTACAACTTCGGATTCAAAATACTCTTCGACCAACTCCTGCGCGGACATGGGTAATG
>JAKEFL010000310.1 GCA_022616105.1 Anaerolineae bacterium | reverse complement strand
CTGCCAATTGCGATCCCCACATCAGCTCGCACAAGCGCGGGCGCGTCATTGACTCCATCACCAACCATCGCCACTTTCTTCCCTTGCTTTTGGAGTTCAACTACTTTCTGGTCTTTGTGTTCGGGGAGCACCTCGGCAAAATACAGATCAATGTCAAGCTCGTCCGCTACAGCTTTGGCAACTTCCTTGCTATCGCCCGTCAGCATGGCAACTTGAATATCCATTTCTTTGAGTTTTTTGATAGCCGCATAACTTTCAGGGCGAATGACATCTGCGAGAGCAAATGCAGCAATGATGTTTTTCTCCTCAATCAGATAAATAGCCGTCTGTCCTTTTGACCCTGCTGATTTGGCAAACTCTGCAATTTCCTCTTCAGGTTGCGTATTGAGTAGCTCAAGCAAACGCGGACCACCCACCCAAACATCCCTGCCATTTGACTTCGCATGAATGCCGCGACCTTTGATGGCTTCGAAATCAGAAACGGCTGGCAGTTTTAGGTTCTTGTCTTGCGCGGCGCGGACCAAAGCTCGGGCGATGATATGTTCTGAGTCTGCCTCAACGGCCGCGCTCAGCGCGAGTGCCTGGTCCTCCTCCACATCCGTGGTCGTCTTGACTGCCACGACGCCCTGCTCGCCTTTGGTCAACGTGCCTGTTTTATCGAAGATGATTACATTGACCTCGCGCGCTGCTTCGAGAGACAAACGATTACGAATTAGAATCCCATTCTGCGCGGCGGACGTGGTACTGATCGCCACAACAAGCGGAACAGCCAGCCCCAGCGCATGCGGACAGGCAATAACGAGAACTGCAACCACGCGTTGCAACGTGAAGAGATCGAATCCAATCGCAAGAGTCCATACAATGGCGCTGATCAGTGCGACACCAATAGCCAGATAAAATAGCCAGCCCGCGGCTTTATCTGCCAGAATTTGCGTGCGTGATTTGCTCTGTTGCGCCTCGCGCACCAGACGCATGATACCGGCCAGCGCGGTCTGATCTCCAACTGCTGCGACGCGCACGCGTAGACTTCCACTTCCATTGATCATTCCAGCAATTACCTTTGAACCCGCATCTTTCTTCACAGGTAACGACTCGCCAGTAATCATTGATTCGTTTACGTCAGATTCGCCTTCTTCCACAATTCCATCCGCAGGAACGCTGGCCCCAGGACGGACAAGCACAAGATGGTCGATTTTCAATGAAGCAACTGGCATAGTATGAATATTGCCATCCGGCATGATATGTTCGGCAGTATCAGGCATCAACTTTGCAAGTTCGTTCAACGCGCCCGAAGCCTGACGCACACTGCGCATCTCGATCCAATGCCCAAGCAGCATAATGTCAATTAGCGTGACCAATTCCCAGAAAAAGCCTTCTCCCAAATTTACAAACATGGTTGCCAGGCTATATATAAATGAAACTGAAATTGCCAATGAGATTAAAGTCATCATGCCGGGCTGGCGACTGCGAACTTCAGGTACCGTCATATAAATAAATGGCAAACCGCCATACACAAAGACGATGATGGAAAACAACGGCATCACCCACTGGCTGCCCGCGAATTCAGGCATTCTGAATCCGAACCACATCTGGAGCATGGGGGTATAGAGTAAAACAGGAATACTCAACAACAGAGAGACCCAGAAGCGCTTGCGAAACAAGTCTTCGTGACCACTGTGATCCACGTGTTGAGAATGTCCACCTCCCTTATCCATTCTATGAGCGGAATGATCTGTAGCGTGAGCATGTTCCGCGTGCATATCATGTTGGCTTTCTACCGCGGCCGCATGGTCCATATGATCAGCATGCGTATCCGCTTCCGGCTTAATATGCTCATCATGTTCCATTTCGGAATGATCATGATGCTTATGTTTGGTCTGGGAGTCTGTCATCTTGCTCTTACCAACTTAAAATAAACAGGGCCTGCACCCTCCTAAGACTTACAGTGTGATCAACCCACTGACAGGATAATCAATCTCCGAAAGCAAAGTTTTGATTTTCTCTTCACTTGCGGGGGCATCAAAAGTGATTTGAACTTTCTTTGTATCCAAATCTGCCTTTACAGATTGAACACCTTGCAGTTCACCCACTTCCATTTCGATGGTATGGGTACAATGTCCACAATGCATAGCGGGCACGGAATAAGTTACAGTTGTCATAATTTCTCCTTTAGAGTAGTTTTTATTCATTCTTGATTCGCGACAATCAATTCGCCTGTCATTCCAGCTTCTTTATGGCCTTCGATGGAACAAAAAATTTCATACGTTCCAGGCTCCAGGGCAGTAAACTGCAAAGTCTCTGTCTCTCCTGCTCTTGCAAAAAAATGCAGGTCAAATTCGGGTGCATGACGCATCTGATGATGTTCGGCGGGACCGCTATCACTTGCTTCAACGTCAGTCACATTGATTTTCTCGATCACAAAATCATGTTCGACCTTTCCTGAATTCTTAAGCGTCAAGGTAACAGGCTGGCCCGCAGGAATTGTGATTGATAACGGCTGATAGGCAAAATCAATAGCTTCCACGCTGATTTCTGTCCCCGGTTGTGACGGTCCAGCACAAGCAGATAATAAAAGAACAAAAACGACACTAAACAATACTTTCGATTGCATCATTAAATCTCCTTCACAAACTTCAAACCTTTGCGGACATCTCAAATACTTCAGTAATCTCTTTCAATACTCTTTCGCGTTCTTTGGGATTGTTCCCTTTGATGGCAGTAATCACACAGGAATTCAGGTGATTCTCCAGAATCTGCGTGCTGACCTTGTTCAGCGCGGCATCAATCGCCTGGATCTGGCGAATGACATCAATACAATAGGTGTCCTCTTCCACCATACGGATCACTCCTCGCAGGTGTCCTTCAATAATCTTCAAACGCCGTAGTGTGTTTTCGTTTTCCACATGTCCTCTGATTTTCTAACACAAAATATGTTGGCATCCCCCCCAGGGGGGTGGGATCGCACTCATAATAATTCAAACACGGAAATGTGTCAAGAGGATGGAAATCATAATTTTCCTCAATAGATTTTAGTATATCTCTTCCATTATAAACATGAGGAAAAAACGTTTTTATCTGGTCTAAATTGCAGGGTCTCTCGTCTCTGGGGGAATTCGCTCCTCATACTGCTTACGCCATCCATAAGGAGTCATACCTTTCGGCTTATATACACCTAGCGCAGTCGCGATCAGTAATGCCACAAGAGCTGCCCCAGAGGCAACCACCATTTGAACTTGTATTGCATAATCAGCATTGGTCAATGCTCCCCTTGCCGCCTGAGCTGATAGATAGCTAATTGATTGAATATGTATAAGCAAAATTAGAGTGGAAAGGATGGTTATTATAAGTTTTGCAATAATCCAATAGTGCCTAAATAAACCCCACGGTGTCCAAAGAGAAAGGATAGGTCCAGTTATCAATGGGGCGAAACTCAAAGGGACGACCACAAACCGTGTGATGAAATCCATTGATAGATAGGCAGAGAGAATAATCTGCACATCTGGGCTGGTCATACCAGCGATGGCAAGAGCAAAAAAGCTAGCCACTGCCCCAAGCCAGCTAACCGCAAAAGTAATATGCGCAGCGAGCACGAATTTACGAAGTCCGCGTGCCATCGTCATATATTTAGTTCACCCTTTTCCTACCGTATATGAGGCATATGACCACCAAAGTTAAAACCGGCAAGGTGCATGAGGATTACCGCCAAAACCAAAACGATAAAGCTCACAATCATAATTTTCACCCATCGCGGCATGTTAGGAGGTGATCCCAGGTCTGGTCTTCTAGGAGTTTGCGACATAATATTTTCTCCAAGTATAATTTGAGGCTAGCAATACCCATACTACTTTGATTCACAAATGAACGTCAATAATCAAGGCACAGGACTTGTTCATTAGTGCACATTTTGAGCAAATTGTTCAGAAACTCCATCCTTCAATCCTTATCTACACAAAGCGATAATTCATGACGAGAACTGACCGACGCGTAGAGCGCACGCGTGAGCTTCTGCAAAAGGCACTGATTGAACTAATTACTGAGCGTGGATATGATGCACTCACGATTCAGGATATCGTCGATCGTGCGAATGTCGGACGAACTACTTTTTATTTGCACTATAACAGCAAAGACGAGTTATTCATCAGTTGCCATGAAGCCATAGCGAGCAAGTTCCGAATTGGAGCATTTCATCCACTTTCCAGAGAAGAACTTCTCTCACCTATTGCTCCTCCAGATTTGAGATCAGCATACCGACATCTCGAACAGGCACGACCGCTTTTGTATTCAATTTTTCAAGGTAGGGATGGCTTACTGATATTGCGGCGTATCCGTGACTCAAACGCTCGGGAGATTGAATTAAATTTGCGTGCGGTCTTTGGAGAAGCCGATAGCCTGATACCATTGGATGTGCTCGCAAACTATCTAGCTGGAGCACAGATAGCTCTGATGCAATGGTGGCTTGAGAAGCGCCATCCTCATACGCTCGAAAGCCTGGTACAAACATTTCATCGGTTACAGCG
>JAKEFL010000309.1 GCA_022616105.1 Anaerolineae bacterium | reverse complement strand
TTTTTCTTTAGTATACAGCCAAACCCTGCATGTGCTACACTTATTGAATGGAAATCTGTTATCTGCTTGCATTTCCTGATTCAGTTGAGACAAATTCCCAGTCGCGGGAGCAATTCAAAGGGTTGAAAGACGCGCCATACTTTCAACCCATTGATATTGACCTTGTCACACTTGGTGAAGAAACAATCGTGATCGAGGGATACGCTGTCATGATTACACGTCAGCGGTATGATGGAGTTGTGCAAATGGTGGAATGTCACTTCGATCTACGCGATCCTTTCGCGCCGTCTGTCTTGCAGGAGCGGACGAAAATCCAGGACGCACTGCAGAGCCGCTACATCCCTGAAGCGTATCGCCGAAACGGATTGTTCGAAGAATACACAATCTTGCTGGTGGACAGCACCCAATCCACACCCGATAAATGGTTGGAAAAGAACGCGCTGGCGCTTGCCAATTTCATCCGCTCGCAACGCGAAGTGCTGGATAAGGAAGAGATTGGCAAAATCCTTGCATCTCGTACACGGTATTCCACCGAAGATCTCACCCTGGTGGATTGGGAAGGCGCTGTCATCATCGCGCCGCATGGTGATTTTCAATCAGATATTGTCCTTTTGAAGATCGGCAACTATCAATTATTGCGTTATCGCATGCTCGATAAATTAATTGAGGATATGCTCGATAAGATCAATGAAACTTTCTTTCAGAACAAACGCCGTCCGCGCGCCACGAGGGGATTGATCCGTCAGATCGCGGAACACAGGCTGGAGGTCATGCTGGATTTCGAACGCGCCGAACAGAACCTATTGCTTATCGGTGATTGGTACACAGCGAAATTATATGAGTCCATTCACAATGAGTTTTATCTCAAGGACTGGAAGGAAAGCGTCAGAAGCAAACTCGATAATCTTGAGAATATCGTGCAAACCGTCAAAGATAACTTCATCATGTCCTGGGAAAATCTCATGGATCGCCTGCAATTGTTAGGCTGGGTCATTCTGCTCGTCGGGTATATCTATTTATACATGCTCGATGCAGGTTGGATTAACTTTCCTTGATAAAAATTGTATTGGCTATGGATAATGCAAAACGTCCTATCGCTGAATCCTACTGGGTAGAACCAGGCCACCTGCTTGCGGGGGAGTATCCTGGTCATTACGATGGAGAGCGGGCGCGTAAACGAATCGACGCGTTGATCGAAGCTGGCTTCAATACCTTCATTGATCTGACAAGACCGAACGAATCATCCCCATATTTCAGAATCCTTCTCGAACAATCACAAGCCTATGACATTAAAGTGAAATATCAGCGTTTTCCAATTGGGGATTTTGGTTTACCAACACCAGAACAGATGAAATCCATTCTTGACACCATAGAGGCTGAGTTGCAAGCTGGAAGAAAAATATATCTTCACTGCTGGGGAGGCATTGGTCGCACAGGCACAACTGTGGGCTGTTATCTTGTGAGGCGCGGTAAAACCGGGGAAGAGGCATTGCGTCAACTGGCGGAGTGGTGGAGAGAAGTACCTAAAAGTCAGTATCACCCACATTCACCTGAGACCTATGAACAAATGGAATTCGTCCGCAATTGGGAAGAATATGAAGATAAATCCCCAAACGCTTTGGATTGAAAACAATAATAAGCCTTTTGCGAAAGTCTCTGCCACAGAGATCACAGAGAAAATGAGTTTTTCTCAAAGGTCTCGGTGAACTCTGTGGCTAAGCAATGGCTTACTTATGCAAGAGATTTAATTTCCCGTTGCATTACCGAAACCATACAATTAAGTTAAATCACCCTTAAGTTTGAACAAGCCTCATCCAAAAAGCAGTATAATCTTTTTCGGAGGCGCCACAATTTGGAAACATATCAACCCGAAACTCAAGTTCAGCCTGAACCGACCACCATAGAGCAGCCAACCAATTGGAAACGCTTTATGCTCGATATTCTGGAAACGATCGTTCTGGCTGTTGTATTATATTTTGGAATAAATGCTGTCTCAGCCCGCGTCCGGGTGGATGGGTTCAGCATGAATCCGACATTACAGGATGGCGAATACATCCTCGTTAACAAGCTGGCTTACAAAATAGGTCAACCCACACGCGGTGACATTGTGGTATTCATGTTCCCGATGAATCCGCAGGAGGATTTGATCAAGAGAGTGATCGGCCTGCCTGGCGAAACTGTCAACGTACTGAATGGTGTCGTCAGCATCAATGGCATACCGATTGATGAACCCTATATCAATGCGACGCCATTTTACAATGGTGAATGGGAAATTCCTGAAGGTCAATTGTTTGTACTGGGAGATAACCGCAACGATTCCAGAGATTCACACCAGTGGGGATTGTTACCAATCGAAAATGTTATTGGAAGGGCAGTTTTGATATACTGGCCGCCAGAACAATGGCAAGTGATCAATCACGTGAAACGGGCCTCAACTGTGCTGACATCCTGGACTCCATAAAATGAACGAGAACACATTCCCTGCCTCAAATGCCTCGCCATGTGGTGAATGCGCAGCAGGTGTAATGCATCTGAGGCACATCACTTATTTCACCTGGCTGGGCGAGGAATTGATCACAGTACCGAACTTCCCTGCATGGATATGTGACATGTGCGGCAAGCGTGAATATGATGAACGCGCCATCGCCTGGCTGAACATGCTCCTGGATCCCAATGCTGGGAAACCAACGCGCCGCGTCAAACGGACGCCGAGGCCTGGTACCGCGAAACGGAACATCCCTCGCCCTCCGCTCGATTGATCTCTCCTGCTCTGAGCAACAATCATGGACAGCTCTCCGCGAACATACCGGTTTCTCCCTGCAGATGTGTACACCTCAGGATATCGTGTTGTGGGAAAAGTAATGGTATCCACGAATGGCATCATCGGCATATTGAATGATATTAACAAATCCTATTTGGAGATCCATGATGCACGTCTGGCGCGCATCCATATGCCTACAAAACTGGTTGACCACTTTGAAGTTGTCCGTTTGGTAAAAAGTCAGATCTTTGCAATCTGTGCCGCGCGTCGGGAGGATCTTGGACCGACAAATATTGTGCGCGGCGGATATTCCCATATTGCTGAATTACCGGCACATCTCACCACGCATGTCTATGAAATTGAAGGCAAACTCGAAGTGGCGGGCCGTTTTGATTTTGCCGTAATGATCGCGGACAAAACCCGGAACTTCATCCCAATTTATGAAGCGGTACTGACAGCAATCCTCATGCCCAACCTCAAAGTTGAAAGCCCGGCTGTTCTCTTCAACCGCGAAAAAGTTGATATATTGGGTTTGCTTGGTCAGCGCTCAAAAGAGGAAAAACAATAATTTGCTTGACCGTTACATGATGGAATGATAAAATCCGCCCGCTTTAAGAACTGTTCACATGCCCCCATCGTCTAGTGGACTAGGACGCAGCCCTTTCAAGGCTACGACCGGGGTTCGAATCCCCGTGGGGGCACCTACGGGGATCCATCCCGAACCACATACTTTAGTTGAAGAGCAGTTCATCTCGACGTTCCGATTTGAACACCGAGGAAAATTAGCGAACTCCTCTCCAACAGAAAGTGGTTGGTTTGGGATGTTTCCTTTAATTGGACACACCAATGGCGAAAAGGTGCGAACTTATATTCCGGTAAAGGCTGCTTGTAAACTTTCCGGCTATAACCAGCAATACTTGAGGCGATTACTA
>JAKEFL010000046.1 GCA_022616105.1 Anaerolineae bacterium | reverse complement strand
TTCGTCAGTTGGGGCATCGGTCCTATCGGCGCGATGCTGGCAGGGTTCGTCGCGGAAATCTGGGGCATTCGTACGATGTTCGGGATCGGAGGAGTCGTGAGCATCGGCTTATTGCTACTCTTCCTCAGCCTGATCTCCCCTCGAATGTTGGAAAATCAAGAAAAAGTATAATAGTTCAACACTGTTGCCGCCGCGAATTTATTCATATGCGGTAACTGATGAAAATGGTCTTTTCGATGCGCCCCGTCATGTGTGGCTCCTTGATGTGATAAAAAATCTCCTGTTAAGAAAACAGGAGGTTCTTATATCGTACGATAGACTGCACTCATCCGCTTGACTTGACTCAAACGCGCCGCGTACAGCAAAACAGCTTGAATATCTTCCCGTTCAAGGTCTTCGTAATCGGCGAGTATCTCCTCAATACTCATACCTGAGCTAAGCGTTTCTAAAAGCCATTCGACAGAGTATCGCAAGCCGCGAATCGTTGGCTTGCCAAAAGCCATTCCGGGATGAATAGTAATTCGATTAAGGAGTTTTTGATCAGTCATGGTTTAATCTCCTTCCCTTATCATACACGATTTTCCGCAACAGACTTCCTTCTCTCATTTTGGGAGACCCACATGGGTGTTTCGCAAAGGGTCAGAGTGAGAGCAAATTGTATGTTGCAGAGGTGAGCATTATTGATGTGCCTTGACTCCCACCTGCTTACACATATCCAGCACGGGACAGGTGGAGCATTTAGGAAGTGTTCCTGTACAGATGTGTTTGCCAAAAGGCACAAGCAGACGATTGATGTCAATCCAATGTTCGCGTGGGACTTTAGCTTCAAGGGCTGTCATAGTTTTTTCGGGCGTAGTGGCTTTCACATACCCCCAGCGGTTTGTGACGCGATGGACGTGAATATCCACGCTGATAAAAGGCTGACCGCAGGCAATGCCCAACACGAGATGGGCACATTTTGGACCGACCCCGGAAAAGGAACGCAATACTTCCTCATCACATGGCAGGTTTCCATCATATTCATTCAGAACACGCTGCGCAATTGCATGGATTTGTGCTGCCTTTCGTTCATGGAACGTGCAGGCATGGATCAGGTCGTCGATCTCTTCTGGAGTCAATTTACTCATCTCAGCAGGAGTGCGAGCACGCGCGAATAGCTTTCGTGCAGTGGGTAGTGACACCTCATCGTATGTGCGGATCGAGATCATGCAAGCCACCAGTTGCTCGAACGGCGAGTTGAAGCCGTCCTCCGCTAGTTCAAACATCGCTGCCTTTGGAAACGGATGAACCGCGTCACTAATGAGTTTAAGTGCCAGGTCAATGTCGAATGGTTTTTTCATCTTATTACCAGGTGGTTATTTTTTTTATTATACGCCCGACTCACCCTTATGCTCGCCGCTTTCACCAATTGGAAAGTCAACAAGCCCAAACTCGGAGGCTCAGATGAAGTGGAGTGCAATGTGAGGACAGATATATATTGAAATATCCCCCATCAAATTACGTATAATTGCGCGAGCATGGAAAAAAACACCTTCACCTTCGCACGCGGCGTTATCCTGACGGCCGCTGCATTCCTTCTCCTGATTACCATTGAACTGGGTTTGGATTTATCCGGCGTAGGTGTTCCCTTCAATCATCTGTTGACGATGACGTCTGCTGAGGCTCGTCACCTCAACAACGCTCTCAACCGCAACCTCAATCAGTTAATGGCAGTGGCCTTCACCACGGTTGCCATCGCGGTGCCTCTCACGGCAAACATGTACTCGCTCAAGTTCCTGGAGTTCTTCATCAAAGACCGTATCAACGCCGCAGTACTGACATTTGTGGTCTTTGCCGGTCTCAATAACACGGCCATTGCCTGGGCCATCAAAGACGATTTTGTTCCAGACACTGCCCTTCTTCTTTCGCTGGTGCTCGTTGCTGTCTCTGTCGCGTTACTGTTTCCCTATCTTTATTACATTTTTCGCTTTCTGCACCCCAACACCCTGCTCGGACGGCTTGAATCCGAGATCACGGCTGATCTGCAAATGGCAGTCCGCAATCAGAATCAGGCGGCGCGTTACCGTAAATTAGTTTCCGAAGGAATTGAACATATTGCCAATATTGCCATACGCTCGGTGGATCGCGCCGACCGGAACACCGCCATCGAAAGTGTGTTCAGCCTTGAGCGTGTGGCCCACACGTATTGGGCCCTCAAACCCCAACTTCCACTAACTTGGTTCGAGGCCGATCCTGGATTCTTCCTGGGCTTCGGCGCTCGCGCGGTGCAGGAGTTCACTGCCACACGCATCTGGACCGAAATGAAAGTTTTCTCGCAGTTGCGGCAAGTGATGAGCGCTGCCGTCCCGCGCATGCACGATCTGGTCAGCACCATCGCCAAATCGTCGCGCAAGCTGGGTCTCGACGAGACGGTCAGCCGCGATGTGGCCCTGCGCGAAATGGTCGTCGAATATTTTAATACCTTCATCCGACTGGCCATCACCCGCAAAGATGACCGTTCCGTCTTTACCCTCTTCGACCAGTATCGAATGCTGGCCGAGTCGTTGAATAGCACTCACCCCAGACTGGTGGAGGAGATCGCCTACTACTTTGAATACTATGGACAGATGGCCCGCGACGCTGGACTGACCTTCCTTGTATCGGCCATCGCTCACGATTTGGGCCTGCTCGTGCAGAGCGCTTACCAGTCTTATGCCCCTAATCGCCAGCTCTTGCTCGAACGTTTTTTGAACTACGATCTCAAAACCAGGCAGCCTCTGCCGGGCGTCAAAAAAGCGCACGCTATTCTGGCTAGCTACCTCATGCTCAACGGGCAGGTCGAGCAGGTCGCCCTCATCGGCGACAGTTTTCATGGCCTCGATCGGGCGACGGTCAAGATCATTCGCGATGAGTTATTGGAAATCACCCGCGAGAAGTATTGGGAGGTGACGGAGCGCCGCGTCAACATGGACTACGTGCCTGATGCACAGCGTGAACAGTTGCGGCAATTCTTTGAGTCGTTGGAAGCCTATCCGACTTAATCGTATTTTAGCCCGCCGCCCAGGAGCGAGGTGAATTACCGGGTTGGTTCAATATGAGAACTCTATGACATCCTTGTCCCGCAACATCAAGAGTGCAAATTTTTCGTGATCCTTTGGGGAGCCGGTGATGTGCCATCTTCCAACAACGGCATTCTCAGTCTTTTTCTGACGCGTCTCGTATACCCGTAACGAGCAGGTAGTCAGGGCTTGTTGAATTTTCTCATGAATCTTTTCGTCCTCCAAACCTAGCACAATTTCGTAAGTACGAAACTCGCTAATGCGGTGAATCCAGTGTTCGAGACGAGGGAATAACAACAGGATGACCAGCGCACCGCACGCCGCGGCCAGGATGAAGCTCAACTGACCTGCGCCGATGCCCATGCCGAGCGCGGCGGAAAGCCAGATCGTCGCGGCGGTGGTAAGCCCGCCGATCCGTCCTCCATCGCGAAGGATCGCGCCAGCGCCCAGAAATTCGATACCCTGTACGATGTTCCCTGCAATGACTGTGCGGCTGTGTTCGGGGTCTATACTCATGGAAAAAATGGTGAATAAGGTGGAACCAGTGGTGATCAGGATAATTGTCCTGAAGCCCGCGGCTTTAACCCGAAATTCGCGCTCCGCGCCAATCATGCCTCCCACAAGAACTGACATGCCAAGTTTGATCAAGTTTTCAACAGAGAAAGTGTCCATGTTTTAACACCAATTCCTTCCATTCAAAAAAAGAATTCTGTTCAGAACATTCGCAAATCCATTGGATACTTATCGCTGGAATGCAAAACAATCCGATCCATGGCTGGTCAGATGGCGATAGATTGCCAACGCTCACGGCAAGTTCATGCGGATATAACCGGTGCAAACGGCCTTTCGATGCACCGCAGATTTAGCTTCTAATATTGACCCCGCGAGCAATTAATGCTTGGCTTCCACGACCTTTGCTTCTGAAATGTAAACTTCCGGCACAAAGTTTTGATCTGTGATGGGCGGACGAACATATCCGCCTTCCTGCTGACGCGGTGGCAGGACGATCGGCTCAGGCGTCAGGTCTTCAAAGGGGATCATGCTGAGCAGGTGGCGAATGCAATTAAGCCGGGCGCATCTCTTATTATCCGCGTTCACCACATGCCAGGGGGCCTGCTTGATGTCCGTGTGGGCAAACATTTCGTCTTTGGCTTTGGAATATTCCACCCAGCGCGCCCTCGAGTTCAGGTCCATGGGACTGAGTTTCCAACGTTTGGTGGGGTCATCGATGCGCGACTGGAAACGTATCTCCTGCTCCTTGTCGCTCACCGAGAACCAGTACTTGATCAGGATGATGCCCGAGCGTACCAGCATACGCTCAAACTCCGGCACCGAGCGCATGAATTCGTTGTACTCGTCGTTGGTACAAAAACCCATGACCCGCTCGACGTTGGCGCGGTTATACCAACTTCGGTCGAATAGCACCATTTCGCCTCCGGCGGGCAGGTGAGCCACATAGCGCTGGAAGTACCACTGGGTCTTCTCCCGTTCGGTGGGTGCTGGCAAGGCCACCACGCGACAAACGCGCGGGCTGAGGCTTTCGGTGATGCGCTTGATCGCGCCTCCCTTACCGGCCGCGTCGCGCCCCTCAAAAATGACCACCACCTTCAAGTTCTTAAAGCGAATCCATTCCTGCAATTTGATCAGTTCCTCTTGGAGGCGGGCCAGCTCCTTCTCGTAGGTTTTTTTGTCGATGGCAAGTTGTCCCTCGGGTGGAATGGATGACGTTACATGCTGGTCTTCGGAGATGGCCTGAACCATGACCTGTTCGTGCTTGTTAGACCCGTTACCAGAATTCTTCTTCTTGTCTTTCTTATCTTTCTTTTTATCTTTCTTTGACATTTTTTCCTCCAACCTATCACTGGCGGATAGTTCAGATGAAATGGATGACACCCCATGCGGATTACCTAAGCTGGACTGACCATTGACTTTCTCGTGCTTGTTGGACCCATCAGCAGACTTCCTCTTTTTATCTTTCTTCTT
>JAKEFL010000308.1 GCA_022616105.1 Anaerolineae bacterium | reverse complement strand
GCTATTCATGCCGCTTACTTTTCTTACAGGTTTTTTTGGAATGAATTTCTTCGAGCCGCTTGGGCTAATGAAAGCCTGGACGACAAGTCCTGTTTTCTATATGGTGTTGGCAATTAACATCCTGCTGCCTATCGGTATGTATATCTGGGTACGCCGCCGTAAGTGGCTGTAGCGCGAAAATTCGATCTATTCACACTTGACACAGAACAGACGTTCGGTTATCATTCATAGCACAAATGAGCGAATAATGCTCAGGAGGTGCTATTATGATGGTACGCAAAAGTAAAGGATTGGGTGAACGTCACCAAAGGATTCTGGATTTCCTTTTGGAATACCAGCGCGAGAACAGATATCCCCCATCCATCCGCGAGATCGGCAACAAGACCGGGATCACTTCCACATCGGTCGTGAATTACTATCTCGACCAGCTTGAAAAGAAGGGAATGATCGAACGCGACCGCAAGATTTCGCGCGGTGTTCGCCTTTCTGGCTTGAATGGGTCGCCGGATACACTGCGGATCCCAATTCTTGGTCCGATTGCTGCTGGTCTTCCGCTCCCTGAACTTGACCCGAACGTCAGTTATATGAATGACAGCGAAGCAAATGCCGTGGATATTGCACGCAGTCTTCTCCCTTCGAAGGAAAAAGGTGATAACCTTTTCGCTCTCGAAGTAAAGGGAAGCTCGATGATCGATGCAATGATCAACGATGGAGATATCGTTGTCATGAGGCCGGCATCCGATGCAAGGAATGGTGAGATGGTTGCAGTCTGGCTGCCGCGCGATAACGAAGCAACTCTGAAATATTTCTTCAAGGAAAAGGATCGCTACCGTCTTCAACCTGCCAACCCAACCATGAAGCCCATCTTCGTTAAGAAGAGCGAACCTCTGGAGATCAAAGGCAAAGTGGTGATGGTCATTCGTAGAATGGATAAACCACTCGCAGTGTAACAGTAGCAGATAACGAATAAATGAAGAGACGACTTTAGGTCGTCTCTTTTGATTCGCCTAATAAGAAGTCAGGGCGATATAATCAGAGCAAAAAGGAGGTTCATATGTATGGAACCATTGCACACTTCCACATTAAGCCTGGAATGAAAGATGAATTTATCAAAGCAATGGACGGCTTCGGTGGCGCGTTCATTGCGGGCTGGGTGGCGGATTATTATTTTCAAATGGAAAATGATCCGGATGAGTTTTATCTGGTAGCGATCTTCAAAGATAAGGAGACTTATCAAGCAAATGCAGATAGCGCTGAACAGCATGAACGCTATTTGGTCTTTCGTTCTTTTCTAACGGACGACTCCGAATGGCATGACGGATTCATTTTATCGGCGACAGGCCCAGGGTCCAAAAAGTGAAGCGCTGAAGTAAAGTCAAAAAAAGACGGCTCGCGCAAAACGAGCCGTCTTCTGATTCATTTAACTCACCTTACGCATTTTGCCACAGAGTCACAGAGAACACTGAGAAAACCCTTTATTTTTTTCTCTGCGACTCCGCGTCTCTGTGGCTGGACTGTTTAACATCAATCATTTAAGTTTGATTCTTCCTCTTGCCGCGGGCTGAGGCGATTTACCAATGGATCTGTTGCCGCCAGATTTCTTCTTTGGATTGCTGAATGATCGTGCGGCAAGGTTAAACAACATGGGTGCGAATAGCAAAGCAAGCAATCCCAATAAGATGACTGCAAAAGTGGTCCATGACCGGGTTGAGACTTCAGGCAAAACACCACCAGGATTATATTTTCCTTCTACAGCGATCGCGCCTCCTGTCAAAGAAACGGTCAGGTTGCGGTTGACACCATCTCTGAGTGTGGATGGGGAAACATATGTGATCCGGTGTTCACTTTGAAGCACGCGGCTCTGCTGTTGATAGAGGCCCTTTAGCGCCTCCGAATCTGTTGCAAAGCCATAGATGCCTCCGGTCTGTTCAGCCAGAGATTTCAGTGCAACCTCATTAAGACCAGTTTGTCCGACTGTGGTCACATCCCCAAAACCGATCGCAGAGATCGTAAGTCCACTCTCGCCAATTCCAGCGATCACATCCTCAGCAGTACTTTGACTCTTATTATCCAGACCATCAGTCAGGACAATAATCGTCTTACGACCAGAAACGCCCTCCAAGGCTTTTTGCGCTTCAACCAGGGCATTATACATGGCTGTGTCACTGCCGGTCTGCAATCCATCAATGGCGTTATTCAAGGCTGCTGCATCTGTTGTGAGTGGCTGGATGGTATACACCTGTGTATCGTAGGCAATCAACCCAATCTGGTCACCGGGCTTCATCCGGTTGACATAACTCTTGGCAGCTTCCTTGGCGGCTGCAAGCTTGTCGTTTTTATCCATACTTCCTGAGATATCCATCACCAACATGGTTGTCACCGGAATGGACTCTTCGCCCACTTCGCCTCCGCCCTGGATATCTACAGGCTGCATCAACTGGCCGTTCTCATAGATCTCGATCGTGGCCGGGTCTATACCGACCGGCTCACCCGCCGCGTTTGTAACGGAGACATAAACCGTCACGTTCGGGAACTTGGAATTATCCACCTGCGTAATACGGATCTGCGGCGCGTCCTCCTGCGCTGAAACTATTGTGAACGGCCACGCGCTGATCGCGATAAGCAGAAGCACTGTAATTATGTAGTTTATTTTGCGCATCGTTACCTCTTTTCGTGATACACCAAGTCTGTATTCCCCATACGGATTCGCTGACCATTGGCTAGTTGAACATGCTCGATCTTTCTATTATTGATGAACGTTCCTGAAAGACTCATATCCTTCAAGTTAAAGTGCATGCCATCGCCGCTAAGCATTGCATGTTGAGGAGCGATATCAGGATCAGGCAATACAATCTCGGATTTCAAAGGTGAACTTCCTATTGCAATCGAAGGAAAACCTTTGCTCATGAACTTGTCGAGCATAAATTCAGTGCCTTTGAGTTTGCCTGATTTGACTTCAAGCCAGGCGCGCGAAAGCAGGACCGTGATCAACGAAATGAACGCGCCGACGGATGCACCAAGCAAAACAAGACCCGCCGCTTTTCCTGTCAGTGGATCTTGCAACCAGTTATGCACAGACTCGAGCATGATCCCTCCGAACGCGCCGCCAAGGAACCCGCCTAACATGCCTTTCCAGGCTTGAGTCTTGCCAACTACGCCTTCAGCCAACCCGATCAGCAAGCCAAACACTCCCCAGCCAAGTGCGCGACCAATTATCCCCGCGCCGACGAATTGAAATAAGTATTCACTCAGAGGTAAACCGATCGCGCCGGCCCCCATGCCCAGTAGACCACTAAATAGGCCTGACCTCAATGCCTGCACAGGATTGCGCGTCAATGCACCTTCGGTGAGCCCAATAAACAAACCAACGCTCAAGCCAATCAGTGCCCCCACCAGCGCTTCACTCATGTATAGGTTCGAGGAAAATGAGAGACCAAGCAAGTCACTGATCTGCCAGCCAACCAATCCTCCGATTGCGCCGAGCAGCGCATAATAGTAGGAACGCATACGTCTATTCATAGGGGGAACCTCCTTCTGATTCGACTTCAACCTTTTGTAAATTTTGCCAACGGACGACACTTCGCCCAAAGGCTCCATCCATTTCATGAAAACCGAAATAACGAGTGGGATCAAAAACACCATTTTCCTGACGGATAAAGAATCCAGCCACCGATGAGAATGGCTCAACCACTAATGCCACCTGCCAGGGTTCAGGAAAAAAGTTGTGATGCAGGAAGGTATCATAATGAGAAAGAAAAACACCCATGCGTGGATGGGTGTGGAACCATCCAACGATCTTTTCGCCTTCAAAACGTTTGTCTATTTGATCGTGCAGGTCAACCAGTGTGTCCTGGGTAAAAGTCAAATAAACACTGCCCTGCCTGGTATGGCGAGCCGGAAGTACATGCTTTATCACAATGAATTCTTCACCAGTCTGCTCATCCGCGCACCATTGACCAACCAATACTCCCCCAACTTCCACATCGGCACTGCACGCGTGTACACAGATACGAATGTAAGCCGGTCGTGTGACAAAGACCGAAACGGCTGGTCGAAGTCCGAAGTTATCGTACGGCGAATCCCAACGCTGGGAAAATTCCAACGGCCGCAGCGCGGCTTCAGGTTGGGCTATTTCAACTGGTGCAATGCGAATTTTGAATCCAGGCATGAAAGTTCTCTTCGTAATCACTAATATGTCAACTCTGAGGGAGCGTTTGTTGCGACCGAAGAGTCTCTCACATTGGCTGGAGATTCTTCGCTCACCTGCACTGCACCAAACACAGTGAGGTGCAAGTGTCGCTCAGAATGACATCTTGTAAGGATGAATAGCGCGGGTCGCTCCGGCTCGCCGAAGCGACCCGCGTTAGGAAAACTACCCCGCAGTGACGTCCGCTGTCATCATCAGGCGGTCGCCTTCGGGGATCCCGGCTTGAGATAGGGTCTCTTCTTCTTTCAATTCGCGGCCCAGCGCCTTGCTGTCCAAACGATAGGACATGGGGCGGCCATCAGGACCGGTAACCGGGAGCTCAAGTGAAGTCGTCAGCTCAGGGAGCAACTCTTTCACCGGTACCTCAGCGGGTACCTCAGCATTGCGGCTACCTCCAGAGGGAAGCACGATCGTAACGGGAATATCTGCCATTTTTAACTCCTTTCTAAGAGTGGTTGTGGCGCCCCGCTAACGCGGGATCTTCGACTTGGCGCCACATGAGAAACGTTCCGCTTTTGCATATGCAGTGCGCACAGGTTATCGCAAGTGAATCTTGGGTTTCTTCTTTGCCGGTGTTTCAGGCTTAAGTTTCACTTGCGCTTTTGGTTTGCTTTTTCCGGAATCGGTGGTGCTGATGAGTTTCACACGTTCCGGCCTCAACAGTTCACGATGATCAACGGGGAAAATATTCGGGTGAGTCTTGCGATATTCACGAGACCAGCGCGCCGCCTCCGCATCCCAGGGGAAAGGCGGCTTGGTGGGGTCATCATGATAATTCTTGAACTGAAGCATCTCACCCAGCATTACAACGAGACGATCAAGCGATCGGCTTGCGGCCCACCAGGCTGCATCGATACACACGCTGCCGTTGATGTGATTGATATTGGGATGCCAGATCGGCGTCAGCCACTTCATGCCAGGCCAGCGGTGTGGATATTGGTTATGCAAATAGATTTCAACCTGATGATGTTCACCATATTGCGGGTTGCCCTGGCGATCCACACTGATGATACTTTTGCACTTGAATGTTACGATGTAACGTTCAGGTGGAAGGTTGGGATTAGGCATGGAAGCCTTGAAAGAGATCAGGTCACTTCGAGAGGATAGCTCTCTCATCAATTCGTAATCGCCTCGCAAGCGCCTCATACGCGGAGTATCTGCAACCGACATTGAGCCCGCGGTGATATCAGCAGTCAACATCAAACGGTCATTGTCTGGGATGCCAGCATCTGACAGGGTCTCATCTTCCTTGAGTTCCCGACCAAGTGCTTTGCTATCCATTCGGTATGCCATCGGGCGTCCATCGGGGCCAATGGTTGGAAGTTTCAACATCGAGATCAGTTCAGTCATCAAATCTCGAACAGCCACATCGCCAGGCACTTCAGCAGTTCGAGCACCGCCGCTTGGTAGAACGAAAGTTACATTCAGATCAGCCATGATTTAGACCTCCCGTCAATTATTTAGATGCGGTACCTGGCATACGCCGGTAATCGCCCAACAATCTGCATGATGTAATGTATGGCAAACTTCGCATTCCTCAACTCCGCGTGGATCTGTACGTGTGACAGCATCCAGACAATATGGACAACGATGTTCCTCGACGATTGCAAACTGAATATGTGGCTTGCGACGAGACCGTCTGCGTTTTGGTTTCACCATTGGATCTTTAACTTTTTTCGCTTCTCTCAAAACTGTTGAGCGGCTTCCGTTATTTGACCGGGTTCGCGGCTGAGGCGTTGGACTCGGACTTATTGAAGTGAGCCAGCTTCCAGGTAGTTGGACATGTGCCCGTCCATTCGATGCGGATGTCGCTCTTCTCCCTCGTCGGGAACCGGTCGTCGATCTAGGGCTTGGGGTCGGCAGCGGCGTGACTTCAAGGACTTCAACGGCTTGTGGCGTAATTGTCGATATGGTGGAACGCCAGGCATGAAGGGAAAGAATCATCATCAATATACTGACCTCAAGATGTACCAGATCAGCCCAATCCATTTTGCTGACATCCAATAAGGGACGCGAGCCAATTTGCAGTGACTGAATTTGTTCAAGTAGGTTTTGATCGAAACGAATTTCTCGAATCTGCTCTTCTATTTTGCTCTCAAGTTTTATCGGTCCGATGCCCAGTACCCAATCGGTGAGAGAACCAATCATGATCATCCCGATAACAGCCACAAACAGCGCTACCAGAAAACGAACGAACCAGTCCCGCTTGCGCAACAGAATTCTTGACCCAAACCCGGCAATTAATCCCAGGCTGGCATCCGTAAAAAAGGTGGATAAGAGAAGAGGAAAATTTGTTTCCTGCTTGAACAGAAGTACGGTCCATAACACAGCCGCGGTGATCAACAGCAAAAGCAAAACCAGCTTGCGAAATAAATTATCCTGCTCTCTCGCCGATGTGGAAGTGTCTATCGGAGTCATTGGACCCATCGTTGCCGCGCGCATTGCCATGATTGATCGCCTATATCTTGCAAACTTTTACACGACCCCGGCCCAACTTTGAACTGGGACGGCTTGATCGTTCAACGCTCTTATAGCGAATGCGCATGGAAGTTGGTTCTGAAACTTTCTTTGGTCTTACCGTATCTTTTTTGCTTTGCTTAAATTTGATTTGCGCAGATGCGGACTTTACCGGGGCAGGGCTTATAGGAGAATCGTCCTTGATGCGAATGCGGCTGCGAATAGAACCAGTTGGAGAGTCTGAAGAGTGAACTTCACTTTTGAGACGAATGAGTTCACCTCTTGGTTGAGTCTTCTCAGGGTTATGTTCAAAGTGGCGAAAGTGCAACGCCTCAGGTAGATCACCTGTTAATTCATAAAAACGATATTCCAGTCCATTTTGCGCGCGCAGGATGTGCAGAGGAGGTACACCCACACTGCTCAGCGTTCGGTGCAGGAAGTTTTCATCACCCGTGATCAGATGTGTGAACTGAGCGTCACGCAGCAGCCCGCAAGTGGGGCAGTGGCCAGCTTCAAATGTGATTTCACTCAACGGTCGCAGCACCTGTTCCACTGTATGACAGCTCGGACACTCAAGTGAGGTGACCAATTCCTGATCGAGTTCGATCACAGCCTGCGCCCCAAGATCAGAACGGGCAATACGAAGCAGGTCTTGAAGGGTCGTCCGTTCAGCACGCGCGGGCAATTCTGTAATCTCTCCATAAGCCCAATGACTCTCACACTCTTCGCGCGGTACATAAGCAGTTGTGTGCATCATATTGTTCAGACCATTGAAGTGCACCACCTTGCCTGGTTCAACTGTCATGTCATGAATAAGCTTCAATGCTTCCTGTGATTGCATACCACCGATAATCGAGGCAATTGTCGGTGTGGTAGGGACTTTCCCGAGCAGTACGTTTTGTCGTGCCAGCAATTGACATGAATAACGCAAGGAGAGATCACGAAGCGCTTGTTCGGTAAGCGTACATTCATAACAAGCTCCCTCGCCTGGCTTAAACACGCGCATCAAGCCGAGCAGTTCCTGAATAGCACCATCCACCCAGGGCTTGTTCATCCAATAACAAAAACGATTAACAGCCAGGCGGGCTTCACGGTTATCCAAACAACCAACGATTGCATCCATTCGTCGGATAATTCCCAACCCGAGACCTGTGGTCACATCCGCGTTCAAATATTGGATATGGACTTCCGGGTTGATGGATTTCGCGCGCGCTGCAACCACTTCCGCCTTGCTGCGGTTGTTATCTGTTTCACGAAACAATACAGAACGGCTGAGATTGGCGGCTTCGATCTTATCGAAATCGATGATGAAAATATTTCCTACACCCATCAAAGCCAGGTTCTTGATGACTTCATTGCCAAGCGCACCAGCTCCAATCACAAGCACCTTGGCTTTTTGCACTTTCTCACGTTCCCACCAGGAAATGAACTCAAATGTGCCCAGGCGATCCTTCTGCAGATTGGGGATGTGAATGGGTTTTTCAGGTGACACAGGAATCCGACGCGGCCCTGTGGTGGGCTCGCTGATTGCTAAGCGCGGCCGCTCACTGGCAACATCGCCAGCCAATTCCTTCGCCTGTGTAATGTTTGTCTCATCGATCTTCCGGGCGAACCAGCCAACGTGCCGGCGAGACTCGATTAAGCGATGTTCTTCAAGGGATTTCAAGGCTTCTCGCAGCGTGGCCCGGCTGATCCCAAGGATATTGATCAACTCGCGCTCGGGAGGGAGCTGGCCGCCCTGATCAAACGTCCCATCCAATAGAGAAGCAGCAAGTTTGCCAGCTGCGGTCTCTGCCAGGGTTTTGTGGGAGATTTTTTGTATTTTCATGGTTTACTCGTGGTATGGTGGTCAGACCAGTATATTTGCACAAGTATATCAGTTTCAAGACCAAAGTCAACTGGCTTTAATAAGAAATTTGTACTGCCTATTTCATTGCTTAAATGCAAAAAGACGGCTCAAAAGAGCCGTCTTTTTGATTAATCAAGAGGAATCTTACTCAAGAACGACAGTTGCGCCAGCTTCTTCCAGCTTCTTTTTGGCATCGTTCGCGGCATCCTTGCCAGCACCGGTAAGTACCTTGGAACCTGCAGTTTCAGCCATTGTCTTGGCTTCGCCGAGACCAAGGTTGGTCAATTGACGAATGACTTTGATTACGTCAATTTTCTTGGCTCCGGTTTCCTTGATGACCACATCGAACTCTGTCTTCTCTTCGACAGGTTCAGCGGCAGCAGCCGCCGCGGCGCCAGGCATTGCAGCCATCGCAACAGGCGCGGCGGCAGAGACACCCCATTTCTCTTCCAGTTTCTTTACCAGATCAGCCGCCTCAAGGACGGAAAGTGTGGAAAGTTCTTCCACGAGTTTTTCAAGCTTTTCAGCCATTGTAAAAATTCTCCTTACATGAGTTTATTTTTTGTTTAAATTAAGTGCGTAATATAAGTTATTACGCGGCAGCGGTTGCTTTCTCTGAGAAAGCCTTGATGACAGCGGCTAAACCGCGGGCAGGTTCTGCAATCGTGCGGACCAGTTTGCCAGCCGGAGCCTGAAGAACACCAAGCAATTGTGCACGGACAACGGGCAGCGGTGGCATATCAGCCAGGGCTTTAACTTGAGCAGCAGTCAAACTCTGCCCGCTCATGAATCCGCCTTTGACCTTGAGGAACTCTTTGCCTTTTGTTGCTTCGTTCAGTGCTTTAGCAGTGGAAGCAGGATCTGTGAAAGCAAATGAGACAGCTGTGCTTTTCACAAGATAATCTTGTGGAAGTTCCATTCCACTACTTGCAAATGCACGGCGCGCCAGCGTGTTCTTTAGGATGTGGAACTCACCGCCAGATTCGCGGACCTTTGCGCGAATTCCATCCAGATCCTTCATCTTCGCGCCCGTGTATTCTACGAGAATCACAGCCTGGCTGCGCTTCATCCAGTCTGCATACGTGGCCAGCACTTCCTCTTTACGTTCCTTTGTAATTGCCAAGGGACACTCACCTCCTTTCAATAAAAAAGTCTTTGCCACTCGTTTCGCGAGGCAAAGACTTCAAGCAAACCCAAAAGGAGGGCATGATTGCTTTGTGTCTTCACCTGAGCAGGAAATTAAGTGGCGCTGTTGGTTGAGTAGGTGGTGTGCGAAGCAATCCGCCGTATCGAAACCAGGCGCCACACCCGCCTTCATCGGCGAAGTGGCTTTTAGGTTATCGAGCTATTTTACTCGTTATCCTCAAGGATGTGTATCTCCAGGACTCACTTTAATCCCGGGCCCCATTGTTGTTGTAAGAGTGATACGTTTGATGTATTCACCCTTCGCGCCTGCTGGACGCGCCTTATGAACCGCATCCATCAATGCAGAAAAATTCTCATAAAGTTGATCTGCACTGAAAGAGACTTTACCAACCGATACGTGGATGTTGGCAGTCTTATCAAGACGGAACTCGACACGCCCCGCCTTCGCTTCTTTGACCGCGCGAGGCAGATCATTCGCATTGACAACGGTGCCAGCTTTCGGGTTCGGCATGAGACCGCGCGGACCCAGCACACGTCCAAGACGACCGACCTTTCCCATCGCATCGGGCGTTGCGATCGCGACATCGAAATCCAGCATGCCGCCTTCGATCTTCTTCAAAGTCTCATCATCATCAGCAACAAGATCGGCACCCGCGGAACGAGCTGCAGCGGCACCTTCACCCTGAGCAAAGACCAGCACACGTATAGTCTTGCCCAAACCGTGCGGTAGAACGACGACATCACGCACTTGCTGATCAGCCTGACGCGGGTCAAGCGCGGTGCGCATATGAACTTCCACTGTTGAATCGAACTTGGTGATGCTGGTTTCCTTCGCGAGCGCAACTGCGTCGCGTACCGAGTATTCCTTTTCCAAATCCACCTTAGCCAGAGCGGCTTTATATTTTTTTCCGTGTTTAGCCATTTTATCCTCCGTGGTGCAAGCGAGTCATATAGTATGACCCTCCCACAAATTTATTCGACGACATTAATGCCCATTGAGCGGGCTGTACCTTCAACCTGCTTGATCGCACCTTCGAGATTGATCGCGTTTAGATCTTTCATTTTTAATTCAGCGATCTCTTTCACTTGTGCCCGCGTCACCTTGCCGACCTTTTCCTTGTTCGGAACGCCGGAACCCTTAGCGACCTTTGCAGCTTTGCGCAACAACACGGCCGCCGGAGGGGTCTTCAAAATGAAGGTGAACGAACCATCAGTATATACGGTAATCTCTGCAGGAAGTACCTCACCCGGACGATTCGACGTACGAGCATTATATTCTTTGCAGAAGGCCATGATATTGATACCATGACCAGCCAACGCAGGTCCCACGGGGGGCGCCGGGTTGGCTTTTCCAGCTTCAAGCTGGAGACGAACAATTGCCTTAAACTTCTTTGCCATTTTTACTCCTTTGCCTGCACCTGCGACGCAGGAACAGGTGTGGTTTTAGCGGGCGATTTAGTGTGCCAGCGGTTTTCTGGTGCGGGACGCCCTCCCACTGTTTCAAGTCGCAGACCTGAATTCTCGATTCATCCTAAGTCGCAACTTGTTACCGTTTAATTAACTCTTTCTCAACCTTTACTTTTATCGGTCTCAATTAGTTACGCACTACGCAGCACGTGCTACGCCTTCTCCACCTGTAAGAAATCCAACTCCACAGGTGTTTCGCGTCCAAAGAACGAAACCATCACACGGACCTTGGTGCGCTCCATATCGATCTCTGAAACAAGACCACGGAAATCATTGAACGGTCCATCCACAATACGGACACGTTCCCCAACTTTGAACGTGACTTTGACAGTGGGTGCTTCAGCTTCCATGCGCTTGACGATCTGTGCGACTTCTTCAGGTCGCAGCGGGGTGGGGTTGTTTCCCATACCCACGAAGCCGGTCACACCAGGCGTATTGCGGACGACATACCATGACTCTTCAGACAACAACATATTCACTAGCACATAGCCAGGGAAGATGTGTCGCTCCACTGTTCGTCGCTTGCCATCCTTGACTTCTATTTCTTCCTGAGTCGGAATGACTACATCAAAGATCTTATCCTTCATACCCATCGTCTCGATGCGCTGCTCGAGGTTATGGCGTACTTTATTCTCGTAGCCCGAATAACAATGGATCACATACCAAGCAGGTCCCTCTGTCGCTTCTGGGTGAGGGATTTCATCCGAAGCCGGAGGCTGGCTTTTGGCAGCAGGAGCGGGTATCTCATCATCCTCTTCCACCGAAGTGGAATCATCGGACGATACATCTGATTCATCCGGAGGAGTAGGAACGTCAACAGACTCGGATTCACTTGACGAATCGAATGTATCCGAATCAGAAACGGGAGATTCAACTGAGGTATCCTGTGATTCTTCCTCAGTTGCTTCCGCTGTCTCGCGTTCAAACTGATCTTGTGGTTCCTGCACTGACATGAGGACCTTCATTTCCTTTCTTTAAAATCCGAGCAACAGATTCAAAAGCGTGCGAGCACCACCATCGGTTAAACCCAGGATGATACCCATAACAACCATAACCAGCAAAACAAGACCTGTCAACTGCCGCGCTTCGGGCCAGGTCGGCCAGGAAACTTTACGGAGTTCGCCAGCAGTCTCGCGGAAGAACGCTTGGAACGCGTTTGGTTTTGCTCCTTTATCTTTTACAGCCACGATCAACTCCTTCAAGATTCTTACGGCTAAAACGCCGCCCTACCCACACAGCGGCGTTGCCATCGTTTTTACAGGCCAGGCAGGACTTGAACCCACAACCGCTCGTTTTGGAGACGAGTGCTCTACCAATTGAGCTACTGGCCTACATGATTAGTTTGGTAGTTGCTTGGTTTGATAGTTATGCAGTTCAACCGCCAAGCTACGCAACCAGCAAACTACCGAACTAATAAACTACTTCGTTTCGCGATGCATTGTATGTTTCCTGCAGCGCGGGCAAAACTTGCTGAACTCAAGACGGTTCGGGTCATTACGACGATTTTTCTCAGTAGTGTAATTCCGTTCCTTACAGTCATTGCATTGAAGCGTAATAACCGGTCGAACGTCCTTCTTCTTAGAAGCCATTCTTACTTACCAACTTTCTCTTATTCGATAATTTTAGTAACGACGCCAGCCCCAACGGTGAGCCCACCTTCACGGATGGCAAACTTCGAGCCCTGCTCCAATGCCACAGGCACAATCAACTC
>JAKEFL010000307.1 GCA_022616105.1 Anaerolineae bacterium | reverse complement strand
CGCGGCAAACATTCGGTCAGTGGATGGTCATCGCGCGGTGGTTTGACCCGTAATCCTTATGCATTGGATCGCTCCGCGTGCGGATCATCTTCTGGTTCCGGCGCGGCGGTGGCAGCGAATCTGTGTGCAGCCGCGGTCGGAACAGAGACCGATGGCTCGATCATTTGTCCAGCACAAACGAATGGAATCATCGGAATCAAACCAACACTCGGATTGTTGAGTCGCAGCGGCATCATTCCCATCGCGCACAGCCAGGATACGCCCGGTCCCATGGCGCGGACTGTGGCAGACGCGGCGATCCTGCTGGGGACGATGACAGGAGTCGATGAACGGGATTCAGTTACACGGTCAAGTAAGAAGCGGGGAATATACAATTACACAAAGTCTCTCGATAGAGATGGACTCAAAAGTGCGCGCATCGGTGTCCCAAGAAATATGGTCGGTACCGATAAGCGCATCATCAAGATTTTTGAAACATGTATTGATGTAATGAAGCATCTCGGCGCGGTGATCGTTGACCCGGCGAATGTCCCCAACTTCAATAAATTTGGCAAGACCGAACTGGAAGTTTTACATTATGAGTTCAAAGCTGATCTGAATAAATATCTCAAAGCACTGCCTTCAGACGCGCGTATTCATTCAATGGAGGACGTCATCAAGTTTAATGAAGAGAACAGTCATCTTGTGATGCCTTACTTCGGGCAGGAACACATGATCACTGCGCATGAGAAACCGTCCTTGAGTGACAAAAAATATCGCGACGCGCTGGCAAAGAACCATCGCCTCACGCGTAAGGATGGCATTGACGCGGCGATGCGCAAACATAAACTCGATACGATTGTTGTTCCATCGGGTGGTCCTGCGTGGATGATCGATCTTGTCAACGGCGATGCTCTTAACTGGGATATGGAAAGCACTTCACCCGCCGCGGTGGCGGGATATCCACATATCACTGTGCCTGCGGGGTTTGTATTTGGCTTGCCTGTGGGAATTTCGTTCCTTGCAAAAGCGTGGCAGGAACCCACGTTGATCAAGTTTGCTTATGCATTTGAACAGGCGACGCAATTCCGCCGGCCCCCAAGATTTCTGCCGACCGCAAATCTAAGCCCGTAATTTTCTCTTTAAGATTAGCCACAGAGCGCGCTGAGTCCTTCGAGTTTTATTTTCTCAGAATCTCTGTGATCTCTGCGGCTAATCCAAATTGACTTGCCTTCCCTCTTGTTTCGGTCTATACTCTGCTCTACATAGAGCACACATGACCGATAATCATTCTCAACTTTTCACCGCAATTGAGCCTTATGTTCCGATGGGCCGCTCAGGGTTGTTGCCAGCCTTGCATGCGGCTCAAAAAATTTATCACTGGATTTCTGAAGAGACCGCGACGGAAATATCCAAAACCCTCCGTGTTCCACTTGCGGATATACACGGCGTCATCGAATTCTATTCACTCTTTTACAATGAACCAATTGGTAAACGCGTCATTCGGGTTTGTACGGATGTGGCTTGCGCGCTCAAAAATGGAGATGAAGTGCTGGGTCATCTTTGTTCTCATCATGGATTAAAAGCCGGTCAAACGACCCCAGACCTGTCTCTAACCATCGAGCCGAGTCCCTGCCTTGGGCTTTGTGAGCATGCGCCTGTCGCGCTGGTGAACGATGAAGCCGAGACAAATATCAATCTGGAAAAAGATACTTATGAATTGGGTCGTCCGCTTTCATGGGTTTATGGTTCAATTCGTTTGTTGACAGCCAACTGTGGAAATGGAACAGCGTCGCTTGAAAAATATGGTGAATACACGGCGCTTAAGAAAGCATTGGGGATGAAGCCCGAGGATATCGTTGCCGAAATCAAAGCCTCAGGTCTCGTAGGACGCGGCGGCGCGGCATTCCCTACGGGGATCAAATGGGAAGGTGCGGCAAAAGCGGATGGCTCACCGAAGTATGTTATCTGCAACGCGGACGAATCCGAACCTGGCACGTTCAAAGATCGTATCCTTTTGATTGACGATCCGCATCGCACAATTGAAGGCATGTGCATTGCCGCGTACGCGATTGGCGCAACGAAAGGCTACATTTATATTCGCGCTGAATATCCATACATCCTCCCTGTTCTGGAAACTGCATTGAATGAAGCGCGTGGGGCAGGTTATTTAGGAAAAGATTTCGATATTGAAATCCGCGTCGGCGCTGGCGCCTACATCTGTGGCGAGGAGACCGCGCTGTTCGAGTCGATCGAGGGAAAGCGCGGCTTCCCGCGCGTAAAGCCGCCTTTCCCCACGACTCACGGCGTGTTCGGCAAGCCGACTGTTATTAATAATGTAGAGACTCTATGCAATGTACCGTTGATCATCGCGCAAGGCTCTGTTGAATATCGCAAGATTGGCACGGAGAAGTCACCCGGACCAAAGTTATTCTGTGTTTCAGGTGATGTCACAAAGCCGGGGCTTTACGAAGTTCCATTTGGTGTCACTTTGCGCGAACTGCTCGATATGGCGGGCGACGTTGCAAATGAAAAGAAGCTACAATCCGTTCTGTTCGGTGGCGCGGCAGGCGCGTTTGCTACCTCACAGCATCTCGATGTAAAGATGACTTTTGAAGACTTACGCGCGGCAGGTTTACCTCTCGGTTCCGGTGTTGTAATGGTCTTCGATGAGACGCGCGATATGCGCGATGTCCTCAAGAGACTCGGTCACTTCTTCGCGCATGAATCTTGCGGCAAGTGCTATCCCTGCCAGATGGGCACACAACGCCAAATGGAAATCCTTGACCGCATTGCAGAAGGCAAAGTCCTCGAAGGTGATCTGATACGCCTGCAAGATGTCGGCTGGACGATGACAGACGCGAGTTTATGTGGGTTGGGACAGACTGCGGCCGGCGCGGTGTTATCCGCGATGAAGTTGTGGCCCGAGCTATTTTCTCTGGAGTCCGACGGCTTGCCGTCGAAGTAGAAAGAGGAAAGATGAAAGAGGAAAGAAATGGATTCAGATAGAAATCCCTCTGTTGCCGAGCCTCAAAGATACTACAGTCGTCCCAAAGATGAAAGTCTACAAGCGTATAAAGATTGGATCAATGGATTGGTCAAAGCACTGAATCCAAATGCGAAAGATGAGATGGCTGAGCGAGAATGGGAATCTGACTGGCGCGAATTCTGGAGCAGGGCGAAACAAGAGGAGAACGGATGAAAAACGGACAATGTCCGAAGTGTAGTTCGCGAGAGGTATATTCCTCCCTGGAAAACGGTGGCATAGGTGATGGCTACAGTGCCCATGTTCTGGATGGAGATTCCATGGTGCCCACACGTAAGTGGCAGACTTTACTTTGTGCGACATGCGGCTATTACGAAAATTATTTGCTGGATGAAGTGAAGATTGCGCACATTGTGGAGGACCCTCAAAAAGCCGGATGGAAGAAGATTTCATAGAGCTAGCTTGGGACAAACTGCGGCAGGCGCGGCGTTGTCTGCAATCAAGTTGTGAATTGAGATGTTTGATGAGAAGAAAGAAAGATGATAGAGGAAAGAAGAAAATTACGAACGATCTAAATAATGGAAACAAAATACGGTGAAAAAGATTAAACAATGAACTCAAAAAAGAAGCCAATCGCACGGAAAAACATACAGAAAAAGAATGTAATTGCAGAAGCTGTTGTTGTACCTGTGATAGAACCTATTGCCCAAGAGCACGTTGCAAAGCCCACAGAAAAACTTGTTGAAGAAACAATATTTGTAAGGCAACCTTACCGCCTCCTGATTGCTGCCCTTTTGCTCGGTTGGGGATTCGATTTCCTCTTTTGGAAACAGTCAGTGGGAATCAATTTTGCTCTGCTCTTAACTCTTTGCATCCTTGGAGGAGTTTATCTATTATTTGCAGAAGGGTATAAGCCTGCACGTAACAGTCTTTGGCTGCTGTTTTCCTTCACGTTTTTTGCTGTGATTACTTTTATGCGCCAGGAACCCTTAACGATCTTTCTCGCCTACACATTTACGTTATTCTCGATTGGTTTATTTGCAACCACCTATCTGGGTGGCCGTTGGCATTTGTATCGTCTATCCGATTATTTTTATAAATTCTTTTTACTGATTGGCGATATGCTGGCTCGTCCCATCGGCTTCTTCCGTCAGGTTCGTAAGGCATCGGAGGAAGTTAAAGACAGAGAAAAATTTCCGATTTTTGGATTGATACGTGGTTTGGTCATTGCTTTGCCGATCGTGCTTTGTTTTGGTTCGCTTCTGGCTTCAGCGGACGTTGTGTTTAACGAGAAACTCGATGACTTCTTTGACACCGAAAAGATTTCTGAATATATACAGCGATCTATATTTATCATTATCTTTGCTTATCTTCTGGCAGGAACCTTTCTCTATACTGCGACAAGAAGCAAAGATGAAAAAATAACAGGAGAGGACAAGTCAATCATTAAGCCATTTTTAGGAATTACCGAATCGGCCGTTGTGCTTGGCAGTGTATCCTTTCTTTTTCTGGCTTTTGTGATTGTTCAATTCCAATATTTTTTTGGCAGGGAGACGAATATCGGTGTTGCGGGTTATACCTACTCTCAATATGCGCGCCGCGGTTTCAATGAACTTATAGTAGTCGCCTTCTTTAGCCTGGTAATGATCCTTGGTTTGGGCGCTCTTACACGTCGAGAGAATGATATACAAAGACGTTTTTATTCAGCCATGAGTGTGGCTGTCGTTGTATTGGTAATGGTCATCCTTGTATCTGCATACCAGCGCATTTCGCTGGGAATTGACTGGCATGGCTTTTCGCGGTTTCGGCTGTATCCGAGAATCTTTCTCATCTGGCTTGGGGTTTTGCTTGTTGCAGTTGTTATTCTTGAAATATTCCAACGTGAACGGTATTTTGCATTTGTAACTGTACTTGCGTCTCTCGGCTTTGCTGTCACGCTTACCCTGGTTAATGTAGATGCCGCCACGGTGAAACATAATGTGTTCCGTGCTTGGCATGGCAAAAATCT
Organism: Anaerolineae bacterium; assembly: GCA_022616105.1. Taxonomy (GTDB): domain Bacteria; phylum Chloroflexota; class Anaerolineae; order Anaerolineales; family Villigracilaceae; genus Defluviilinea. Next base: position 4,140 of record JAKEFL010000307.1, on the reverse strand, counting down.
AAATACTCCACACCTGGCCTCGCTTTCAACCGATGCGGTGCCTGCGCTCGCAGAAGAATTTTTATCGCCATCATTGCCCACGATAACACGTGAGGGGGTTGGCGCAATCCTCGCCTGTTATAAGTATCTTGATTACTCGCCCGATGCTTCCCAGCACGATTGGCGCTCCTTTAATTTATCGCGTTGGCAGGCCCAGAAGGCCTTAGAGACAGTTCGCCCACATTTGGCGGGTTATATCATTCGTTACAATAAATGGCCTATGCGTGTACGCACGCCAAGTAATTTCCTGTATGAATGTTGGGATGGAAGGCCCTTCTACACTGAGGAATAGGTTATGGCAGATAAAATCAACTTGATCGTTGATGGCAATGAAATTCAAGCTGAACAAGGCAAAACCCTGCTTGAAGTCGCGCGTGAATATGGCAAAGATGTCCCCACCATCTGCTACCACGACGCGACGACAGCGAACGCGCTTTGTAGAATCTGCGTCGTCGAAGTTGAAGGACAACGAGTACTTCAGCCTGCATGTATTGTCAAAGCTGCTGAGAATATGAAGGTCCAGACACGAAGCGAGAAGGTCATCCGCTCACGAAAGACGATTTTGGAGATGCTGGACTCCACGATGGATTTATCCGAAGCCGCGGAAATCCAGGTAATGATGAAGGATTATGAAGCCGACCCGAATCGTTTCCCTGACGCGGAACGACGCGAAGTCCCCGTCAAAGATGATAATCCAATGTACATCCGCGATTATTCAAAGTGCCTGTTATGCTGGCGCTGTGTCCAAGTCTGCGCGGACGATGCGCAATATACCTTTGCGATCAACTTTGAGGGTCGTGGGTATGAGACGCAGATCGGCACGTTCTTCGATAAAGCCATCCCTGAAACGACTTGCGTGTTATGTGGTCAATGCGTGGGTGTATGTCCCACGGGTGCGTTGAAACCGAAACGTGAGTTTTTGTTGGAGCAGGGAATGAGTCCGAATGAGATTAGTGTGTTGAATACCGGACGCAAACGCAGGAAAGAAAAACCGACCTAACCCCCGGCCCCTTCCCTAAGAGGGAAGGGGGGAAGACGACGTATGCCTGTAAAGAATATTGTTCGAGGTCAAAAGGTTTCTTATGAAATGCGCGAACGCGCAAAGAAATTGCGCCGTGAGATGACGCCTGCTGAGAAGATTCTCTGGAAAGAATTGAGAGCCAACAAGTTGAATGGTCTTCATTTTCGGAGGCAGCAGGTCGTTCATGGTTATTTTCCTGATTTCTATTGTCATCAACATGAGTTGATTGTGGAGTTGGATGGGGGAATTCATGAACTGCAAAAAGAATATGATTCTGAGCGTGAAGCATATTTGATTTCGCTTGGTTTTCGCATTATTCGTTTCAAGAATGAAGAAATTACCCATAACTTGAAAAGCGTTTTGCAAAAGATTGTAGACGAATGTAAGCCAGGAGACTAACACTTAAGTCTGTTTTTACAAAAGAATGGAAGCAGACCTAGCCCTTCGACTCCCCTTTCCTGTGAGGAAAGGGGGCGGGGGATAGGTCAGGAGCCGACTCTATGCTAAAACCCGACCGTATCGTCACCACCACCTGCCCTTACTGCGGCGTGGGATGCAATTTGCAACTACACGTGAAAGATGATTTCATTTATAAAGTCACCTCACCATTTGACTCACCTGTCAATCATGGAAATCTTTGTGTCAAAGGTCGCTTTGGGTATGACTTTATCTACCATCCAAAACGGGTGACTACGCCCTTAGTCCGAAGATACCTGCTCGAAGGAAAACCCAAACCCGAAGGACGCGAACAAGTATTTGCGGTGAGCAAGGATGGGAATCCAGTTGCTCATTCTCAAATCTCCAATGATTGGGACTGGGTCGAAACGGACTGGGACACCGCGCTCAATATAACAGCCGATAAACTTGTCGAGATTTACAAGCGCGACGGCTCAGACGCGATGGCTGTCTATTGCTGCGCCAAAGCCACCAATGAAGATAACTACCTTTTGCAGAAAATGTATCGCGCTTTGTTCCGCACCAACAATGTGGATCATTGTACGCGCCTCTGTCACGCGGGTTCTGTCGTCGCGCTTCAACAGGCGACGGGTTCGTCTGCGATGAGCAACACCGCCTCGCAAGTCATTATGAACGATGTATTCATCGTCACAGGCTCGAACACTGGGGAGAATCATCCGATCATTGCGTTGCAGATGAAAGAGGCAGTGAAACAATATGGTGCCAAGATGATCGTCGTGGACCCGCGCCGCATTGACCTGGTTGACTTCGCCGAGATGTGGCTTCCGCTCAAGCCTGGCACGAACGTCCCTGTCTTCTCTGCGATGGCGCATGTGATCGTCGAAGAGAATCTGATCAATCACGAGTTCATTGCGAATCGAACGGAGGGCTATCAGGATTTCATCGAGTCGCTGGAGAAGTTCACGCCAGAATATGCCGAAGAAATTTCAGGCGTACCCGCAGCGGATATTCGTAAAGCCGCGCGTATGTATGCCACCGCAAAGAACGCCGCCATCTATTGGGGCATGGGCATCTCGCAACTTTCGCATGGAACAGCGTCCGCGTTGGCGCTCATTCATCTGGCGTTTCTCACAGGTCACATCGGGCGCGATGGCACGGGACTGAATCCCTTGCGCGGGCAAAACAACGTGCAGGGCGCGAGCGACATGGGTTCGATGCCGTTTCACTACCCTGGCTACATGCGCGTCGATAACGAAGACAACGCCGTGCAATGGGAGAAGACCTGGAATATCGAAGCGGGCGGACTCTCGCGCAAACTTGGCTTGACGACCACAGAAATTTTGAGTCACGCGCATGAGGGCGGCGTTCGGGCGCTCTTCATCATGGGCGAGAACCCGATGATGTCCGAGCCGAATCTCAACGTGACGCGGCATCACATGCAGCAGCTTGAGTTCCTCATCTCGCAGGATATTTTCATCAACGAGAGTGGCGCGTTTGCGGATGTTTTCCTGCCTGCGACTCCGTTCGCCGAAAAAGAGGGAACGTTCTCGAATACCGATCGACGCGTCCAACGCGTCCGCGTCGCGCAGCCTCCACGTGGACAAGCGCGACCTGATTGGGAAATTATCTGCGACCTGGCGCTTCGCATCGAGTCTCGACTTGGGCGCGCCACCGCTAAATGGGATTACTCCAACCCCGAAGAGATCCTGCGCGAAATGGCAAGCGTCAACAAGGACTACGCGGGCATCACCTACGAACGCATTGACAAAGTCGGCTTGATCTATCCCGTGCCTGATCTGGATCATCCTGGCACGCCGACTCTCTTCACCGAATCCTTCCCGCGTGGACGCGGTAAATTCATCCCATTGGATTATGTCCCTGTTGTGGAAGAGCCTGATGACGAATATCCGTTCATCCTCACCACGGGACGTGTGCTCGAACACTGGCATGGCGGCACAATGACTCGTAACTCCGCCCTCGACGAAGCCTACCCCGAAGCGCGCGTCGAGATGCACCCTGCGGACGCGGAAATGCACGGCATTATGAATAACATGCCCGTGCGTGTGACCTCACGCCGCGGCGAAGTTGTCTTGCGCGCTACTGTCACAGAGAAGACATCAGTTGGTGTGGTCTTCATCCCATTCCACTTTGCCGAAGCCGCCGCGAATTTATTGACGAACGACGCGCTCGACCCGCAAGCTAAAATCCCTGAATTCAAAGCCTGCGCGGTGCAGGTGTTCCCTGCGAGGGAGAGCGATCTTCCCAATCCAGATATTGTGCTTGAGAGAGGAAGATATTAAGAAACACCCTATGCTATACTTTGACCATGAAGAAAATTAATTCTTCCAAATCTCGCAGGGTGCGAGAAACGAAAACTGAGTATAGCGTTGGTGTTGAGAAGGAGTCTGGTATGACTTTGATGGAACAAATTCAAAAGCGCCTGTTGAAGTTATCGCCCGAAAAACAACGCGAGGTGCTTGATTTTGTTGCTTTCCTACAATTACATTCGTGCAAATTACCCGAACCAACTAAGGATGCGAAACGGGGGAAGCGAATCAAAGAGTTGCTGACTCAGTTGGCAGCAATGAAGGTGTTCTCAGACATAACTGACCCCGTGGATTGGCAAAGAAAGATGCGTAAGGATAGACCTTTGCCTGGGCGTG
>JAKEFL010000306.1 GCA_022616105.1 Anaerolineae bacterium | reverse complement strand
GTCCGCCGCGATATCCGAGACTGTCGTGTCATCGGTGCGTTCGAGAAGGAAAAAGCCGTCTGCAGGGATGGTTCCTGTTAGGGCAATGGTCGGGGTGCCGTCCGGGCTTTTCAAAACCCATCCCGCCAAATTGACCGGGCTTGCGCCGGGGTTATACAACTCAATCCATTCATCGCTTGTGAGTGCGGCAGTTGTCCCCGCCCAGGCAACTTCGTTGATGATCACGCTGAGGAAACCCACCGGTGTGGGTGTAAGAGTTATTGTAGGTGTATTAGTTGGAGTATTTGTAGTCGTAGGAGATAATGTAGAAGTTGGTGACGATGTTGAAGTTGAAGTTGAGGTTGGAGATGGAGTCTGTGTTGGATTGCCACAAGTTATTATTGGACTGGATGAATTTTGTGGATCACTTGGAACACGAAGGAAAAAATCTGTAGAATTATTATTTGAATCGGTACAACTTCCTGAAGCTTCAAGTTGTCGTTCGTAACTTTGATCGGTGTTAGTGGTAAGTGACGTAAGTCGAGTGCCTTCTCCGTAAGCAGATCCAGCACTCATACCAACTTGATCAATAATCGTGATACCATCGGCATGTATTAAGGCAATTCCTCCATCGTCTGCAATGCCCGTTGCAGTATATAGAAGATCAGCAGGGACACTTGTATTGCTATACCCACCACTCTTAGCAACTAAATAGTGCTGACCAGATTGAAGAAACGTACCCGCTGGAATCGTTGCCCTTGTACTTATTGTGGTACCAGTATTATTTGATCCACTTATTATCCAACTACTTATATCCACTGGATTAGGAGTTGGATTATATATTTCAATAAATTCATCGGTTCCCCCAGCTGGGCCTCGAAGGCGAAACTCACTAATCACTATATTCGTTGCCGCCTGCATCTGCGGCGCGGCGCGGACAGATATGCCCGTGACAGGCAGAACCATACCTCCGCACAAAGCGGTAATTAATAAGAGAAATACCAGACCGCGCCAGAAATGTTGTGAGAATTTCATACAAAGAAATCCCTGTCAGGGCAGTAGTCAAACACACAGCCTAGTAAATTATATACCACCCTGTATGATTAGGATACAACTGCACGTACTCTGACATTATGAAATTGAGAGGTTAAGCGCCGTCTGTTGGCTTGCTCTTACTTGTCAATCCACTTTGTTCTTGCCGTACTTACTCGTACTCATTAACGAGGCTCAACTACAAGTTTGATCGCAGTTCTCACCTTATCATCAATCGTCACGTCCGCGAACTCAGGAACGCAGACCACATCAATACCATCGTTCCTGAGATAACCGGTCGCAAGCACCAGTGCCTTCACAGCCTGATTGACCGCTCCAGCGCCAATCGCCTGCACTTCCGCCCGTTTATGTTCACGGACCACCCCTGCAATTGCACCGGCAACGGCAGAGGTACGGGAGTTTGCAGAAACCTTGATTATGTCCATGTTAACCTCCCAGCAATGTTAACGTTAAAGAGGGACCGATATTAAAGATTGTACAGGATTTACATGATAGATTCAAGGAATTTATTAAACATTAGATAAGAATCGTAATAGTAGTAGGTACTGTGGAAAATGTGGATAAGACTAAATATAGCCGAAAGACACCCATATATGGCTGAAGATCATCGAATCACTCTGGATGTTCGGCTTGACTCCGTTAACGGAACCAGCCCTCCCTGTGGAGAGAATTCGGAAAACTTATCCACAACTTTATCCACAGAAAATGTCCATCTCCAGCCCAATCTATATATTGGAGAATCTGTTTTTCGGTGTCCATATATGGGGGTGTAGTTTTTTGCAAATTGGATGGGCTTTCCCCACTTCTCCACATGAAGGTGCACTTATCCACAGATAAAAGCGACTTATCCACAAAATCCTTGTCTAAACAAACCCCATGGATGGGTTTAATCACCCAAATGTGCTACTACTCTAAGCCTTCGCAAGGCTATTTAATCACTGATGTTACGCACCGTCCCGAAGGTTTGACTGGCTCAACAGGGTTTATCGAGGAAGCCTTCGGGACGTTCTGCGTAAGGTGAGTTAATCAAACAAAGGCTCGGGGTCGCCAAGGACAGGCAGTGGACTGTTCACATATACATCCAGAAAAGCCCCCACCGTCGCCAGTTGCTCGCGGAAATTCCAGATCAACAGGGAACCACGCCAGTAATTACGATTATTTGCCTCTACTCCATAGGCATCCAGCCCCAGCGCGTTACAGAGGAACAACGCTCGCGGAAGATGGAATTTTTGTGTTACCAGCAGAGCGCTCTTCATCCCAAATATGGCTTTCGCCCTGTAACATGTGTCATATGTGCGCCTTCCGGCATAATCCATGGCGATGGCATTTTCTGGAACGCCGAGAGAGATGGCATATTGCCGCATGGCTTCCGGCTCATTGTAGCTCAGGAGGCTGTTATCCCCGCTCATCAACAATTTTTCCACGCTGCCGTTGAAGTACAGGCTTGCAGCAGTTTCAACCCGGTCACGCAAAATCGGGGTAGGCGTTCCGTCGCGCCGCAGCCCGGCGCCAAACACAATGGCAAGCCGCTCACTGGGTGCATCATCCTTTTGATAGATGCGGTTCATGGCATAAATGGTTGTGATCAGACGCGGCAGCAGCATTCCAAGCAGACCCAGCGTGCCCAAAGCCAGGACAAACCGCCATAGAAGTCGAATAATCCGTTTTACGGAGTGCCGCATAAATATCTAACCTCGAAGTAGATAATTTAGCCCGCAATTTGTTACAAAAAGTTTAGTAACTAATGAGATAAGCGGTAACATAAGATAGGATTTTACCGCACTTCAAGTTTGGATACGCATGTCAGACAATGCGGGGAGTGGCGAATGTTGTAGGCTTGTCCAAAGATTTAACCACTGAGCACACAGAGAGCACGGAGAAAAGCCTTTAAACAATCTTTGTGAACTCTGTGTCCTCAGTGGTGGAAGATTTCAGCCCACTCTTTTAACCACTCCGGACATACGTGCGGCACTCTGTAATAGATACAGGTTAATTTCGTATAAATCCGCTAAGGAATATGCAAGGAACCAAACCCTGTAACTTTCCATATGTTGGGCTTTTTGTTTTCATAGTGTTACAAAATCACAAAAAAATGATTAGAAGATTTTAATATTTGCAAACTTGTAAACGTAAGTACTTGTGTGGGGCTTGAAATTTTTCGCGAACTGGTTATACTGTAAATAGTTCTGAGGGTGATCCTCAGGTGAAACCAAATTTATTTAGAAAGGAATTACTACCATGTTGTTTGCACCAAAAGAAAAAGGCCAGGGCCTCGTCGAGTACGCGATCATCCTCGCGCTCGTCGCCATCGTTGTGATTGCTGTTATGCGTTTGCTGGGACCCAAGATCGGCAATACCTTCAGCACCATTTCAAGCTCCCTGCCGTAACCCGCTCGTAAGAGCAACAAAAGTCCCGTCATTTGGCGGGGCTTTTTTGTATTACAAGTTGGGGGTGTAATTTCATTACAACCGAATAGGATGGACTCTGAGGAGGTACTCAGGGAAGACGGCCCATTTATTTGAAAGGATTATTTTATGTTATTCGTTTCAAAGGAAAGAGGTCAGGGCCTGGTCGAGTATGCGATTATCCTCGCTTTCGTGGCACTTGTTGTGATTAGTGTTGTGCGCTTGCTGGGTCCAAGTATTGGCAACACATTCAGTAACATTACCAATTCCATGCCGTAGGTGGTCGTAAGACCAAAAAGAGATTTGTCTAACACAAGTCTCTTTTCATTCCAGTTGGGTCGTTCAACAGAAGCTAATCATTTCACCAGCGTGGATAGATCCACTCTCGACTCATCAAGGTAAATGCGGAACTCCTCATAATAACCATCGTTCACAGGTTGTATTTCATCAATATCATAAGCAGTTTTGAATGCCGCTTTACCGGCCTCGGTTTGCAGGATGGCGGGAATAATACCTGTAATCAGATCACGCATTTCCTGCGACATGTTGGTGGAAAACGCCAGCACCTCATATGGAATAATATCCGGGATGCGCCAGATGACAATGACCTGTTCTACAAGGTCTGGGTATTCATCTTCAAGTGAGGGGAACTTGCGCGCATCGATGTAGGTTGCCCCAAAATCACAAATGCCAGTTGCATACAATGAGCGCACCACCGTGGGATGACCTCCCACAAACGCAGCCGGCCTTGTGTTGAGTTGATACGTGTTGAGGTAGCCCAGCGGAATGACATAGCCCGATGCCGACGTTTCATCACTCCAGCATGGCTTTTTATTTGCCAGTTGCGTGATGGCGATCCGTGCATCAGAAATGATATTCGTTTCATTCAAAGGGTTGAAGTAGGATTTGAACCCCGCTTCGCGCGCTGCAATGAACTGTGCTCCGTATTTGCCCGCGCCGTCTCTTAAGATGGCATAGGATGCTTTCACCAAATCTCTTTGATAGGCGAGTTCATAGGCGTAAGGCTCAAGCAGGACGATATGTGCATTATTATTTGCGAGCGCATCTACAAGCGCGGTATATGAATCAGGCGCGATGGTGACGACGGTATAACCTGTCCGTTCTGTGATCTGGGCGGCGATCTGTTGGGCGGAGTCGATCTGCTCCTGCGAGTCCGCGGAAGGAGGCAGGGCGAGGATCAACGGATTTTCCGCGAGACCAAGTTCCACCACAGGGGGAGGCGGCAGAGGCGTATCCGTTGTTGTTGGCGGCGTGAGGGCAATCAAAGTAGGAGTGGGAGTCTGAGTAGACTCTATCGTCACGCGAATGCTCGGAATTGAACAATCCGCTAACAAAACGGAAGCGGTTAATAGGATGAAGGGTAGGAGGGTTCTACGGCGATTCACAAGTTTCCCGATGAGATTATAATACGGGCATGAAAAACAATAACCTGTTTTCTTTGTTGATCGTGATTGTGATTGTCGTCGCGGCATATTTCATTGTGCAAACAATACGCCAGGGGGCGCAACTCGCGACTGCACCGTTTCAACAAGTGAATGAGGCGAACCAGGCGTTGCAGACACAAATGTCCAACCTGATGAACCCAACGCCCACGATCATCCCTGACCCGGTCACATATATCAATGAAGTACGCGCGCTGGCGAGGCTGGAGACGATCCAGTACAGCATTGAAAAAGTGATCACAGGTGAAGTGGGCGGTGGTACTTTCCAGGCTTTGTTCGGCGATAAAATCTTATTCGTTGCGCATGGCACTGTGATCGCCGGCATTGATATGCAAAAGCTGAATCCTGAAGATCTGCGCTTTGAGAATGGGGTGCTTACTGTAAAACTCCCGCCAACGGAAATATTAATTGCCACACTCGACAACGAAAAATCCTATGTATATGACCGCCAGACGGGTGTATTGAACAGACCCGATCCCAATCTTGAAACACAGGTGAGGCAGGTGGCTGAACAGGAGATCCTCAAAGCCGCGCTTGAGGATGGCATTCTCGAACAGGCACAGATCAATGCCGAAGCCTATCTGCTCAAGTTCTTCGCCGCGCTTGGTTACCCTAACACGATCTTTGTATACGATCAGGGATAACTTCCTCTGCTCTTGCAGGGTCTCAGACCCTGCAAAGCTAAGTCCCTACACGCGTTCCGTCCATGATGGATGATCGTATTTCTCTTTAACCAATTCATCGGCTCTTCTGGATTCGGATTCAGACAACTCTCCCCTCTTTAGACTTAATCCCAATTGCGCTTCAAACGCGTGGATGAAAGCCTGCGCGGCCGTTTGCCAACTGACCGCGCGCCCCAAAGCGGATTCCACAGTCGCAGCCCGCGCCAAAAGCCGCTTCGACGCGTCTTCGCGCGCTGATTCGTTTTCAAAGACTAATGCCTGGCAAATACGCGCGAGATCACCAGTTAAGGGCAGCGATCCATGTTGAAGCACACCTTCTTTTTTGCGAGCCTGAGCGGAACCAATGAGTTTTTTTCCGTCCACTGTAATCTCATAGGTTGATGGAACTTCAAAGCAAACAGGATTGTGGCGCAAAATGCCATTTTGCGCTACGTTGCTATTCATCTCAACCGGTAAATTCAAATTTTTCACTGCCAGCAGCAGGGCTTGTGCAAGCCGATTATAGGATTCGAGTACGCCACCTGCCACGCGCGGTTCATCGTTCGGAGCAATGACAGAGTAAGTCAATTCATCTGTGTGTAATATCGCGCGCCCACCTGTCGCGCGGCGGACAACTTCCCAGCCGCGTTCCTGTAGACGATTCATATCCACGTCAGAAAAAGGTTGAGCATGCCCAAGCGAGAGACAGGCTGGGTCCCACGCGTACAGCCTCAACGTCGGGAGTGAATCGCCGCGTCCCGCTTGCGCGTGTTCAAGAATCGATTCATCTGCAGCCATATTCCACGCGCCGCGCGCGGGAGGTGTAATAAGAAGCCGCCAAAGAGACATGATTGTATTGTACTAAATCAGGTAACTCCTACTTATAAATGGAAAAAATAGCGTGTACAATTATCTTAATTTGTAGAATGTATCTCAAAAACACCTTGTCTCTCTGAGGGAGCGTTTGTTGCGACCGAAGAGTCTCCAATTTAGGTGTAGAGACCCTTCGCTGTCGCTCAGGATGACATTTTTGAGATGACTTGTAGTTAATCCTCAACATCAAAGAGTAACACTGTGATTGATGAATTGAAGGAAACAGGAAGATATGTCCTCACAAAAAGAGATAGAGTTGATCCTCGCACGGCAACTTGCGAGCCACCTGGCAATGCCGATCTTTATTGTAGACCCGCCTGGGAATCTGATTTATTACAATGAACCAGCTGAAGCAATCCTGGGTCGCCGTTTCGAGGAAACTGGTGAGATGTCGGTCGAAGAATGGTCCACCATATTTAAGCCAACGGATGAGAATGGCAATTCGCTTGCACCTGAGTTATTGCCACTTGTGATTGCACTGAGAAATCATCGCCCTGCTCATCGCGGTATGTGGATAGTGGGCTTGGATGGGGTGCGCCGACAGATCGAGGTGACTGCTTTTCCGTTGGATGGGCAAGCTGAGCGATATTTAGGCGCGCTTGCCATATTCTGGGAACCAGAAATATGAAGGTGACGTTGTGGGGCACACGTGGTTCACTGGCTTCTCCTGGTCCTGAGACTGCACGTTATGGCGGAAATACATCCTGTGTTGAAGTCCGAGGCAATGATGGGACGTTGCTTGTCTTGGATGCTGGAACCGGTCTGCGGCAGCTGGGTCTTTCCCTGCCTCGATCACTGCGCCGCGTAAATCTTTTGCTGACGCATCTGCACATGGATCACATTCAGGGGCTTGGTTTTTTTGGTGCGCTTCGCAACCCTGAGATTGAAGTTCATATCTGGGGACCTGCGAGTACCAAGCTCGATCTGCGCTCGCGTCTGACCCGTTATCTATCTCCTCCACTCTTCCCTGTCCATCTACGGGACCTCCCGAACACAATTCTTCATGAAGTGCCTCGAGGCGATTTCGAGATTGGGGAGTTCCATATTTCCACCGCTCTGATTTGCCATCCCGATCCGACAGTTGGTTATCGCATTGAGTCTCCAAATGCAACCCTCACCTATTTACCCGATCATGAACCCGCCTTAGGCGCAGAGAAGTTTCCGATTAGCGCAGATTGGACTTCAGGGTACAAACTGGCAGTTGGAAGTGATATATTGATTCATGATGCACAATTTACAGAAGATGAATATAAGACACGGGTAGGCTGGGGTCATAGCTCCCTGGCACATGCGTTTGAATTTGCAGAGCTGGCAGGTGTCAAATCTTTTGTTCCTTTTCATCATGACCCATCCCACACTGACGACGTTCTGGACAATCTGATCCATGAATCAATTGATTTAGCGCAACCCGGTTTTGCTGTGATTCCCGGTATGGAAGGTGCTACTTTTGAACCCGGTTAATCATATCTCTTCTAATTTGTGAGTGCATTTGCCAAAAGGACAGCCTCCAAATTTTGGAGGCTGTATTGTTAGTTTGCTTTTTGCAAACTGAATTTTTCTTTTCCCAAACGGTAGTTACCGTTATGCTTCAGCACCTGCTCTACCAGGTCTTCGGGGATATCCACAAAACTATGCTTCTCTTCAATGCGGATCTTACCAATTGTATAACCCGGGATATTTGCATGAAAGGCAATCGTGCCGACGATGTCATTCGGGCGGATTCCGTTCAACTTGCCCTTGTTCAACTTCAAGCGGATCATTCCCTCTTCATGCGACGAATCACCGCGACGCCTCGAACTGCCTCCCTTTGCTGGCATGTCACGCCGCCCAAACGAATCAGGCTTGCCGCCACGCGGAAAACCTTTTTCATGACGATCACTTTTCACTTCACCGATTTCAGCAATCGGACGCTGCTTTTCATCTGCGCGCGCGATCTTGAGTGCAGCCGCCGCGATATTGAGCGGTTCATGACCAGCCTGGATAAGTTCATTTACCATCTCAAGTTCGCGTTTATAACGCCCGCGCCCGAGCCAGATCTTCATGGTCTCGATCACTTGTGATTCGCGGTGACGATGGATATCCTCAACTGTGGGAAGTTCCATCTTTGTGATGGGCTGCTTGGTCAATGCCTCCACTTCGCGCAAACGACGTTTCTCGCGCGGTGCTAATAACGTAATTGCGATCCCTGTTTTACCAGCCCGTCCGGTCCTTCCGATACGATGGATATAGACTTCGGCGTCATCGGGGAGATGATAGTTGAACACATGAGAAATATCTTCGATATCCAACCCGCGCGCGGCGACATCGGTTGCCACCAACACTTTTAATTGATTGGCACGGAAACGTCCAAGCACGCGTTCGCGCGCGTTCTGGTCGAGGTCACCGTGGATGGCTTCGGCAGGGATGCCGCGCACGACAAGTTCATTTGCGAGGGTGGCGGTCTCCGCGCGCGTGCGGGCAAAGATCAATGCGCTTTTGATCGGCTCGATCTCGAAGAGACGCGTCAGCGCGTTGGTCTTGTCTGATTCATGGACGAGGTAATAGCGCTGTTCAGTCGATGTAAGAGTGAGCGTCGCGCGTTTAATGGTGACAGGCTGAGGGTCCCGCATGAAACGATTCGCGAGGGAACGGATACGCGGAGGCAGGGTCGCGGAAAATAAAGCAGTCTGACGCTCAGGCGGAGTTTCTCCCAAAATCTGTTCCACATCCTCAATGAAGCCCATGTTGAGCATCTCATCCGCCTCATCAAGCACCACCGTGCGGACGTGTTTGATGTTGAGGGCGTTGCGTTCGATGAGGTCGAGCAGGCGGCCCGGTGTACCCACCACAATGTCCACGCCGCGATTGAGGCGCGAGATCTGCGGCCCATACGGCTGCCCGCCATAGACAGCAAGCACACGTACGTCCAGGTGCTTTCCATATTCGGTCATCGAATCAGCGACCTGTAAAGCGAGCTCGCGCGTGGGTGCGAGGATCAAACTTTGCACGTGACGCTGTGGTGTGAAGTTGTGCAGAATGGGGAGAGCGAAAGCGGCGGTTTTGCCTGTGCCTGTCTGTGCCTGGCCGATCACATCTGCTCCGTTGAGCATGATGGGAATGATCGCGGCTTGAATGGGCGTCGGCTCGGAGTAGCCAAGCTCGGTAATTGCCTGCACCACTTCTTCGCGCAGGTTAAGAGAAGTAAATTCGGTTGTCATCTTTTCCTTTTATGTTCATGTCATTGCGAGGAGGGCTTTAGCCCAACGAAGCAATCTCATCTTTCAACTAATCGATCACATACAGGTTAGTTGAGATTGCTTCGCCCTTCGGGCTCGCAATGACGTACTATGGAATGTTTCGATGACTCCGTTACACTTCTTCTTGCCAATCAAGGTTCATCTTTGCAGATAAACCCGCCCAACAAAAAAGCCCGACCACGTATACGTGCTTCATCGGGCATTCGTTCAGAGTGATCAAAACAATTTCCCAAAAATATTATTCCATCCTGAGCCGCCGCGCTGAGTGGCGTAGCCGTATCGAAGCGGAAGACGAAGGAGGAGTAGAAAGAGTATATCATGGATCAGAGAGATTAAATTGTGACTCTCTGGGAATCGCCGTGACGCGCCGCCAAATGTAGAGCGACATTAATGTCGCTTTACGCTGCGCGGCCAGATATACCGTTGTATCACGGCAACTCCCAATGAGCCTAAATTGTTTCTGGAAATGAATAATTCTGTGGGTTCCTAAAAGGTTTTACCACTGAGACACGGAGTCTTCGTGTCTCAGTGGTTAGACATCTTCCTCCGTTCTTTTAGCCATTTCCGTATCTGAAATTTCGGGCAGGTGTTCAAAATGTTGGATATATCTTCAAAGGGCACAGATACATGGATGGAATCGTATGTAAGAACTACTTTATCAAACGCCTTTATCAGAAAGGAGCAATCTTATGAAAGTCAAAGGGATTACATGGCTCGGGACTCGCACCGCCAAGTTCGACGCAATGTTGAATATCTATCATAACGTGATGGGACTACCTGTCACTCATCAGGAACCCGGCTTCGTTGTGATGGAGTTGCCAAACGGTGACCTTGTTGAAATCTTCTCGGATGATTCACCTCACAACACATTCTTCGCTCACCCGGTTGCCGGTTTTCTGGTGGATGATATCGCTGCTGCGCGCGCCGAGATGGAATCGCAGGGAATAGAATTTATCGGTCCTACTGAAGTAATGGAAGATGGCTATGCTTGGAGTCACTTCCGCGCGCCGGATGGGTTTATTTACGAACTTACATACAGTCCCAAACATCCGGTGTCGCAGGAGTAACAGATTATTCGAGAGTGCCAAAACCCAAAACATAGCCCGTCATTGCGAGCCCGCTAGGGCGAAGCAATCCCCCTCACGAGATTGGAGATTGCTTCGTCGGGCTTGGTCTCGATACGGGCAAGAAAACCACTTGCCCTACTCGACCACCAGCCCTCCTCGCAATGACGGAAAGATTGTGTTTTCAATGTTAGGTACTCTCAATTATTTTATGGAGAGATGCGAGAGATCGTTTGAATTACAATTAGAAATGTAGAATTTGATATTAAGCACCCATTTGTGGTAAATTCTGGGAATACCCAGGAGGTGCCTCATGCAAGTTCTTGGTATTGACGTTGGCGGGTCGGGCATCAAAGGCGCGCCTGTAGATACGAAAACAGGCAAATTGCTGGCGGAACGCATCCGCATCAAGACACCGAAGAATGCTGAACCTCAGCCTGTGGCTGAGGTCGTAGCTGAGATTGCCAATTCCTTCAATTGGAAGAAACCTGTTGGCATCGGCTTCCCCGCGCCGATCAAAAGCGGTATTGCAATGATGGCTGCAAACATCTCAGAGAAATGGGTGGGGACAAACGCGGATGACTTGTTCACCAAAACCACAGGTTGTGACTGCACGATGATCAACGATGCCGACGCGGCGGGCCTGGCGGAGATGAAGTTTGGCGCGGGCAAAGGTCAACCGGGGACGGTCATTATGGTCACGTTGGGGACAGGTATTGGCACAGCCATTTTCCATCGCGGCAATTTGTTGCCAAACACAGAGTTTGGACATCTTGAGATGAACGGCAAGGATGCAGAGCATCGCGCCTCAGATGCTGTCCGTCAGCGCGATGATCTTTCGTGGAAAAAATATGCCAAGAGATTGAATAAATATCTGGCAGCGATGGAAAATTTATTCTGGCCCGATCTTTTTATCATTGGCGGCGGCATCAGCAAGGAGTCTGAAAAATACATTCCTCTGCTAAAGATCGAGACGCCAGTTATCCCTGCGCAATTCTTGAACGAAGCGGGGATTGTCGGTGCGGCATTAGCGGCGAGAACGGGTTCATAATTCAATACCAAGATCACAAGAGGCGGACTTAAAGTCCGTCTTTTTTATTATCAAAACATCTCTGGTTTATAATTCCCTCTTGATGGATACAAAAACACTGCATGTCCTCGAATATCCAAAGATCCTCGAACGGCTGAAAGCCTTTTGTGATTTCTCCGCTTCGATGGAACTGGCGCTCGCGCTCAAGCCCACTGATTCGCATGATCTCGCGCTTGCACATCTTGCTGAAACCAGTGAAGCGCGCAAATTATTTTCTGTGCAGGATATCGGTGTTGGTGGCGCG
Source organism: Anaerolineae bacterium (assembly GCA_022616105.1). Lineage (GTDB taxonomy): Bacteria > Chloroflexota > Anaerolineae > Anaerolineales > Villigracilaceae > Defluviilinea. Next base: position 5,297 of record JAKEFL010000306.1, on the reverse strand, counting down.
CATGACATACGACCAGCGGTTGATCTCGCGGCGCGCGGTGGGGTGCTTGATCCACAACAGTTGCTGGATATCAAATCCACGCTGATCTCATGCCGCGAGCTGAAAAAATCACTCGAGCGAAGAACGGACGAATTCCCGCGTCTCGCGCAGATCGCGGCAGGGCTGCCCGAATCTCATGGCATTGTGGACGCGATCACGCGCGTGCTATCAGAGCGCGGCGAAGTGCTGGATTCCGCTTCTCCGAAACTTGCCACACTTCGACGTGAGATCAAGATCGCGCATGACCGTTTAATGTCGCGCCTTCAAAAATATCTCACCGAGTCTGCAAATAAATTGCAGGAGCCGATCATCACCCAGCGCGACGGGCGGTATGTGATTCCATTGCGCGCGGAGTTCAAAGGGCAGATCAAGGCTGTGGTTCACGATCAATCCTCCAGCGGCGCGACCTTATTTGTGGAGCCATTGCCCATCGTTGAATTGAACAACACGATGCGCGAATTGCAATTACAGGCACGCGATGAAGAACGGCGCATCCTGTATGAACTCTCTGTGCAGGTTGGCGAACACCGCGAAGAACTTACGTATAGCCTTGAAAATCTCGCCATGCTTGATCTGATTTTTGCAAAGGCAAAATATGCGGAGGAACTACGTGCTAGTGAGCCGATCCTTCACTCAATGAAAGAGGAAAGACACTTGCACCGCACGCAAGTGCAGGTGGGAAAGAGGAAAGTAATCAGTGAGCAGTTATCAGCACATGCCAAGCAGTCAGAGCAATCTGAAATCGTCAATCGTCAATCGTCAATCAAATTAATTCAAGCAAGGCACCCTCTTCTTGATTTCCAATCTGTCGTACCAATCGACATCGACCCGCCAGAGGGCACGCGCGCTATCATCATCACAGGTCCCAACACAGGCGGCAAAACGGTTTCACTTAAAACAGTCGGTTTGCTCGCGCTCATGGCGCAAAGCGGACTTCACATCCCGGCGCAGAGTGGCTCGGAACTTCCCTGCTTCCACGCGGTTTATGCCGATATCGGCGATGAGCAATCCATCGAGCAATCGCTTAGCACGTTCAGCGGTCACATCACAAACATCATTCGCATCCTCAAGCACATTGACAATCGTTCACTTGTCATCTTCGATGAACTCGGCGCGGGCACCGATCCGCAGGAAGGCGCGGCATTGGCGCGCGCAATTCTCAGTCACCTGCTCGAAAGCGGATGCACGACTCTCGTCGCGACTCATTACCCTGAACTAAAAACATTTGCACATTCCACAGAAGGTGTTGTCAACGCGTCTTTGGAATTCGATATCAAGACTCTGCGACCAACTTATCATTTAACCATTGGACTCCCCGGACGGTCCAACGCGCTGCTGATCGCACAGCGACTCGGTCTGCCTCAGCCGATCATTGATTCCGCCAAAGCAGAGATTCATCCCGACGACCTGCGCGCCGATAAACTGCTCGATGACATCCGCAAAGAACGCAATCGCACGTCGCGCGAACGTCAGAAGCTGGAGAAAGCGCGCGAGAGACTCGAAGCACAAACAAAGGAACTCGAAAAGCGACTCGAAAAGATCGAAGATGAACGCCGCGATGTTTTAGCCAAAGCACGCGCGGAAGGTGAGCTGGAAGTTGCGGTATTGAAGCAAAATATCGAATCGCTTAAATCGCAGTTGAAGAAAGCCAAGCAGCCGCTTGAAGCAATTAAGTCGCTGGAAGAAAAAATAGAAAAGATTGAACAGAAAATCGAAGCGCCTGTCGAAAGAAAGAGTGATAAGTCATCAGTAGTCAGTGATCAGTCACTGAAGTTGGGAGAACGAGTCACTGTCAGCACGCTGAATGCTGAAGGTGTGGTGACAGCTTTGGGTGAGTCAGATGCGGAGGTCCAGATCGGGAGTCTGCGTGTGAGGGCGAGGTCGGTTGATTTGGTGAGGAAGTCCGGTGAGCAGAATCCAGTGAGCAGTGATCAGTTATCAGCCCTTCGACTAGGCTCAGGACAAGTTTCCAGTCGCCAGTCTCCAGCAGTTAGCACAAAATCGCCTGGGCTTGAACTCAATTTGCGCGGCAAACTGGTGGATGAGGGACTTGATGAATTGGAAAAATACTTGGAGCGAGCATACTCCGCAGGGTTACTATTCGTTCGGATCGTGCATGGCAAAGGGACAGGTAAGATGCGTGAGGCTGTGCGCAGCGCGTTGAAAGGCAACCCGTATGTCGCGTCATTTGAGGAGCCGAAGGATAACGAGGGCGGCGCGGGTGTGACGGTTGCGAAGATGGCGAAGTAGCCCCCTCACCCCTACCCCTCTCCCCGCTTCGACTGCGCCTGGTCTCGATACGACGGAACAACACCGTCTACTCGACCAGCAGCTCCGCTCAGCGCGAGTGGGAGAGGGGTGTCAGCCATTTTTATCCAATCATCCACGCGTGATTCGAGGGCGGTTAAGGGTAGAGAGCCTCCCAATAGAATCACATCATGAAACTCGCGGATATTGAACTTCGCACCCAGTTCCTTCTCCGCGCGAGCGCGCAGCTCGCGAATCTTTAGCTCACCAATTTTATAAGCCAATGCCTGACCGGGCCAGGCGATGTATCGATCGACCTCGTTTTGAATATTGAGTAATGTAGACGATGTATTCGCTGCCATGAAATCTATGGCTTGCTGACGCGTCCAGCCGAGCGCATGCATACCGGTATCCACTACGAGGCGGCAGGCGCGCCACATCTCGTAACTCAGTCTTCCAAAATCACTATAGGGATCTGTATAGAAACCCATTTCAATGCCAAGTCGTTCTGAGTAAAGCGCCCAGCCTTCCACATACGAAGTAAACTCATAAAAACGTCTGAAGTCCGGCAGGTCCAGCATCTCCTGTTGCAGGGCAATTTGCAAGTGATGACCGGGCACAGCTTCGTGCAAAGACAGCGCCTCCATTTCATAGAGCGGACGACTCTTTAAGTCATACGTATTCACATAATAAAAACCTGCCTTGGTTCCATCGCCGGTGCCCGGCATGTAATAGGCAGTCGTGGTTCCGGGCGCGCTGAACTCAGGGACCGGCCGAATACCATAGGGCAAACGCGGCAAAGTCTTGAAGAGGCGAGGCAGTTCACCGTCGATTCGCTTCATCAAATAAGCCGTCTCTTTTAACAAGGCTTCGGGCGTTTCGGCATAGAAGCGCGGGTCAGTTCGCAGAAATTTGATGAAGGCTTTGAAGTCCTCGTTGAAACCCGTCTTGCGAATCACATCTTCCATTTCGAGGCGAATGCGGCGGACTTCGCTTTGCCCCGTCTCGTGGATTTCCTCGGGCGAAAGATCGAGCGTGGTGAAATAACGGATGCGCTGATGATAAAGCTCACGTCCATTTGGAAGATCAGCCGCGGCAATCGAGAGGCGTGAGGCAGGGTAATATTCTTCGTTGAGGAATTTCGATAACGCCTCATACGCAGGGAGGACGGATTGCATGATTGCCTGATGTGCCGCTTCGATCAACCGTTCCTGATCCACACCGCTGACGGATGCGGTAAATTGTTTGAACGGCTCAAAGAACGGACTTTGTGCCGGATCCTCGAAGATCTGCGCGCGTACCGATTGATCCACACCTTCAAGAGTCGCGCGCGGCGGGATGAAGCCGGTTTGTAACCCGAGGCGCATCAACTCGATGCTTTCATCGAAATATTTTCTGATCTTTTCAAGACGCCCAAGATAGTTTTCATAATCGCCGGTCTTGTCGAATGAGGTCAATTGATGCAGGTCAGGGAAGAAAATGTGGAATCCGCCTGCCTTCGAGAGTGGTAAACGGTAGGTGTGGAAACTCAGCGCGTCAATTTCTGAATCCAGCATCAGGGCGAAGTAATCATAATTTAAACGGTCATCAGGTCCCAGTTTGGAAGGAGCGATTCTTTCGAGCCGCGCGCGGAACTTCTTAAGTTGATCCAGCCAGTCCGCGTAATGGTCCTCGTCCGAGCTGCCAAGCTGGTCGTCGAAGCGATGATCCCCGCACAACGTCGCAAAGACCGGATCCCAGCGCATGTAGGCATCCCATTGATCGGAGAAAAGTTTTTTAAGTGAAGCAGGAGTCCTGGACATATGTACCTCTTGCAGAATCATATCACGGGCGTGCTATAATTTTAGCGCGAGGATAGCCATGTCTCTTGACGATGCCATCAAACAGATGAGTGATAAGATCAAAGACGCGTGCGCGATTGCAGAGATCAAGACAGTTAAGATGTCTGATGAAGAGGCGCGTTTGAGTGTGTATGCGCCCGCAGGGGATATACAAAAGATAAAGGACGCGACCTTTTTACCCGCGATTGAGCTGTTGAACAGCGATGGGATGGATATTCAGGTGTTCGTGTATGATAAGGACGCGCCGCCGTTGAAGGGGTAGGGGCAGTGATCAGTGTGCAGTTATCAGTAGGAGTTAGTGAAGAAAATAGGACTCTCGATAAAGAGCGTCTTTTTGTTTAAGTGATACTTCGCGCTGAGCGGAGTGACGAGCGAATGCGAGGAACGAAGACGAAGCGCGTGTATTTATGCAACCGCGCTTCGTCTGCACTCGCTTGGTCTCGATATGCCCCGACGAACACGGGGCTACTCGACCGGCGCTCGTTCCGCTCAGCGCGAGGTCTATTCTCCTGCCACTGCGCGCCAGACGGCGTTCAACGCGGCGAGGCCGGTCATGCGATGACGCAGCGCGGCGTCTTCAGTCAGGTAGATATCGCCTTGCAGCGGGCGGTCGTCGCGCGTGTATAGCCCGCGGTTGGGCAGGTCGGACACTGCCGCCCAAAAGTTCCAGAGCGGGAGATCATATTCAACGGCGAGCAGAGCCATGTCGCGGTTGATGCGTTCGTCCTTTTCGCGGTTGTCGGCTTTGGTGGCAAGGATCGGCACGACGCCCGCATCCATCAATTGCAGGATGATCCTGCGCAGATATTCCGTATTGCGGGATTCAAAATGTGTGCCAATTTGAATGATGACAAACGATGAGCGATGCGTACGCAGTTCACACGCCACAGGCGTCTCTGCGAAAGTACAGCCATATTCGCCGCGATGCCATTGAGTCCACAAGAGCGAGCCGGGAGTCGTTCCGTCCTGCGCAGTGGAGCTTTCGCGATTGAATGAACCGTTGAAATAAGTTACTGTCTCTTGCAGTTCAGGCTCGAGGCTTTCGAATAACTCTGTGTCTGTTTCGAACACGCCGAAGAATTCAGCGGGCCTTGACTGGCAATCGCCGAAGAGCGAAAAAGCATGAGGGTCATTCCCCAGCGCCAAACCTCTTTCGTAGACCCTTTGCAG
>JAKEFL010000045.1 GCA_022616105.1 Anaerolineae bacterium | reverse complement strand
TAAATCTTCAAGAGTGCTTACGAAAGGATTACAAATGTATTAACAAAAATTCGGGCGGCGGACCACGATCCGCCGCCTGTTTGCGATGAAGGAGTTGTTGCCTAAGTCAGTGATACACTGGGCGACCCAGATTGTTGTAAATATGTCAATCCCTGATGGCCCGATGTTGCTTATGCCGCTGGTGCGATAGCACTTGGATATGTGTCCGGATTGTCGTGAGGAATATGAAACTTTGCTGAGGATGTTACAACCGGCATTCATTTAGATGGATGTTAATGAATCTTAGTTCTCTGGTAGCGATTAAAGTCGCAATCGAAAATGGTAAGGATTGAGGAACAACGTGTGTCCTTCGGTCATGAAGACTCCAGCGAAGTTTGCATTTGCCGTATTTCTATTTCTGAGCGCCTGCGCGCCAGCGGCGCCCGTTCCAACTGATGTGCCTCCATCCCCCGAAAAATCTTTGACCCCGACCCTGTTGCCCCTGTTGTCAGGCGAATCCCCGCCGGCCCGGGCAGAGTCCGAGTTCAAGACGGACTTCCGCAAACACAGCGTGCCGTACAGTGAAATCCTGTCCGGCGGTCCGCCCAAAGATGGTATCCCGGCTCTCAAAGACCCGCAATTCGTTTCCGTTTCAGAGGCTGACGCGTGGCTGAAGCCCGCCGAACCGGTCATCCTGGTACAGGTCGGAGACGATGCGAGAGCATATCCAATTCAGATCTTGATCTGGCACGAGATCGCCAATAATACGGTCGGCGGCGAGCCGCTCGTCGTCACCTTTTGTCCGTTGTGCAATACAGCCATTGCGTTCAAACGCACTGTAAATGGACAGGTTCTTGACTTTGGGACGACGGGACGCCTGCGATACAGCAACTTGATCATGTATGACCGCCAAACTGAGACCTGGTGGCAGCAGGCGACAGGCGAGGCGATCGCAGGCGAATTGACGGGGACGCGATTGGAATTTTTTCCAGCCGCGATTATTTCCTGGGAGGATTTCAAAGCATCCTATCCGCAAGGCGAAGTGCTTTCGCGCGAGACAGGATACCCGCGTGATTATGGACACAATCCGTACATTGGTTACGATGATGTGAACAATCCACCTTTTCTCTATCAGGGGCCTGCCACTCCTGATCAATTGCCGCCCGTAGCGCGCGTCCTGACGATTGACTTGAATGGTGAGGCTGTTGCCTATCCCTATGCAATGCTGGAACAGATCGGTGCGGCCAATGATACGGTTGGCGGCGAGGCGGTTGTGATCATTTGGCAGCCCGGAACGGTTTCACCATTGGATGGCGCTACTACTGCCAATGGCCGCGATGTAGGTACTGCCGCGGCATTTTCACGGCAACTGGACGGACAAACACTTTCTTTTACTTTCATCGAAGGAAAAATACTTGATGACCAAACAAAAAGCGAATGGAATATCCTCGGTCAGGGAATGGCAGGCGAACTGAAAGGAAAGCAGCTCACCCCGCTGATTTCCATCAACCACTTCTGGTTTTCCTGGGCGGCCTTCAAGCCTGAGACAAGAATCTACCAGCCTTGATGCGAATGCAACTTACCATCACTTATTGATTCTGATTGTGATTTGAACGGTTCCATGTTGAAGGAAAATACTGGAATGAAATCCAGCCGCTTGATTACAGTCATGACCTCGCTATTGATCCTCAGTGCAGTGTGGACATTCATTTCACGCGTGCCCGACACATCTTCCCAACAATCAAGACCGCCGCCCAACCCAAAAGAAGGCTTCTCCGCTCCTGACTTCACATTAGACTTGCTTGCTGGACGGCGGTACGTTGACTCTCTCTGAATTGCATGGGCATCCCGTAGTGCTGAATCTCTGGGCAAGCTGGTGTCTGCCATGCAGAAGCGAAATGCCAGATATTGAAAGAGTCTATCAACGTTATAAGGACTCGGGATTAATTGTGATCGGGCTGAATATGACTTCACAGGATTCCGAACTGGATGTCAGGGCATTCGTTCAAGAACTTGGATTGACGTTTCCCATAGTTCTCGACCGCGATGGTTCTGTTCAGAGTCACTATCAGTTATTAGGATTACCCTCAACGTATTTCATTGATCAAAGTGGAATCATCCGCTCGGTCATCGTTGGAGGTCCGATGAGCGAGGCGACAATTCAATCCAACGTCGAAGATTTGCTTCAGGAGAAATGATGTTTCCATTTTTGCGGATTGGTCCCCTTCTGATTCAAATGCCTGGACTTGCACTGTTGGCAGGCTTGTGGGTCGCCACAACCTTGATTGAAAAAGAAGCTCTTCACCTGAAGCTCAACGCTGCCGCAATTCTCAACATGATCTTTTATGGACTGTTTGGCGGTCTCATCGGAGCGAGACTGATCTATGCAATTCAGCATCTGAACATATATCTCGCGAATCCGTTCAGTTTGTTTTCCTTAAGCACAAGCACACTGAATGTTCACGAGGGAGCAATCATCGGTGTGGTTATCACTTATCTTTTTGGCCGTCGTCATAAATTGCCATTACGTCCAACACTGGATGCTTTGGCTCCAGGGTTGGCTGTGTTTATGATTGCCGTGGGCGCTGCAAATTTCTTGAGTGGAAATGCCTATGGTTCATCCACTGATTTACCCTGGGCAATATATCTACGGGGCGAATATCGCCATCCCACCCAAATCTATGAAACGGTGGCAGCCCTGATTATTTTCATTCTTTGGAAAACAGGGTCACCAAAATCGCGGGCATCGGGCCTAAGTTTCTTGCAAGTGGTCACTCTCTCGGCGGGCGCGCGCATTTTTCTGGAGGCATTTCATGGAGACAGCCTTATATGGCCGGGCGGTTTCCGCGCCGCGCAAATGATGGGTCTGATTATTTTGACCGTTGCAATCTATTTAATAAAGCAATGGGGGAAAGCTGAGAGAGTAAGACAGGTTCAAAACTGCTGACGAGGTTCTGAAAGGCCTCCACAGGTATAGCTTCTCAATTGGTAAAACCAGCGACAATGCGATGTAAAAGGAAGAACACAAAACTACTCCTTGCTTGGAAGCGACCTCTTCTGATCGTAAGGGGAGGTTTGCTTTCTGAAATTTGCCTCTTGACATTCTAGTTACTGGAAGGTGTAGGATGGGGAGTGTTCGATCAATTAGAAAGAAGGAGTTTCTCAAATGTCTCAAATCACATTGCCTAAATTTGATCTCGAAGAACTTGCCAACGAGATGATTGCCCTTCTGGATGAATGGGATAATCTGTGGGTTGGCTTGATCAAAATACATAAACTCTTGCTGGAAGGCAAGCCAGTATCGCCAGACCGTATTGCTGCTTCTCTCCACCTGACACAAAAGGAGGTCGCGGACCTGATTGAAGGTGCAGAGCTGGACGAAGATGGAAACGTGGTCGGATTTGGTCTCTCAATCGTACTGACTCGACACTCTTATCAAATTGATGGTCGCCAGTTCTACGTCTGGTGTGCATTTGATGGGATCATGTTCCCCCTTCTCCATAAAAGCACAGTAGTGATCGAGTCTTCTGACCCAATCAGTGGAGAGAAAATCAAACTCACCAGCACGCCTGAGGGAGTACGGAACGTGAGTCCGGGGACGACTGTCGTGTCCTGGGTCCCTGGAATCAACAGTCCCGAGAATATCCGTTCCAAGTTCTGTGACCTCACTCAATTCTTCACCTCTGAAGCAACGGCGTGCGAGTATGTTGCAAAGCATCCGGGGCTCGTTATCGTCCCAATCGAGCAAGTATTCCAGGTTGGCCAGCGTATGTGGAACCGGGAACCCTACAAATCGATCATCGCTGATCTCTAAAAAGAGGTCAGGGAGTTGGAAAGAGATTGCTATGCAAATCAATCAACTGGCTGCCCTAGCCGGTGTTTCTCCGAAGACCATCCGCTATTATGAAGAAATAGGCTTGTTGCCCGCTCCATCCCGTACAGAGAACAACTATCGTCAATATGACGAACAGGATGCGGAACGTCTACGCCTGGTTGCCGGGGCGCGGCGCCTTGATCTTTCATTGGAGGAGATACGGGAAATCCTCGATCTGCGCGATCGCCGCGAAGCACCCTGCCGCGTTCTACTCGAACGTCTGGAACATAAAGCCGATGAAATCGCGGAACGCATTCTTGCCTTGAAACAAATGGAACGCGAATTACGGCAGCTTCACAAACTAGGGTTGACTTTTCCCACCGATGACGTAGATGGCAAAGCCTGCGTTTGCCACCTGGTGAGTGAGAGTTCCAATATCGATATCAAGAGCTAAATTATGCAGTGAAGACGGTCACGCTTTGGTCGCTAAAAAGGATTTATCAAGAGTCGAAGGAACAGGTTCTTCTTTTTGCAGTCCTCTCACCAACCTGAGGTCCTTGTCTTCGAGGTGCACAGTTGGTGCAGGAGATATTTGAAGAGAATGGATCGAAAATGCTTCAAGGAGCAATAGTCTGGACATCCATGCTTGCAGCTGACAGTCTTAGTGCGGCAAAAGAATGCGAGGGCAGGTTTTCGGATTCCCGCGTTAAACATTATTGGGATCCAGATCGGATTTTGGGACGATACCTTTCTCGAACATTGAATCTAAAGGCGTCAATCGCCTGGGATGTGTATCTTGTATACACACCTGTCCATGCCTGGGATACAGACCTCCCGCCCACACCGAAATTTTGGATGCACCAGTTGGATGAGGAACCAGCACTGTTTCTTGATCCAATTCGCTTCAAGCACAATGTGCAGGTGATGATTGAAGAAAGCTTTTAG
>JAKEFL010000305.1 GCA_022616105.1 Anaerolineae bacterium | reverse complement strand
TTTAGGGCTGCATTAGAAACCACTCTAAAGAAGTATCAAAACATCATTACCGCAGTATTATTTGCGCTTGGTCTCCTTCTTCGATGGCTTGCCACCATTAAGCACGAAATACTCTGGCAAATCATTGGGGATTTCGGAACCTTCATGGCTGGTGTTGTAGGAATCCAATTTATTTATGAGAGATACATAAAGGCAGAAGAGCAAAGAGTTTTTCTTAGTTACATCAAAGCAATAAGTGGTTCGCCAGTACTTTTCTTACCGGAAAAAAGGGGCCATCTTAGTAAAGAATACTATCTTCCTAAATCAGCCATAGCCAAGAATATCGACATAATAACTTTATCAATGAGAATGATAAACGAAGAATATGCCAAGGGAGACTTGGTTCGTTGGGTTGTTAAAGACGGGAAGAATTTCAGAATACTTGTGCTCTCGCCAGAGTCATCCTCTGCAATTCTAATAGGTAGACAGGAAGGAATTTCCTTACCAGATAAAATTAAAGGTGAAATCAAGAGGCTTGGGAATCTTCATCAACAATTCCAAAAAGAAGTTGACAAAGCTGGGATGTGTAAGGGATCGTTAGAGGTAAGATATTACGATGGAATACCATATTACGCATATTTCAAAGCAGATCATGAAATCATCATTGGGCTATATTACTCACATATAGTAGGGAATGAGTCCGAATGCTTCCTTGTTAAAGAAACAAATGAACCAGTCTACGCGGATGTTTTCCGCAATTTTGTTGACCATTTTGAAATTTTATGGGGAGATAAAAATCAACCAAAAACTCGGGGCAGAGTTATTTGCAGAATAGGGAGCGAAGGTGTTTACTTCAAGAATAAGTCTTGACTCTTTCTATTATGCAGTTTCCGAAATCTTAATATCAAAAGTTCACAGGACATGAAAAAAACTACAATATGTTTTGCATGTAATGAAGATGGGGTCGGTCCGTCGTCATTTGCTTATTATCTTGTGCAGGCAATAACAGAGACCTGGAAGAAATCCGGTCTTGAAAACGCCTTAGAGATTCGGGTTTTGATATCAAATGAGATCGCTTATGAATTTAACCGAAGCATATATTCCTCTGATAAGTTCTTTGGGATAGTACGCCTGTCAGATGCAGACCCACAGAAACGCAAAAAAATTGATAGCCTTATCAGGCTCTATCATAAGAACGGAGAAGTAAACGTTCCAAATACAATAACAGCATGGAGAAAATATGGGGAATGGAAAGAAACATACTGTCAGAACGTAAAGAAGTATTTAGAGGGGAGTTGTGTAGCAGTCGATATAGGTGTTCCATTATTTGCAAGATGCGCAAAGAATATGGGAATTCCAAACATCACATTTTTTGATCACAGTTGGTCTTGCACATTGAGGGGAATTTCCTCACGCGATACAGAGTATATTGAAGATATCCCTTCAGATGAACAGCGTGAAGAGGCAGGCAAAATAGCACTAGAAATCGAGGATGACGAAAGGTGTTCATCTGATATCCTACTTTTTGATCACTACATAACACCACCTGAGTTTTATCAACATTGGATCAAATTGGGTTTTACCCCTAAAACAATAGGTGGTGTCTTGGGTTACCGTCGAGACCCTGCAACTGCCTTGAAAATACTGAACAACCTCTTTGTTGAATTTGGCCAAGAGCGGATCTCGGCTCAGCAAAAGATGGTTCTTATCTCACCTGGAGGTACGCCAATATGGAATCAACTTATACCCAGAATGGTCAATGCGTTTGACAAAATGCCCAGAGGCGATTATATGCCGGTTTTGTCGCTCCCAAATCCGGCAATTCTGAGTAAAGCAGAAATGACAAAGATAGTCTCATCCAAGGGAATTCGCTTAATTGGCCCTGTAAGAGGAGCAACAAACCAAGCCATTATGCCCGCTTTTGATTTAGTAGTCACGAGAGCTGGAGGGGGTACAGTGAATGATTGTCTTGCGGCTGAAACGTCATTTGTTTGCATTGAACAGCGTCAGTGGCAAGTTAAACTAATCGAGCGCGAGTGCAAAATTCATCAACCTCCACTCATTCCATCATTTGAGGAAACAAGATTCGATGTTTTCAAAGAACATCCAGCTGATTGCATAGATAAATTTTTTGCTTATACCCCTAGGATAGATCCGGGTATTAAAACGAGCGTAGAGAAAGATGTAGCTGAACTAATTTTGTCATGGTGTAAATAAATGGTAAGGCATGGTTCGGACAATTTCGCTCTAAAGCCAATGTCAGCGGTTAGTTTTACTACTTCACCAACCCCTCATAAACTTCCACAATCTGTTTTGCGATCTTCTCCCAAGCATAATCCTGGGCATATTCAACGGCGCGTGCACTCATTGTCTCATGAAGCTGCTTATCATTCAACAACCACGAGATCTTGTCACACAACTCTTCGGGTTCCTGATCGGGGATTGTAAATCCCGTCTCGCCATCGCGCACTAGATAAGCCAGCCCACCCACCTCGGATGCAATGACGGGTGTGCCACACGCCATCGCTTCGAGTGCGACCATTCCAAATGACTCGTAATGCGAAGGCATCACCACCAATTGCGCGGCGGAATAGTAATAGGGCAATTTATCCTGATCGCGCTTTCCTAAGAATACAACAGTCTGCCCCACCGCAAGATCGTCACATAACTTTTGCAGGCGCGCCATCTCAGCAGACATTTCCTCAGGGCTTGCAGCGGGGTCGCCACCGATGATCGCGAGATGCACAGGTCTATTCTTTTCCTTCAATTGCAAATAGGACATTGCCTGGATCAGTGTATCGACACCCTTGAGTGGTTCGATGCGCCCAACAAACAACACCATGCGATCTTCAGGCTTCAAGCCTACATACATCTTCGCTTCATCAGCAGGGATGGGATAAAAGTGACTCACATCCACACCGGGTGGGATGACGACCATATTCCCATTCGCCTTATAGAGGAAACGTAACTGCGTTAATTCAGCCACTGTTGCGACGACCACCCGGTCCGCGCGACGGAGGACCTGCTTCTCACCATTGATCCGATACTCGCTCTCGCGTTCTGCTTCCGTGCGCGCGATGCGGTTCTTCATCTCGCCCAGGGTGTGGAACATGTGCACAATCGGAGTCCCGCCCCAATAGTCAGAAAGAGAGGCGGCTGCGAGTCCAGACATCCAATAATGGCTATGGATGATGTCGTATTTGATTCCTTTTTCGCAGGCAAAGGATTTGACTCCCTCTACAAATTCAGGAATGTAGTTCACCAACTCTTCTTTTGATATCGGATGCTCAGGTCCAGCAGGGACATGGACAACGCGGTTGCCATAACCCAACTCGTGCAGCACGTGCGGAACGTGATCATCCTGCGAGCGCGTAAAGACATCCACGTGGATGCCCATTTGCCCCAACTGACGCGTGAGATCCCGGACGTAGACGTTCATCCCGCCCGTATCCTTGCCGCCAAGAGTCGCCAGCGGACAAGTGTGATAAGAAATCATTGCAATACGTAACATAAATATCTGTCTTCCCAAGACACAGACGACATGTACTCATGAAAACTTGCGAGAATATTAGCAATCCTTTATAATCCCCGCCGCTATAAACGTAGTGGCGACTTTGGACGGCTGAAGCCGACACTACAGAAATTTGCCACCATAGCTCAGCTGGCCAGAGCGAGCGATTCGTAATCGCTAGGTCGTGGGTTCGACTCCCACTGGTGGCTCCATTCACGAGAACTCCGAGACGCTACGTGCTTCGCACGTAGCGTCTCGGAGTTTTTTTGTTTATTCAGCCGCCAGACCCAGGATTTGTAGTCTCTTATATCCATTTCTGCAACTTGAACGTTTCTGTAAAGGGGTTAACAAACCGCACGCCCTCCAAGACCCGTCCATCTTGAAAATCCTCGCTGAACACGAAAGGGATATCATTTATTAGCGCCGAAGCCCAGATCTGTGCATCATAGAATGAAAGTGAGTGGTCGCGTACACCTCTCGCCGCCTCCAACACAATAGATTGTGTCAGAGGGAAAGTTGGAAATGCGAGCAGATAATCCTGAACATATTGCACAGCTTCTTCAATGGGAAGTTTAGGTGCAGCGCCGCGAGTGACTGCATTGAAAAACTCTGAAAGGCACTGAATACTCAAACAACCAACAGGATTTACCTGCAAATCGAGAACAATCTTCATTGCCTGAGCGCGTTTTTCAGGCTCCGTTCTATCAAACGCATATACAAGAATATTTGTGTCAAGAAGAACGACGGTCATACCGCTTCATCCGTTCTTCGTAGAGGTCTTCACGTGTCCAGTCTCGTTTCTTCTGAGGTACAGGGGGTTTCTTATCCTGGTCAAGCATGGCTTGGTGAAGGCGTTTCATTGCTTCACTATCGTACGCGAGACGATAGCCAGCGCGCTTCAATTCATTTTCCAATGCGCGGCGGATAATCTCCGCTTCACTCACACCCCGCGCTTCAGCCACCCTTTTCAGCCGTTCTTCCTGGCTCTTTTGGATATAGATTTGTTTGCGGACCATTTGTGTCATAAGATGCTCCTGTGACTATACATCACATTATACATCACTTTTACTCCTCCTGTGGGAGAAGAGCAAACTAGCCAAACAAACTTTCGACTGCTTTTCTAAATATTATTGTATGATAAGCAACATCTTCCTGCGTAATATCAGGCGAAATCAACGCCATGTTATGAAAGGGTGTCATGAGAATACCGCGATTGAGGGCGAAGAGGTGCATGTAGCGATCCAATTCGTGATCAATCGAGGCAAAGGCTTCACCACCGTTACGCGGAGGCGTGGGTCGAAACCAGTATTCAGAGCGATTGCCGAGGCGCTTCACTATCCAGGGAAGATTAAATTCTTTGATGACAGTTTCAACTCCTTCTGTAAACCTTTCCTGCAATTTGATGGCTTTTTCATAAAACTCATTAGTAAGTACGTGTTGAAGCGTGGCTTTCATCGCAGCAATGGATAGAGCATTACCTGCCAGAGTCCCACCGACACCACCAACGTCCGCGTCGTCAACAGCGAGTCTGGATGAGAATTGCTGGCTCACTTCTTCGGTAAAGCCATAAACCGCCGCGGGCACTCCTCCAGCGACGGGTTTGCCTATCGTCAGAAAATCAGGTTGAAGTCCAAATGAAGCGGTGTATCCGCCTGGTCCCGCGCAAATGGTATGAGTCTCGTCAATGATGAGGTACGTTCCATATTTGCGAGTCAACTTACGGAGCGCGTCGTGGTAGCCAGGTTCGGGATGAATGATGCCGATGTTGGTCATCACAGGCTCGGCAAGGACCGCAGCCACATCACGTGCTGAGAGCGCAGTTTCCAATGCGGCGATGTCGTTGAATTCAATGACCTTGGTTGTAAGAAGAGGATCAATTTGAGGGCCCATGTTATTGGGACGCGATATGGGCGTACCTTCTTCATCAAGCACGATCAGTGTTTCGTCCACAGAACCGTGATAGCAATAATTGAAAACAAGAATCTTCGGACGACCTGTAATCACGCGCGCCATGCGCAGAACAAATCGATTCGAATCCGTAGCAGTAAGAGCAAATTGCCAATACGGAAGACCAAAACGCCGCTGCAACTCTTCCCCGACCCAAATCACATCTTCATAAGGCAGCATAAGCGTGATGCCGTTTTGAATTTGCTTTTGAATCGCTTGGACAGTTGCATCCGGTGAATGACCCGTCATTGCGCCGGTATCACCCAGGCAAAAGTCAATGTAGTCGTTGCCGTCTACATCTGTGAAATGCGCGCCTTTGGCTTCTTTCACAAAGACTGGAAATGAACCAGCCCAGCGGATCATCCATAACATAGGCACACCACCATGTAGAGATCTGCGCGCTCGCTGGTAAAGCTCGTATGATTTTGGATGATTTTTGTGAAAGAGTTGTTCTTCTGATTTGAGAAGTTGGAGCAGTTTGGAACGATTGAGCTGAGGCATGGGCTTGTATACAAATACACAGGTAAACAAGTGGCTTGGTTTGCACCTGTCTACGTGTTTACCTGTTTCCTTGTCTACTTAACGTCCATTCGGGATGAGAATTTGTCTGGTTTCTTGTACACGGATTTCGCGGACATCACGGTTTTTTTCGTTCTTTTTACGGAATTTTTCCGTGCCTTCCGTGCGCGAAGCGTCCGTGTCCAAAAAGACTTATCCCGAACTCACGTTACTTAACAACTTCCCTTAACGATTCCCCAAAGATGTTCAGCCCATCATTAATTTGCTCCAATGTGACATTCAACGGCGGGACCCAGCGCAGGGTATTGTCATAGGTTCCGCAAGAGAGCAAAAGCAGGCCTTTTTCTTCCGCTGAATGAATTACATCCTTGACAAGTCCTTTGGCTTTGTCCGCGCGGCCATCGACGATGAACTCGGTGCCGATCATCAAGCCAAGCCCACGCACATCGCCGATTTCTGGATACTCCTCTTGATATTTGCGGAGGCCTGTCATCAATTGGATGCCGCGCTCGTGTGCATTTTCGAGCATCTTGTCTTCGCGCAGCGCGCGGATGGTTGCCACACCGGCCGCACAGGCGACCGCATTGCCACCATAGGTCCCGCCAATGGAACCGACATCGAGTTTCAGCATAATATCTGTGCGCGTGAACACACCTGAAAGCGGCATGCCGGATGCAAGTCCCTTTGCAGATGTGATGATATCTGGCTCTACTTCAAAGTGTTCTAACGCGAACCATTTGCCTGTGCGCCCAAAGCCAGACTGGACTTCATCAAAGATGAGCATGATCTTGTGCCTGTCACAGATCTCGCGCAGACCTTTGATAAATGATTTGGGAGGGACGACATATCCGCCTTCGCCCAAAACCGACTCCACCAAAATTGCCGCGGTCTCCTTTGGAGCGGTTTGTGAGGCGAGCAGATACTCGAGCTGTTCGAGCGCATATTCGGATGCCTCTGCCTCAGTCATCTTCAAACGGAATGCGTACGGGAACGGCGCGACAAATACACCCGAAGGCAACGGACCAAAGCCTGTACGATACACTGTCTTGGATGTGGTCAGCACCATCGTCCCAGCAGTCCGCCCGTGGAAGGAGCCGCTGAACACGATCACATTCTGCCTGCCTGTGGCAACCCGCGCGATCTTGACCGCGTTCTCCAAAGCTTCCGCACCTGAGTTGGCAAAATAGAATGAATCAATCGAAGGCGGGACGATGGTGCGCAGTTCATCGATAAGCTGCAGCATCGGTTTATGAATCACGATATTGGCTTGCGCGTGGATGAAAAGCCCAGCCTGTTCACGAATCGCTTCGACAACTTTGGGATGACAATGGCCTGTATTGGTCACGCCGATGCCACAAGTGAAGTCCAGCAGCTTGCGCCCATCATCTGTATAAATGTATGAGCCTTCCGCGCGGTCTGCGACAAAGTTGAAGATGCGCGTCCAGACGGGAGCCATGTGAGGGAAGTTTTCAGTGTAGAGTTGGTTGGTCATGATTTTCTTTCCTGAAAATATCGGTGGTTGAGTAGGCGGTGCTGGTCCGCCGTACACCTGCACTGGCATGTGATTTGCTTAGCAAATCATGCAAGTGTCGAAATCACCTAGTTTCAAGACATACTCTTTTTACATGGTGGTTTCGATACACCCCGTTACGCTTCGACTTCGGTCTTCGTCTCCGCTATGCTTCGCTCAGACCTCCGCTCAGCGCGGCGGGGCTACTCAACCACCGAATTATCATTATGCCTGCGCGATCATCACATGTTTGGTGATCTGGTAATCGCCAATCGCTTCAGCGGAGAGATCCTTGCCGAAACCTGATTGCTTGAATCCGCCATGGGGAGTCTCGGATGTCAGAGGTAGATGATCGTTGATCCAAACGGTACCAAATTCCAGTTGGGAAGAGAGGCGCATGGCGCGTCCGATGTCTTTCGTAAAGACCGAGGCAGCGAGTCCGTATAACACATCATTGCCTTTGGTGAGCGCATCCGCTTCATCATCGAATTCCTGCACTGTCACTACAGGCCCAAATACTTCCTGCTGAACAATCTCCCAATCTTGTTGCACATCGGCTATCACAGTTGGCTCATAGTAATAGCCTTGGTCAAACCCACTTGGCACACCACCGCCCGTGAGCACTTTCGCGCCTTGCGCTTTTGCACGATCCACATAACCAGAAACGCGCTCACGTTGGATGTTCGAAATCAATGGTCCCATTTGAACGCCCTCATCAAACGGCAGTCCCACTTTGACATTCTTCATCGCTTCGACGACCGCGTCCTGCATGATTTTGACCTTGCTCTTTTCAACATATAGACGAGTAGCAGCGGTGCAATCCTGACCTGTGTTCAGGGTTGCGGCCATCGAGGCTTTCGCGGCAACCAATTCGGGATCCGCGTCATCAAACACGATGATGGGAGCCTTGCCGCCTAATTCAAGATGAACGCGCTTGAGGGTATCTGCGGCTGCTTTCATAATTTTCTTCCCTGTGCCTGTTGAGCCTGTGAGGCTGACCATGCGCACATCAGGATGCTCAACAATCGCCTGACCCGCGTCATTGCCGCCAGAAATGACATTCACTACACCATCAGGAATACCTGCCTCTTGAATAAGTTCGGCAAACATCAATGTGGTGAGAGGTGTGCCAGGCGCGGGCTTGAGGATGATCGTACAACCTGCTGCCAGCGCGGGACCTATCTTCCATGCTGCCATCATCAATGGATAATTCCACGGCGCAATCTGACCAACAACACCCACGGGCTCACGTCGATAAATCGATGTATAGCCAGGCATGAACTCACCTGCATGTGAGCCATGCGTATCGCGCGCTGCGCCTGCAAAAAAGCGTAAGTTGTCCACAGCAAAAGGAATATCGCCGCCGAGACTGACGTATTGATAAGGCTTACCCGTATTCTCAGACTCAAGTTTTGCAAGTGATTCGGCGTTGGCTTCGAGAAGGTCAGCCAGCTTCCAGATGATTTTGGAACGTTCACCAGGAGCCTTCTTCGACCAGCGCCCATCATAAAAGGCGCGCTTGGCAGCCTGCACGGCGCGGTCCACATCTTCGCGGCTGGCATCAATTACCTCAGCAATTTCCTTTCCAGTTGTAGGGTCTTCAATGGACATAACACTTCCGCCCTTTGTATCTTCCCACTTGCCATCAATCCAGAGTTTGTAGTTCATTTATGATCTCCTCTTCAGAGTAAGTCGGTGGTTGAGTAGCCCTGAGCGGCAGCGAAGGGCATACACTTGCACCTGGCGCAAGCGCAGGTGTCGAGACCACTCGTAACTAAAGAATCTTTTATAACAATAATAATCTTGATACCTGTTGGTCTCGATATGCCCCGCAAAACCAGCGGGGCTACTCGACCAACGGAGTGTTTCTGAAACAAGATATTAGGCGGCTTAAGAATTCAATCGAATCGCCACCAGCTGAATATTGGTCATATCTTCCATCGCAAACTTGACGCCTTCACGGCCTAATCCGCTTTGACGGTTGCCACCGTAAGGCATATGGTCGGCGCGGAAGTTGGGTGTGTCGTTGATAATAACGCCGCCGAAGTTCAAACGCTTTACTGCTTTGAATACACGATTCACATCATTGGTAAAGACGCCAACCTGCAAACCAAACTTTGTATCGTTCGCTTGTTTCAACGCAGACTCAAAATCATCACTTGAAATGACAGAGGCAACGGGAGCAAACACTTCCTCTGAGACAACTTTCATTTCATCATCCACATCAGCCAGCACAGTTGGATAATAAACTGTCCCATCGCGTTTGCCTCCAGTCAACACCTTCGCGCCCGAAGTCTGCGCTTCTTTCACCCAGCCTTCAATTCGATCCACTTCCTTTGAATCGATCATCGGTCCTACATCCACGCGCTCATCAAGCGGATCACCCACGATCATCGCTTCGGTGGCTTTAACAAATTTTTCTAAGAATGGCTCGTAAACCTTCTTCTCGCTGTAAATACGTTGAACGGAAATACAAACCTGTCCCGAATTATAGAACGCGCCAACCGCACAGCGCTTGGCGACGAAATCCAGATCAGCATCTGGTGCGACAACAACCGGTGATGTATTACCTAATTCAAGCGTGACCTTCTTGATTCCCGCGACTGAGAGGATGTGCCGTCCAACATCTGGAGAGCCAGTGAACGTAATTTTATCCACGCGCTCATCCGTGACAAGCCACTCGCCCACTGTGCCGCCCGAACCCACTACCAAATTGATCGCGCCTGCGGGCAAGCCTGCATCCTGTAGAATCTGACATAACTTCACTGCTGCAAGAGGAGTGGTCGAGGCAGGCTTGAGCACAATCGTGTTGCCTGCAGCAAGGGCAGGAGCCACTTTATGGGCAACCAGGTTGAGGGGAAAATTGAACGGGCTGATCGCCGCGATCACACCTACGGGACGGCGAGTCCAGAAACCGACATATCCTTCGCCTGCCGGGACAGCATCCAGAGGAATTGTTTCGCCATGCAAACGTTTGGCTTCTTCGGATGCAATCGTGAACGTGCTGATGGCGCGGTCCACTTCTGCGCGGGCAAACTTGAGCGCTTTGCCTGCTTCAGCCGCGATGGTCTTCGCCATATCGTCAGCACGTTCCTTTAAAAGTGCAGCGGTTTTCAGGAGAACCTCAGCGCGTTTATATGCGGGCATATCTGCCATTGTATCTTCAGCGCGTTCAGCGGCATCAATCGCTGCATCTACATTCTCTTTACTCGCAGTTGGCAAGATGCCAATCACCTTGCCATCATATTTATTTTTTACTTCCATCATCGCGCCTGAGTTGACCCATTGACCATCAATCAAAAGTTTATATTCCATTTTCTACTCCAAACTATATGGCTTTATTGAATACCTGACTGATACTTTCAAATTTGGGACGCTGATTCACGCTGACAAACGCAGATTCATTTTTTATTTCGGGCAAAGTACCACTCCTTACGATTGTTGTCGAATGAACGACGTTTGGTTTCGGGCT
>JAKEFL010000304.1 GCA_022616105.1 Anaerolineae bacterium | reverse complement strand
GTTATTTCTTTGATGTGGTTCTCGCAGGGTCTTCGCGGAGCATCCCCGAAGGGGGCAGACCCTGCGAGAACAGTAACCTCGTCAGATTGGATCATGCAAATCGGACGGTAGCATCTTCATGTCAAAGAAGGCTTGCGCTGAGTAAATCGAAGCGAGACGCTCTTGTTGTTCATTTAGAACGCGGCTAAAATGATGATATGAGCACATTATATGGTCCCATTTTGATCGTTGAAGATGTCCCAAATGTTCTTGAACTGCTCGAAGTCACATTGCGGTTCAAGGGCTATGCAGTGATCACCGCGCGCAATGGAGAGGAGGCGCTGGAAGTGATTGCACGTCAAAGACCTGTGTTGATTATTACGGATATCCTGATGCCAAAGATGGATGGTTATGCATTTGTTCAGAAACTGCGCCTTAATTCAGAAACTCGTTCCATCCCTGTGGTTTTCCTTTCAGCAACTTATGTGACCCCCGAAGACAAGGATTTTGCATTGAGCCTCGGGGCGGCGCGCTTCATGGAAAAGCCCATCGATACGGAAGACTTTTTGCTGACGGTCGCGGAGCTGGTCACACAACAGCCATTCACACAACCGCACCCACTCGATATGGAAAGGTTCTATAATGGATATCGCACGCGGCTCGAAAATAAACTGCGTCATAAGAATACGCAGATCGCACGCGCTGAACGATTATTGCCCACTCTGCCGCATGATCAAAAGCCCGCCTTCGAAGCCTTGTTACAACAATCCATGCGCGACCGGGATGAGATCCAGACCGAACTTTATGATATTTACAAAACGCTCGAAGAACTGAAAAAATAAATTCTCAAGTTAAAACGAAAAGACACGGAGTCATGGAGATTTAATTTTTTCTCGGTATCTTCGTGTATTGGTGGTTAAATGAAAAGGTGAATAGATGCAACCTACATTGTCTTATATTGAAAACCTCGCGCGTGAAGCAGGCGCAATCCTGCGCGCTGGTTATGAAAAGGAACATCAGGTGAACTATAAAGGTGTGATAGACCTTGTCACCGAAGTGGATCATCAATCAGAAGCATTTTTGCTTGAAAAAATTCAAAAGGACTTTTCTGATCATCATATCTTTTCAGAGGAGAGCGGCGTCATTCAGGGTAACGATCAGCATATCTGGTATATAGATCCATTGGACGGGACGGTGAATTATGCACATCACATCCCGATCTTTTGTGTTTCCATTGCCTACGCTTCACGTACTGGCGCTTCGTCTGCGCCCACGGCTCCGCTCAGCGCGAGTTTAATATTAGGTGTTGTTTACGATCCGATGCGTGATGAAATGTTCACTGCCGAACGCGGCAAAGGAGGATATCTCAATGGGCGTCGTTTAAGCGTATCGACCACAACAGAGCTTCAGCAGAGTCTTCTTGTTACAGGTTTTCCTTACAATGCCTGGGATACCCCACAGGATAACTTTGCCAACTTCGTGAGGTTCGGGAAACTGTCACGCGGTGTGCGCCGACTCGGTTCTGCAGCACTAGATCTTGCGTATGTAGGCGCGGGCCGCTTTGATGGTTTTTGGGAAGTGGCACTCAATCCCTGGGATGTAGCAGCAGGCGGCTTGATCTGTGAAGAGGCGGGAGCTTCAGTTACAAATGTGGAGGGTGGCGATGATTATATATCTCCGCCTCAATCCATTCTTGCCACGGCGCCCGGCATCCATGCGCGTATGCTCGAAGTGTTACATGAAACAGAATGAAACATATCTTCTTCGTTAAATTCCTCCCAAAATAACCAATATAGCGGTACAGTGTTAAAGTAGATACTTAATTCATTGTTATTTGAAATATAACCAGAACCAGTCACTGGCAAAATTGTGATGAAATTCAGATGAAAAATCTTCAAGAAACACATAAAATAAGAGCAGTTTCATCTGAACGAATGTCAACCAAATCCATCCCTATCAGCAAGACAAAGATCATCCTTCCGCATCGCCGCCACGAATTACTCTCCCGCCCGCGTTTGCTGGAGAGTCTTAAGGCTTTGCTGGATAATAAACTTGTCCTCCTTTCCACGCCAGCAGGGTATGGTAAAACTTCGCTCTTAATTGACCTGGCACATACCATCGATATGCCGGTCTGCTGGCTTTCGCTTGACCAGCTTGACCGCGATCCTCAAAGGTTTATGGCATATTTGATCGCATCCCTGGCGGAACGATTCCCAAATGTTGGCAAAACATCGCGGCTCCAGTTGAATCGATTGAAGTCCATTGAGCAGGACGCGGAATCGTTTCTGGTCACACTGACCAATGAACTTTATGAGCAGGTGGAAGAGGATTTTCTCCTGATCCTTGAAGATTACCATCTTTTGGATGATGTTCCGGTTATTTCCTCCCTGCTGGATCGTTTCCTTGAACTGGTGGTCGAAAATTGTCATCTCATCATCTCTTCACGCACGCTGCCTGTCCTGGACGACGTGACCTTGATGGTTGCGCGCGAACAGGTGGCTGGTCTCAATCAGGATGAACTGGCATTTATTCCCCGCGAAGTGCAGGCGCTCTATTCACAGAATCATAGTCAACATCTTTCAGACGATGCCGCTCAGGAACTTGTTGACCAAACCGGCGGCTGGATTACGGGCATCGTGCTTTCGGGCCTGCCGGGCGCGGCGCGCATCTCGGGCGTCGATGCGTTTGCCTATCTGGGTCATCAAGTGCTCGATCAGCAGCCTGAGCATGTACGCGAATTTCTTATGCGGACCTCGTTCCCTGAGGAATTCAGCGCGGAATTTTGCGAGATTGTCCTGGGTCCCTTTCATTCCGAGCCTCAAAACTGGTACACCCTCATGAGCCTGATCCTCGAGAAAAACCTGTTTATTCTTCCTCTTGGCTCAGATGGACGCTGGCTTCGATATCATCCTCTCTTTCGCGATTTTTTGCAGATATGTCTAAAAAAAGAACGCCCCAATGAAATACAGCCTATTCTCGAAAGGATGGTCAAAGCCTATGAAAAGGTGGGTGAGTGGGAAAAAGCTTACTTCACCTGCAAGCAGTTGGGTGATTATGATACTTTGGCGGGAGTAATCGAGCGGGCTGGCACCGCGATGCTGCAAAATGCTCTTGTCACATTGGAAGGTTGGATCAATAGCTTACCTCCAGCCATTGCCCGGACTCGTCCTGGATTGATTTCTTTGCGAGGAATGATGGCGGCAGCGAAAGGCAACTTGCAGGATGCCAGTCCTTTGCTTGACATGGCTGTGTCTATTTATCGTAAAAATGACAGGATCCCTGACCTCACTCTTGCTCTGACGAGGCGTGCCCATACCCTGCGCCTTTTGGGAAACTATCATGCTTCCATCAAAGACATTGAAGAGGCTTTGCAGTTGGCAGAGCCTGACCCTGCTCTTCAGCCTCTTTATGCCGAAGCCTTGAGACTTAAAGGTCTAAATCTCTTTCGCCTGGGTCGGTCTCGTAGCGCAGTTGCAGAACTTGAACATTCTTTGTCGCTATATACTGAACTGAAAGAGACAGGCAGTATTCCAATGTTACTGGGGGAGACAGCCATGGTCTACGCGGCAGTCGGTGAGGTTGTTTCTGCCAAAACTTTATACCGTGAAGCGTTGAAGATATGGCAGGCAGAGAAGAATCAATATTCCCAGGCAGATACATTAAACAATCTAGGGGTTCTCTATCATCAACTTGGTGAATATGAACTTGCATCTGAAGCATACGAAAATGGCCTTGCATGCGCACGCAATAGTCACAATCAGCGCGCTGAGTCATTGATTCTGACCGGCCTCGGTGATCTTTACTCTGAGATAGAAGAGTTTGAAG
>JAKEFL010000303.1 GCA_022616105.1 Anaerolineae bacterium | reverse complement strand
GCCAATGGGCGAATTACGCGAATTTTCTTGGTTTTATTTGCGCCATTCGTAAATTCGCGGCATTCGCGTTGAGAAATGCCTGACTTTGCAACAGCCATAGCGTGCGAAACCATTTCGCTTGACAATATTATCGCCTCGCGATAATATTTAGAGGTGATTGAGTCCTTTGCCTCGAAAGAGACTGAAAAGATATTTCTTGGTCAGGTCTCTAAAAAACTGCCAACGGATATTCAAAGAACCGCCCGCCGTAAGTTGCTTTATTTGGATGATGCAGAAAATTTGCAGGATGTTCGAGCCGTTCCCGGCAACAAGCTTGAAAAACTCAAGGGCAGCCGTGCGGGCCAATATAGCATCCGAATTAATGATCAATGGCGCATCTGTTTCGAATGGACGAATAACAAAGCTAAAAGCGTAGAAATTGTTGACTATCACGAATGAGAGCAAAACATATGGGTACTACACTTTCCCCCATCCACCCTGGCGAAGTATTACTCGAGGATTTCATGAAACCTCTTGGGTTGACCCAGTATCGTCTTGCAAACGATATTGGCGTTTCACCGATTCGTATCAACCAGATCATTCACGGACAGCGCGCTGTAACAGTAGATACTGCTATGCGGTTGGCGCGCTATTTCGGTACAAGCGCCGCAGTTTGGATGAGATTGCAAGTTCGTTATGATCTCGAAGTGGCAGAAGCAGAAATAGGAGATCGAATTCAGCGAGAAGTTAATGTGCTTCGGTAGGTTATATAAACAGTAAAGCCTATTTCCGGCAGGAAGCAGGTTTTATTTTGATTCGAATCACGTGTTGGTAGTATGGAAATAACACATTTCTTCTTAGCATCTGATATTCGTGTTTATGTAATAGAGGAACAACTCAAATGGCAAGCAAGAAAATCAAGATCAATCGTGCCCCTGTGTTGACTCTCTGGGCGGCAGTTGTCGCAGAAAGAATGGGATATAAAAAAGATGAAGCACTTACCTTCGGCAAAGCGATAGCTGGACTCAATGCACAGTCCAAAGGGCGGCGGTTGGGGATTTATGAAGAGAAAACAGAAGAGGAGAAAGAAAAAGAGAAAAAGAAAGAAAAGCCTGTCAAGGTGGAGTTCATTGAGATACTTGGACGAGGTGTTCCAGCGATCAAAACCTCGCATGGATTACGCGCCGCAATTAAAGGAGAGGAAATTGATGTGGAGAGTGTTGAAAGATACTTGAAACAGAAATTTGGTGATGATCTAGACGAAGTGCGCACAGCGATGGAAAAGCTCGCAAAAGCATATACACCCAAACAACTGGAAAAAGAAGCATATGGCCTGTACGAAAAATTCCGCCCCGAAATTCCCGAGGGGACTAAAGGCTGGGGTGCGAAAGGGGAATTGGATTTGGACTTTATTAGTTCACTGGCAAAGTGAAAATAAATCTATTGTAAAAGCCTCAAGATTTTGCCACAGAGACACAGAGTCGCGGAGTCTTTTTCTCTCAGTGTCTCTGTGACTCAGTGGCTAAACCCTGACGCAAATAAACTTATCGATGACAGAAACCGAATTTGAACGACTCATGCAAACCATCGCAGACGGCTGGAATGAAGGCAACGCGCGTAAATCCGCCGATTGTTTCAGCGAGGACGGGATTTACGTCGAGCCGCCAGAGAAACAACTCCATCACGGGCGCGATGAGCTCTATGAATTTTTCGGCGGAGATCATGGCACAGACATTCCTATGAAAATGACCTGGCATCATCTGGCGTTCAACGAGCAGGAACAGATTGGCTTCGGAGAATATACCTTTGAGATGCATGGACGCTATCACGGCATTGTGGTGGTGAAAATAGAGGCTGGTCTGATCAAACATTGGCGGGAATATCAATATCCCACTGAGCTAGGCTGGGAAGAGTTCACGAGCCACAATCCTTTTTAAGCAGAACTAACAGATTGGGGAATAGCCCATATAACGGAACCAGCCATCCGTCTCGTATGAGGCGCTGTCGAGTTGCATCAAAATAAAAGTTGTTGTATAAGCATCTCTGACCTGTTGAACTGATACGTTCGCCTTAGCCATCAGGAGTGTCTGTATGCTTTCAAATATTCGCCGCTGGCTCGCGCCGCCAGTCTTTGAGGGCGATGAAGATAAATCCCGCGCGGCGACATTGTTGAACATCATTCTATGGGTATTTATTATTGGGGCAGTGCTGTATGGACTTTTCGCTCCCATTGAACCAGAGGTGAGATATCGACGCGTCATAATCATTGTTCCGTTTGTGCTGGTACTGCTGTTATTGAAACAAATGGTCAATTGGGGATATATACGATCCACCGGCACAATGATCGTGTTTGCGTTATGGGCATTATTCACGGTCGCCATGTTCTACGGCGCGGACTATAACAACCCTGCCTTTATGGGCTATCTGGTGGTTGTGATCTGTGCCGGGCTGATCCTGAACTGGCGCGCAGCAATTGGGTGGAGTCTCTTCAGCATTTTTACCAGCGCAGTATTTCTCATACTCGGACAAAACGGCATGTTGCCACAATCCACACCAACTTCTCCTCTCACTTTTTGGACGGCACAGACTGTCTATATTCTTGTGTCCACAATTTTGATCAGCCAGTCGCTGCGCAAAATTGATGAAGCTCTTGCAAAAGCACAGCGTGAACTAAACGAACGCAAACGAGTGGAAGCCGAGCGTGAAAATGTTATTAAAGAGTTGGAAGCAAAAAACAGCGAATTGGAACGCTTTACGTATACCGTCTCGCATGATCTCAAGAGTCCGTTGGTTACAATCAGCGGGTTTGTTGGTCTGCTCGAAGCAGATGCCCGCTCAGGCAACACCGAAAAATTCAAAGGCGATCTGGAACGGATCAGTGAAGCAACCAAAAAAATGCAGCGCCTCCTGAATGAACTGCTGGAGCTCTCGCGCATCGGGCGTCTTATGAACCCTCCATCAGATGTTCCTTTTGAAAAGATCGTCGATGAAGCATTGGCTTTAACGCGAGGACGTTTGATGGCGGGCAATACCCAAGTGGAAATTCAGGATGATTTGCCAGTTGTACATGGAGACCGGGCACGGCTGGTTGAAGTAATGCAAAACCTGATAGACAACGCCGCTAAATTTTCCAGCGAGCAGCCGGAGTCGCGCATTGAGATCGGGATGCGCGAGGAAAATCACGAAAGAGTGTTCTTCGTCAGAGACAACGGCATTGGGATTGCTCCACAATTTCACCAGAGAATATTCGGTCTGTTTGACAAGCTTGATGCAACCAGCGAAGGCACAGGGATCGGGCTTGCGCTTGTCAAACGCATTATAGAAGTGCACGGTGGGCGCATTTGGGTGGAATCGGAAAAAGGGAAAGGTGCAACATTCTGTTTTACATTGCCCCTGGCTAAGAAACAAATTTCATAATGCTATAATCATAAAAACGTCATAAACATGTAGTAGCGACTTCAGTCGCTTTTTAGCGACGACTGACCCCATAGGGACGCTTCGCAGAGTCGTCACTACGAATAATGCCTACACTATGAAATACGAAATATTACATGATCTCTCGATTCCCAAACTCGGTTTTGGGACCTGGAAAATCGGCGGCGGATCCTACGCGGACTTGAAGCTTGATTCCGTTTCACTGGCTGCAATAAAATCCGCGCTTGAGGTCGGCTACACTCACTTCGATACAGCCGAAATGTACGGAGGAGGTCACACTGAAAAATTGCTTGGTCAGGCGATTCGCGAATCACGTGCGGATCGCAGTAAATTATTTATCACATCGAAAGTCATGCCATCGCATCTAAAATATGATGATGTATTGAAAGCCTGCGAAAATAGCCTCAGACGACTCAAGATGGAGTACATTGACTTGTATCTCATCCACTGGCCGCAGGCGGGCTTGAAGCTGGAAGAGACTTTCCGCGGACTCAACAAACTTATACGAGATGGCAAGGTAAGGCATCTCGGCGTCAGCAATTTCAATCTCAGACTTCTAAAAGAATCACAGGCTTTATCTGAAACACCCCTGATCACAAACCAGGTTCCCTACAGTCTCTCAGATCGCTCATACGTAAACAATGGCGTGCTGGGATATTGTCAGCAGAACGATATCCTGCTCACAGCCTATGAACCTGTAGATAAGGGACGTTTAAACGTAAATCGGACACTTCAATCGATTGCAGATGCACACAACGCGACGCCTTATCAGATCGCACTGACATGGCTCATCTCTCAGCCGCGCGTGATCACTATTCCGATGTCATACAATCCTCAGCATATCAGGGAAAATTTCGAATCGGTGGACATCGAACTTACGAAGGAAGAGTTGGAAGCGCTGAATTAACCAGCGCAATTCATTTTGACCACAATAAATCTAAAAGCAGAAAAAATCCGTATATAGAAATGCACTTACAAACCGCGCCCGAAATTGAGATCATCGAAGAACAGGAAGAAGAGACCGAACTTGAGCCGCTTTACCGTGTCATCATCCACAATGATGATGTCACACCCATGGATTTTGTTGTTCATGTACTGAAGACTTTCTTCTACCTGTCAAATCCCAAAGCGGCCGAGATCATGTTGACTGCTCATGTTTACGGCACAGCCTATGTTCAAACACTTTCCAAGACCGAAGCTGAGAAACGCATCAACAAAGCTCACTTCGCTGCGGGATTGGAAGGCTACCCATTACACTTCTCCATCGAACCGGAGTAAGTATATGAACCGTCATTGCGGGCCAGTTAGGGCGAAGCCGCGAAGCGTCCCTCACTGTGTTGGACGCTACGCGGCTTCGTCGGGCTGGGTTTCGACTGCTTGCGTCTCAACCACCAGCCCTCCTCGCAATGACGACGTTGGATTCTGTAAATGGTTTCTCGTGTTATTTCAAAATCTCCTTAGTTCAATTCAGAATTCTCTGGGCTTCAGTCTCTCCTTTCTCATCTACTATGGTCTGCCTTTTCATCACAGAGCATTGACTCAGATTTACACTCCGTTCATTCAGCCGGGCGACTTGTGCTTCGATCTGGGCGCGCACCTCGGCGACCGCATTCGCGCCTGGTCTCAACTCGGCGCTCACATTATTGCACTTGAACCAAATCCCGCAGCGATGAGATGGCTGCGCCGCTTGTATGGCAATCGTCCGAATATTGTTCTGATCGAACAGGCAGTTGGAGCCCATCCTGGTGAGGGGACCTTTTGGATTAGCCGTCTCACCCCAAGCATATCAACACTTTCGCATGAATGGTTATCCAAGGTCCAAAAGACACCGCGATTTGCCGGGGCGCGCTGGCAGGAGCACATTCCTGTTACAGTGACAACCCTCGATGCCCTCATCGCCCAATATGGGAAGCCAGCTTTCTGCAAAATCGATGTCGAAGGCGCAGAGCTGGATGTACTTAAAGGCCTATCGCAGGCACTTCCAGCGCTCTCGTTTGAATACATCCCCGCAACGATTGAAACAGCGTTAGGCTGTATTGATCGGCTGAGTCAATTGGGTAATTACGAATACAATTGGAGAGTGAGTGAATTCCCCAGGCTGCGTTCGCAAGTTTGGCTTAGCCCCCAAGCCATGACCACACAACTCCAGCGCATGACACGCGATAGCAATTCAGGGGATGTGTATGCACGACTGACGCCAAAAGGAGCTGGCTCTACATTACCAGTCTAATCCACCAGATGTGACAGGTCATGATCAACGAACATTTATGAAAACGATTCATTACACTTCTCATGGGATCCAAATGCTGCCATCCAACGTCTCTGCCCTTACCCAAATTAATTTAGATGACCTCGTTTCTTCCTTCGGCTGGCAAAACCGACCTTTTCTCGCGCGTCTTTCGCGCAAACTTTTTATTAAGCCCGCGCAAACATTTGCTCATCAGATAGCGGAATTTGACTCAGCGATCGGTATCCACGGATTAGTCGGCGCCTCGCGTCTGGCTCTGCGCCATTACGTCCGTGACATTCGCATCTTTGGTCGGGACCGTATCCCTGATTCCGCTTTTTTGGCTTTATCCAATCACCCGGGCATGAGTGATACACTTTCATTATTTGCTGCGTTGAATCGTCCTGATTTAAAGATCATCGCGTTCCAACGTCCATTTCTTGAGGCATTGCCCTACACATCCAATCAACTATTTTATTTACACGATGACGAGTCTTCCCGCATCTCTCTTATCCGAAAGGTCAGCACCCACTTGCGGAATGGCGGGGCGGCGCTTACCTTTCCTGCGGGTCATATCGAGCCAGACCCGGATATCCATAACGACGCAGTAGAGTCGTTACAATCATGGACAGACAGCGCAGGCGTATTTATCCGCCTGGCTCCTGAAACAGCGATCGTGCCGGTATTAGTTCGGGGTGTCGTGTGGGCGAAAGCTGCATATCACTGGCTGACGAGGCTCAGCAAGACGAAAAGGGAACAGGAGAAACTCGCCGCTGCATTACAGTTGCTGGCTTACACGGTGCTGAAAGTTAAACCTGTCAGTGCGCGCGTGCAAATTGGAAAACCAATTTATGCAAAAGAGTTAGGCACAACAGAAACAAAAGTCATTCATCAGGCTGTGCTGAAAGAGATGGCGCAATTGATCGAGAATCCACCACTGGGCGAAGGAGAAAGATTATTGTGAATTCGCCCTCCCCTCTCTCAATGGGAGAGACTGCCAAAGGCGGGGAAAAAACAAAATCACTTCGCGTTCTTCGCGCCTTCGCGGTTTACCTCACTCTTGCCGCGCTCCTCTACTTCGCTTTGCGCAACGCGCCGCTGGATGAAATATGGAACACACTCCGTCAATTGCAGCTATGGCAAATCGCGGTTTTATTTGGATTGAACCTGTTCATTTACGCGCTGATCACGTTACGGTGGTGGATTATCGTCCGCGCGGAAAATAAACTCGTTGCATATGTTCCGTTGCTGTTGGTGCGTATCGCGGTGTTTGGAGTCAGTTACTTCACCCTCGGTCCGCATGTGGGCGGCGAGCCGCTTCAAATATTTTATCTTCAGCGCAAATACAAATTTACATACATGCATGCCACGGCATCAGTCATTCTGGATAAACTGCTTGAATTGCTGGCAAATTTCTTTTTGCTCGCGCTCGGTTTAACGGCGATTGTTCAGGCGGGGATCCTCTCGACAAACGGAAGCAGTTCATGGCTGAGTCTAAGCGGGCTGGTCATCCTGTGTCTGTGGCCCCCTGTTCATATCATCCTGTTGTATAAGCAAAAGTATCCCATATCTGCTGCATTGCGCAGTGTATCTTTTATTAAAAAGGATTCAAAAGCAGTACGTTTTGTGGCCGCCTCCGAACGTTTGGCAGGCTCGTTCTGTCGCCGGCATTTGTCGTCATTGTTATTCGCTGTCCTCATATCGCTTTGCGCAGGTGCGGGCATGGTAAGTGAATTTGCGCTCATCACCTATTTTGTACAAATCCAGTTGCCATTCTGGCAAACCGTCTCAGCATGGACGGCAGGCTGGCTCTCACTCCTTGCTCCATTGCCAGGTGGGTTGGGGGCGCTGGAGGCAAGCCAGGTATTTGCACTTGGCCTGTTTGGGATTTCAGCGACCTCTGCGATCAGCGTAACACTCTTAATGCGCGGACGCGATATCCTGATTGGTGGCATTGGGTTACTTTTAGCAGGCCGAGGTGTCGGTAAGTAAAAGGTAAAATGGAGAAAGTGAAACGAAAAACATTGTACTTTACCGCGCCGCGACAAGTGGAACTCCGCGAGGAGACTCTTCCTGCTCTGGACGCGGACGATGTTCTGGTGGAGACAATTTGTTCGGCGATCAGCGCCGGGACAGAGATGCTGATCTATCAGGGCCGATTTCCGCGTGACGTTGAAACTGACTCCGTTATATTGAGTTTGCGCGGCGACTTCAAATATCCGCTGGCGTATGGGTATGCGTGTGTTGGGGTCGTCAGGGAAACTGGTAAGCAAGTGGACAGGTCCTGGCGCGATAAAGTTGTATTTTCTTTTCAACCTCACACATCGCACTTTATTACAACTCTTGATTGCTTATTCCCAGTTCCCGATTCCTTCTCCCATGAAACCGCCTGCTTTTTACCCACCATGGAAACGGCCGTTAATTTAGTGCAAGACGGCGCGCCGATTTTGGGTGAACATGTTTTGGTGCTGGGACAAGGTGTGGTTGGTTTACTCACTACTTCATTATTGAATGAATTCCCTCTCGAAACACTTGTCACAGCAGATCCTTATGCGCTGCGGCGCAAAGCATCGCAAGAGATTGGCATAACGAATTCATTTGATCCTAATTCAGTTAACATGCTTACTAATCAAGATAACACTATTGATGGAGCAAAAAGAAATCAGCCTGCCTACACGCAGAAAAAGTTCGACCTAACATTTGAACTATCTAGCAACCCCTCTGCACTTGACGACGCGCTCGCCCTCACCTGCTTTTCAGGGCGCATTGTCATTGGCTCATGGTATGGCGAAAAGAAAGCGGAAGTTAATCTGGGCGGCGCGTTCCATCGCTCGCGCATCAAGTTGATCTCATCTCAGGTCAGCACGATTGCGCCTGAATTGTCAGCGCGCTGGGACAAAGCGCGTCGCTTTGAGGTCGCGTGGAAGGCATTGGAAAGAATCAAACCCGAAAAGTGGATCACACACCGGTTCCCGATTGAAAAGGCAGAAAAAGCATATCAGCTATTGGATGAAAATCCGCAAGAGGCAATACAAATCCTGGTCACTTATTCATGAACGATAGCCAAACGAAAACTTATGCGCGATTCTGGCAAAGAGCAAAAGCCTTCGCGCTTGACTATGTGATTATCTTGTTCTATTTGGCAGCAATTACATTATTAATTTTGTTGCTCAACTCGCTATTCGGTCTAAATGACTTGCTGTTTACGGATCGGGTTCGTGCGCAGGTAACGGCATTTTTGCTCATTACATTACCTGTCACTCTTTATTTTGCCATCCGTGAATCTGCCAATCAGCAAGCCACGTGGGGAAAGCAGCGAGTGGGACTAAAAGTGACAGATTACAACGGACATCGAATTAGCTTCTGGAGATCGTTTGCTCGCACCTTGCTAAAATTTATCCCGTGGGAACTCTCTCACACGCTCATTTGGCAGATCTCCTTTTCCCCGCAAGCTGCTTCTGTCTTGATCAATCATGGCTTTAGTCTTGTTTATATATTAATTGGGTTGAACATCGCGAGTCTTCTCTTGACCAGGAAACATCAAACGATATATGACTTTCTTGCAAGAACCTATGTCGTAAAGCACGCTTTATGAAATTTCACTACACTAATCTTGAAACTTGCCATGAAGCGACTGGTGTTGTTGTAGTGATTGATGTCATCCGCGCATTTACAAATGCTGCATTTGCTTTCTCAAGAGGCGCGAAAGAAATATATCCCGTCAGCAAAGTGAAAGAGGCATTGCAATTCAAAGAAAAGATTCCAGACTCACTGGCTTGCGGGGAGGTCGGCGGTTTGCCTCCTGATGGATTCGATTTCGGCAACTCACCCACTCAAACAAATATGTTGGATTTGAATGGAAAGATCATTGTTCAGCGCACAGGCGCAGGCACACAGGGAATCGTACAGAGCATCAACGCGCAAACAATGCTCGCAGCAAGTCTCGTTGTTGCAAATGCAACTGTACGCTTTATTCGAGAGCTTGCACCAGAAACAGTGACCTTTGTAATTACGGGCCAATATGCACCTGAACATGGGGATGAAGACCTGGCTTGCGCAGAATATCT
>JAKEFL010000302.1 GCA_022616105.1 Anaerolineae bacterium | reverse complement strand
CAGATGAGCAATCCTGCACTTCCGTGGCTGCAGGATGTGACCAAGGCTGCACAGCATCTCACACGTCTCACGCTCGAGTCATCGGCACAGGCGGCATTGATCACGCGCGGAGATAACTTATGGGCATATGCCGGTCAGCTTTCACAAGGCGCGGCAAAAGAATTAGCTGTCACAGTCACCCGCCACTGGGATGGACAAAAAGGCAGTGACCTTCTGCGTTTCGTTCGTTTAGAAGCTACGAAAGCCGAACACATGCTTTACGCCACGCGCATCGCAGATGACGTGGTGCTGGCTCTGGTCTTTGATGCTGAGACTCCGTTCAGCACCATCCGCACACAGGCTGGTCAGTTGGCGCAATCGCTGTCGATACCGGGTGCTGAGGGGTTGGAAACGCCTGTTGAACAGAAACAGATGCGGGCTTCATATGATGCGCCCACAGAGTATCTGGATGAAGACAGTGAGAATATTGATTTTCCAAATATCTCAGATATTCTTTCAGATGTTCCTCCACCGATTCCAGATGGAACTGTGAGCAAGATGGAAAATGAAGAAGAGTGGGGTACACGTCCCTCCCCATCGCGTTCAAGTCAGTACAGCCGTGAAAGTTCACCCGCTGTGCGCGTGAATGATTTACTGGTGTCCAATCAAAATAACGAACAGACTGTTGAGCACGTTGTCCAGGATTTCGACGCGACCATGCCTTCGAAATCACGACCGCGACCTGAAACGCCAATCCGCAGACCGATGCCTGGCGAGTTAGACGAGACCCGCCCGCACTCGATCACTGAAGTGGCCGGCCGCGTGATGCTCGAACCAATCTCACCCGGACTTTACAACCTGACTTATGCTTGTTTATTAGTACCGCGTTTTAGCTCACACTATCTGACCGGCGATATGTCTGACCGGCTTTCAGAATGGCTGCCACAGATATGCATCGCGTTCGGCTGGCGGTTGGAATATCTGGCTGTGCGACCCGAATATGTGCAATGGGTTGTGAATGTTCCGCCTGCAACATCTCCCGGTTATTTGATGCGCATTATGCGCCAGCAAACTTCCGAGAAGATCTTTATTGAGTTCCCACGCAAGAAGAAGGAGAATCCATCAGGTGATTTTTGGGCTCCAGGTTATCTGATTATGGGTGGGACGCAGCCACATCCCCCGCAATTGGTAAAAGATTACATCAAACAGACTCGCACGAGGCAGGGGTACTCAGAGCCGAGAAGATAGACGTCGCGCTGAGCGGAGTGAGCGATAGCGAACGCAGTCGAAGCGCAACTTACAAGGCAGTCTTCTGATCAAAGATGAGATTGCTTCGGGCTTGGTCTCGATACGGGCTTCGCCCTACTCGACCACCAGCCCTCGCAATGACATTATGCAATAAGCGCGGAGTATAATTACTCCGCGTTTTGTTTTTTTAATTCAACCTGGTGGTTTCGATACGGGGCGGGAAGACCTTACCCCTACTCAACCACCGACTGTTCACTGATAACTGGACACTGATATGCCCCCCACACTTTATCTTATAGACGGACATGCTCTAGCCTACCGCATGTATTTCGCATTGACCGCCGGCGGAAGCAGTACACGCTGGCAGACATCCAAAGGCGAGCCTACTGCTGGCACCTATGGGTTTGCACGTGAACTGCTCCGCATTATCGAGCAGGAAAAACCGGATTACATCGCTGTTGCATTTGATACGGGCAAAACTTTTCGCGATGAAATATTCCCCGCATACAAAGGTACGCGTGAAAAAATGCCCGATGATTTGAGCCCACAGATCGGTCGTATTCGGCAGATGGTGGACGCATTCAATATCCCGCGGCTTGAAATGGAAGGCTTTGAGGCTGACGACGTTCTCGGCTCGATTGCAAGGATCGCGGCAGGTCAAGGACTTGGTGTCAAGATCATCACTGGTGATCGCGACTTATTGCAGTTGGTCAACGAGCGCACAGCAGTCTATCTCGCAGGCGATGATCAAAACTACGTCACCGATGAAGATGTCATTAATAAATTAGGGGTTCCTCCTGCTCAGGTTGTAGATTACAAGGCGCTCGTCGGCGATAAGTCTGATAACATTCCAGGCGTCGCAGGTGTTGGAGAAAAGACAGCCGTGGCGCTGCTGGAAAAATTCAAAACGCTGGACAATATTTATCAAAACATTGACCAGGTTGAAAATCGCTGGAAAGGCAAACTCGAACAAAATAAAGAGAATGCGTATTTGAGCCGCGAACTCGCACAGATCAAAACAGATCTCAAAGTGAGGCTCGATCTTGAACACGCGAAAGCACAGGAATTGGATTTTCCTGCAATCGAATCCTTTTTCAAGGAACTGGAATTTCGCTCGCTTCTCAAAACCCTTGAACGGCTCACTGGTGCAGAAACTCTTGCCTCAGCAGCAGCGCCTCTAAAAGCCGGACAGCAGATGTCTATGTTTGTGAACAAGCCGCAAGTCGTTTACTCACCGACCAACAACCTGAACATCGAAGTTCAAATCATTGACACAAATAAGAAACTTGCTGATCTCCTAAAAGAACTGAACAAAGCAAAAGTGATCTCATTTGATACCGAAACCACTTCCACTGAGGAGATGAAAGCAGAGATCGTTGGTATATCACTTTCAATAAAAGAAGGCGAAGGATATTACATTCCAACAGGTCATAACTCTGGAATAAATCTGTCGCTTGACGAAGTCCTTTCTGCGCTCAAAGGACCTTTGACCAATCCGAAGATCGGAAAGATCGCACACAACGCAAAATATGATTACATCGTTCTGGCAAAGCATGGATTAAAAGTCTCCCCCCTCACATTCGATACCATGCTGGCTGAGTTCATTCTTGACCCGGCCTCACACAGCCTGGGATTGAAGAACTTAGCTTTCGTGAAACTTGGCGAAGAGATGACTCACATCGAGGATTTGATTGGCAAAGGCAAGAAGCAGATCAGCATGGCAGATGTGGCAGTTGAGTCGGTTGCACCGTATGCAGTTGCCGATGCAGAAATCCCTTTGCGGCTTATGGCTCTCCAAATAGAAGAACTAAAACGCGTGAAAGGTGAGAAGCTGCTCGAAGAAATCGACCTGCCTCTCACACCTGTCCTTGCAGATATGGAGATGACAGGTATCTCGCTTGACCTGCCCTTCTTTGAAGAAACATCCAAACGGCTTGAGAAGCGCATGTCTGAGATCGAAAAGCAGGTATTTGAGTCTGTTGGCAAGCCGTTCAACATCAATTCAACACAACAGCTTTCAGATATCCTCTTTCAACGGCTTGGGCTTGAGCCGCCTGATCGAGGCAACAAAACTGCCAGCGGACATTTCTCCACGTCGGCAGGAGTGCTGGACATGTTACGCGGCAAACATCCGGTTGTAGACCTGATATTGGAACATCGCGAACTTTCTAAAATAAAGTCAACCTATGTGGATGCGCTTCAAGCCGCGCTGAATTCAGAAACGGGCCGTGTGCATACATCCTATAGTCAGATCGGCGCGGTAACTGGACGATTGTCATCATCAAATCCGAATTTGCAAAACATACCGATCCGTACGGAAGAGGGTCGTCGCATTCGTCATGGATTTGTTGCAGGCAAAGGCAATGTATTGCTCTCTGTGGATTACTCACAGATCGAGCTGCGCATCGTCGCGCACATGGCTGAGGATAAAGGGATGTTGGCGGCATTCCGCGCGGATGAAGATATCCATGCCACAACAGCCGCAGCAATATACGGCGTCAAACCTGAAGCGGTGACCAAGAATATGCGTCGTCACGCGAAAGCGATCAACTTCGGTCTCATTTATGGAATGTCTGTATTTGGTCTCACACGCACCACAGAATTAACACTCGCCGAAGCAGAGACGTTTGTCAAAGCCTATTTCGAGAAATTCCCCGGTGTTAAAAAATATCTGGATGGGATTCGCAAGCAAGCCGCGCAGCAGGGATATGTCGAAACGCTGCTTGGGCGCAGGCGTTATTTCCCAGCATTGCAGAGCAAGGCAAACGTCCAGGTGAAGAACCGTGAAGAACGTGAAGCCATCAATGCGCCTGTGCAGGGTACTGCCGCAGACATCATGAAGATCGCCATGTTAAAAATCCCTCCTGCACTGAAAGGAGCTGGCTTGAAAGCCATGATGCTTCTGCAAGTGCATGATGAACTTGTGTTTGAGTGCCCTGAAAAGGAATTGAAAAAAACAGCACAGGTAATTCAGGATGTTATGACAAATGCCTATCCCCTCAGCATCCCCCTCTCCACTGAAGCGCGCTACGGTCCAAACTGGGGTGAAATGAAAGAGATATAAATTGTCCGCCAATCCTCGCTAATCCACATGAATGGGTTAAAAAATTAGCGAAGATTAGTGGAGATTAGCGGACTCCTTAATCCCTCTACGTTATAATAGAACCATGCCCGGACGAGAAGACGTTTTCCAAAAAGCAATGAACGAAGGCCACT
This sequence comes from Anaerolineae bacterium, assembly GCA_022616105.1. Taxonomy (GTDB): domain Bacteria; phylum Chloroflexota; class Anaerolineae; order Anaerolineales; family Villigracilaceae; genus Defluviilinea. The sequence goes on along the minus strand of JAKEFL010000302.1, from coordinate 9,857 downwards.
CAGCTGCCTGGGATCAGGAGTGGAGCAAGGCAGCCGCGGCGTATCGCAAAGCCCTGCAAGAGATGCCGGATCACCCAAAGGCTCTTAACAGTTTAGGCTTGGCATTATTCCAGCAAGCCAACTTTGATGAGGCTCTGCAGATCTATCAGCGCGTCGCACAGATCGCGCCTCAAGATCCCATACCCATGGAAAAACTCGCGCAGCTCCTCGAACGTACCGGTCACCTTAAGGAGGCGATTGAGGCAGCCTTTAAAGCCGCAGACCTTTTCCTCAACCAGCGCGATGTGGATAAAGCCATTGAGAACTGGGTGCGTGTCACAACCCTTGACCCTGAACATGTTCTGGCACATTCACGTCTCGCCCTCGCACACGAACGGCTTGGTCACAAGCCTCAAGCTGTTATGGAATATATTGCTGTTGCCAGTCTTGTTCAACGTACGGGCAACGCCCAAAAGACGACTGAACTTGTAAACAAGGCGCTCCAGATTCTTCCTGAAAGCGCCGAAGCAGCCCAGGCACAGACTCTCCTGCGTACAGGTCATCTTCTTCCAAAACCATTGCGTCCTAAAGGTGGGACGGGGCCCATCGCGATGGCACAAGTCAAACAGTTGGAGAAGCCGAAGAAGGAAGCCGATTCAGGGCTGGACCCGATCGCTGAAGCGCGCAAAAAAGCGTTAACCCGGCTGGCAGAGATTCTCTTCGAATACACCACAGACGATGGCGCGGCGCAGCAGCAGCGACGCGGTTTGCAGGCACTTATGCGCGGTACAGGGCAGCTCTCCATGCAATCCTCCGAGCAGACGAAGGTCGTGCTGCATCTCGGTCAGGCAATCGACGCGCAAAGCAAAGGCAATGAAACGCAAGCTGCGGAAGAGCTCGAGCACGCGCTCGAAGCAGGGTTCAATCACCCCGCCCTCTATTTTGATTTGGGTCTGCTCAAATCCAATGGAGACCGGCTTGAGTCTGCGATCCGTCATTTGCAGCATGCGGTCAAACACAATGACTTCGGTCTCGCGGCGCGGTTGCTGATGGGGCAGATCAACCAAAAGCTGGAGCGATTCGGGCCTGCATCCATTGAATATCTCGAAGCGTTGAAACTTGCAGATGCGATGATCGTTCCCGCCGAGCAATCGGATGAGATCCGGCAGATGTATGAACCGTTGATCGAAGCGCAGGCAATGCAGACGGATGAGCCATCCCTTAAACGTCTGTGCGACAATATCAACGGGATGCTCATGCGCAAGAGCTGGCGCAACCATCTGTATAAATCCCGCGAGCAAATGCCCAAGTCGCAGGACGGTGATATGCCGATGCCGCTGGCAGAAGTCATCCTTCAGGCGCAGTCCAGCCAGGTTCTTGAATCAATCAACTATGTCCATCAACTGGCGCGTGCAGGCCGTCTTCGCTCTGCAATGGATGAAGCCTTCCAGGCACTGACTTATGCCCCAACATATTTACCACTCCACACATTGATTGGCGACCTGCTCGTACGCGAGACTCACACACAGGAAGCCATTGCAAAATATTCCGTTGTTGCGCAGGCATACAGTGTACGTGGTGAAGCCGCCCAATCTGCAAAGATGCTGCGCCGCGTGATTCAACTCGCGCCCATGGATATGGCCGCCCGGACCAAACTAATTGACCAGCTCATCGCGCGCGGCCAGGTGGAGGATGCGATCCGCGAATACATCGACCTGGCGGATATCTCCTATCGTCTCGCCGAACTTGATATGGCGCGCAAGACTTACACCACCGCATTGCGCTTCATCCAGCAAGCCAATGCCGACCGCAATTGGAACGTCCACATTTTGCAGCGCATGGCAGATATTGATATGCAGAGACTGGATTGGAAACAGGCAATCCGTGTCTACGAACAGATCCGCACCCTGCGGCCTGATGATGAAGGTGTGAGGAAAAATCTGGTCGAACTCAGCCTGAGGATGGGCCAGTTTGCACAGGCGAACGCGGAACTCGAAAGTTACCTCTCCTATTTGCAGACCAGCAGCCGCGGCGAGCAAGGCGTCACATTTATCGAGGAGCTGCTCGCTGAAAGACCCGACGATCCAATATTGCGTCGTGCCCTTGCGCAAGCCTATCAGCAGGCAGGGCGGCTAGCGGACGCCGTCGCGCAACTGGATGCGGTTGCCGAGTCCCTGCTCAATAATAATAAGAAGGAAGAAGCACTGGTCGTCGTCAATCAAATCCTTTTGATGAACCCACCCAATGCGGAACAATATCGTCAACTGCTGTTGCAGTTACAAGCAGGATAATTAGTCTGACCCGCCATACGCTTTGGCGGGTTTTATTTTTGTTATTGCATCGCGCTGAGCGGAGCGACGAATGCTCTTTGAGGAGCGCAGACGAAGCGCAAGTATCTTGGCAAACATGCGCTTCGTCTGCGGGACTGACGAGCACGGTCCCTCCGCTCAGCGCGAAGCGAATGCTATAATCCCCGCGACCTTACATTTGGAGTTCTTAGCACATGCCTCAAACCCAACACCGCGCTGTGATGAATTGGCTGTTCATTTTTGCCAGCGTCGTGGCGTTTCTTATTGTCTTTGGGGGATTCGTCCGCCTCACCCGTTCTGGTCTTTCAATCACGGAATGGAATCCAGTGAGTGGAACTATTCCACCAATGAGTGAACAAGCCTGGCAAGAGGAATTCACAAAATATCAAGATACACCTGAGTTCCAACAAATCAATTTCAACATGACGCTGGATGAATACCAATATATTTTCTACATCGAATGGATCCATCGCTTCCTCGCCCGCTTTGCAGGGTTGGTGTACGCCATTCCCGTTTTCTACTTTCTATTCACACAGAAAATTCCTCTCAGGGAATTTGGCATCTACTTCGTGATGGGAATGCTTTTCATCGCCCAGGCATTCGCAGGCTGGATCATGGTCGCCAGCGGACTCGTTGACCGTCCATCCGTGAGCCATTTCAATTTAACAGTTCACTTGCTCCTCGCGCTGACATTATTTGGTTTGGCGTTATGGACTGCACTTGGGCATAAATATGGTTTTCCAGATAAATACGCAAAATGGTCTCTGCCATCCAAGCTTGCTTTGATTTCTTTTGTGTTGTTGATCATCCAAATCACCTACGGCGGCATGACCGCGGGACTCAAAGCAGGTCACGTTTCGGATACATGGCCGTTGATGTTTGGAAAACTAATACCGCCTAATCTTTTCAATTCATTGATCAATATCTTTGAAACCCCACAGACCATTGTCTTCATCCATCGCTGGTTCGCATTTGCAGTTTTAATTGCGATCACTATATTTTATTTCACGGCGCGCAAACAGAACAATTCTCTTGAAATCAAGAATGGATTGAACTGGCTGCTCGGGCTTGTCGTTTTTCAGATTATGCTTGGAATTTTGACTGTCATTCTTCATGTGCAGATCGCTATTGCGCTTGCCCATCAAGCAGGAGCGTTAGCACTATTCGCGCTGATGATATATTTCATTCATAGGTTGAGGGAATTGGATACTATGTGATAAAACAAAGGTGACCAAGTATACATTCTTGGTCACCTTTAGTTTTACCGGTCTTTTTAATCAAAGTTATGCCAAATAGCTACACAAGTGTGGATAGACAAATCGATCAATTAGCCTATTGTGCTCGCAACAAGTTTACTCCAATTATGCGGTTGCAAAAGCTACCGCCGACGGCTGAGACCTTAATCTCTCCCCGCCCTCGACGCATGCATTTGAGTGCCAACGACCTCCTAAGTGTGCCTTCCAATACAAGCGGTCATCTTCACCCCGGAAGAATACTGCGAAGCGATGGCCAACCCATCCAGCAAGGACTGTAGGAGCTGATCTCATTCTTGTTGGTGAGGTGTGTCGCTCGTCAAACACCTCTTCACCATGCAATTGACCTGCACTATAGGCGCGCCATGCAAGCCAATCGCCTTCTGTTCGGTAAAAAATACCCAAGTCGTTACTTCCTAATCGTACTACAGCCGGATTGGAAGTTAGAATCCCACCACCCTCTAAGAGCCCATCTGAGTGCCAGCGACCTCCTAGGTGTGCTTTCCAATGTAAGCGGTCATCTTCGCCGCGGAAGAAAACAGCAAAGCGATGACCCACCCAATTAGAAACTGCTACTGGAGCTGATGTGAGCCGAGTTCGGTAGTCATGCCTTTCATTAAAGATTTCTTCGCCATACCATTGTCCTTCGCTATATGAACGCCAGGCTAACCAGTTATCCACGCTTCGATAGAAAACACCTAAATCGTCACGACCTTCTTGTGCCAGCGCTGGATCAGATGTGAGAATCCCTCCTCCATCAACCGGCGCATCCGTGTGCCAACGTCCACCCTGATGTGCTTTCCAATGGAGGCGATTATCTTCACCCCGGAAAAATACGGCCAAGCTATTTCCGGCCCACCTACTGATTACAGCGGGTGCTGCCTCTGTCCCGCCGAAGAGATCGGGCCCTGCACCCATTTTTGTGGGATAAATATGACGATCGTTGAAGACCTCTTCTGCATGCCAGCGATTATTGCTGTATGCTCGCCATACGAGCCAATCACCTTCCCCCCTGTAGAAGACGCCCAAGTTGTTCCGCTCTGCAGCACGATGTTGAATATGAAGCGTTGCTCGCGTTGCTTCAACAGTTTCCACATCAATCCGGAGGTACGGATCTTGGAGTCTAGAAGAGTCTCCGGCCTGAAAGGCATCACCTTGTATGATATCCCACTGATTTGAGGTACTCTTCATAAGGAAGGAGCGGTTACCTGCAAACGTATGTACAAGAATAGCGGGCCTTGGGATAGCTTGATCCCAGCTTTCGCGCGCCCGAAATTCGATTAGATATCCGCCTGGAAGATCTGCCGCAAGCCATCCCGATAAATCACGACGTATAAGTGGTCGTAATTCCAACCTCGTATCAAAGCTCGACAGATTACCTCGCCATACACGCGTTTCATCAAGCCAACTGCGCCCTCGCATGTTCCATGCATTCAGCACAGGACCCATGTTCGTGAATTCACTGTGGGAAGTTGACCAGGAATTCATCGCGCTCATGATATCCCAACGATCCTGATATTCATCTGGTGAGCCATCTGCCATAGAGTGTTCAAGTCCATAGCCATGGCCCATCTCCTGGCCCAGCAGGGTCGGATTCAGAGAATTAACATCACAAACCGCATACCCAACACCTCCGAATAAATCGGCGATAACATTCATGCAAACAACAACCCCGTAAAAGTCAACGAGATTAACCCCAGCAGCCTGTGCCGCCTGTCTCGCTGACTCTACAAGTTGACGACGTCCCGCGTCTCGATCACGTCCTGCGCGCTGGACATATTCCCGCGAGCTATATCCCAACGTATACCAACCAAAGATCTGTGTGCCACTGAGATCCAGGTTGCCATGAGAGACATCCCGGAAATAATCGACCATGTTGTAAGCACCTGAACCTGCTGTTGTGAACAATCGTTCGTAGACGGAACGATCGAATGGTTCACTACTGTTATTATTGAACTTGCACAAGAGGATTGCCCATGGGGTTTCCATTTCGTCTCCTTTCTTGAAACAGCATTTAGAATAAGATTTCGGCTATACAGCGAGGAGTTGTGTGATTCCTGAGAAAGCCGAATACATTCCATTTTTGATGGAGATAGACATCACTTACGGCGCGACATTGGCACAGATAGCATCGCCTGCACCGACCAACTTACATTGGCGCTGCTATCTGTTGAAGAGGCTGTTACTACTCATCTCGGCATACCTTTCACTGGTGGCGACTGAAATCAGTAACGATGACGGTAGTCTTGCCTGTCACGTTGTCGTACACTTCGAGCGAAGGGATGTCACATGGATCGCGTGGATAGGTGATGATCACCTGGGCGCGCAGCTCGAGGCGTGTGGGAGGCTCTGGCACAAGGTTGTCTCCGTTCGCTTCAATTGATATGGACTGACCAGGCGCAAGCTCGGTTGTAGTTTCGGCCAGAACCTTGCCGTTCACGTCCAGCAATTGGAGCGCGACGGGTATACTCTGATTCTCCCAGTTTACGAGAGTGAGACGCGCAGTTTGACCCTGCGTGATTCCTATCACGCCTGAGTGAAGGATAATCTCCTTCACAGCTGCCGCTTCTGAATGCCCTGGGAATGAAAGGGTGGCCAACACAACGATGGCCGCGAACAGGCCGGTCATCAAGAATCGGGTGGATCGTATGGTTTTCATGGTAAATCTCCTCATATGGTCTGAATAGCTGGTTCCAGCACACCAACAATGGGTAATAGTTTTTGGTTTCCTGAATGCTGGCTCAGGGTGGATGCTCTCGTTCTCATTACGACACTCTGACAAACGACTCCTGTAGAGTTTGCGTCCAGGCCTTTTGGCGTTATCACTTTAGCATCAAACTAAATTCCTGACTCGTCTTTTTCTGCCAAAATTCCCCAATTTGCTCAAAGATGTCTGATTCTGTATAAAATAGGGGTGAATCATTTACGAAAGAGGATCCCATGCCTGTTTCAGTCCCTTCCAGCACGTTGGAAAAATTCACCACCTTCGGCGACCTCTTGCGGTTTCTACGGCGACGCGTAGGCATCACACAGATGGAACTGGCGATTGAGGTCGGATACAGCGACACGCAGATCAGCCGGCTCGAACAGAACGTGCGTCTGCCTGATATCCCCACCATCGAGGCCCGCTTCGTTCCCGCGCTTGGTTTGGAAGATGAACCCAAAGCAGTTGCGCGTCTGTTAGATCTGGCCGCCAACGTACGTCGCGAGGATGCGCCCGCGCGAGGGTTGTGTCCGTATAAGGGGCTGAATTATTTTGACGAAGCCGATGCAGACTTATTCGTCGGACGTGAAGTGTTGACCGCCAAACTGGTCGAGCGCGTCCTTTCTTTGACATCAAGCAGCCGGCCAAACCTGGAACGTTTCCTCGCCATCGTCGGCGCATCGGGTAGTGGCAAGTCCTCGCTCGTCCGCGCGGGAGTGGTATCGTCGCTGCGCTGGAATAAAACATCGGCGGATTGGCACATTCACGTTCTTACGCCGACGGCACATCCACTGGAAAGCCTTGCCGCGAGTCTGACTCACGAAGGTGGTTCTGTCACAACAATAGGGATGTTGATGGATGACCTGGCGCGCGACCCGCGCAGTCTGCATCTCTTTGCCAATCGTGAATTGCAATCTCGGAATGGATCGCGTTTATTGTTTGTCGTTGATCAATTTGAGGAATCATTCGCACTGTGTCGCTCGGATGGAGAAAGGGCCTCATTTATCGGCAACCTGCTGACAGCTGCGTCTGAAGCGAATGGACAAGCAGTAGTCGTCATCGCCCTGCGCGCGGATTTCTACGCACACTGCGCGGCATACATTCAATTACGGGAAGCCCTTGCCAAACATCAGGAATACATCGGCGCGATGAATGATGAGGAACTCAGGCGAGCCATTGAAGAACCAGCCCATCGAGGTCGTTGGGAGTTTGAGCCGGGTCTGGTTGATCTGTTATTACACGATGTGGGACATGAGCCCGGCGCGTTGCCATTGCTTTCCCATGCCTTGCTCGAAACCTGGCAGAGACGACGCGGACGTGTGATGACGATGAGTGGCTATGCTTCATCGGGCGGCGTGCGCGGCGCGATTGCCGAAACTGCCGAGACCGTCTTCATCGATCAATTCACACATGAACAGCAGGTAATCGCTCGAAGAATTTTCTTGCGCCTGACGGAACTCAGCGATGAGACTTCAACTGCTGACACGCGCCGCCGCGCTACATTCAATGAATTGATCCTGAGGCCAGAAGAAGCGACCACCACACACGCCGTATTAAAAACCTTAGCTGATGCAAGATTGATTACCACCAGCGAAGACTCAGCGGAAGTAGCACACGAGGCCCTGATCCGCGAATGGCCGACCTTACGCGGCTGGCTGGAAGATAACCGCGAAGGCTTGCGCTTACAAAGGCATTTGACCGAGGCCGCGCAAGAGTGGTTTGCAATGGATCGTGAACCTGATACGTTATATCGCGGTGCGCGGCTGTCGCAGGCTCGTGAATGGGGGATGTCACATGCGGATGAGATGAACGCCCTCGAGCGCGAGTTCCTGACAGCCTCAATTGAATTTAGTGAACGCGAAGTTGTCGAGCGCGAAGCGCAACGTCAGCGTGAGCTTGAAGCCGCGCAGGCACTGGCCAAAGTGGAGAGTCAACGTGCTGAGGAGCAGACACAATCGGCCAATCGCCTGCGACTACGCAATCGGATTATTATTACCGTTGGCACAATCGCGCTCGTACTGGCTGTGCTGGCTGGGGCGTTTGGTTTGCGATCAAATGAGAATGCAACGCAGGCAGAAACAAATCTAAGCATTGCACAGGCTAACGCCGCCACTGCTGAGGCTGAACGCCAACGGGCGGACATGAACCTCGCCACAGCCCAGGCCGACTTTCAACGCGCCGAGGCACAGCGCCTGGCCGCCGAAGCCAACACGCTTTTGCAAAGTGGAGGCAACTCAGAACTGATTGCCCTGCTCAGCCTGCGCTCGCTAAACATTCAATACTCGCCTCAAGGAGACGCGGCAGTGCTGGGCGCGGCCACGCTAGCTTACCCCCGGCAGATATTCATGGGTCATACGGATGCTGTCCTTCTGGTAACCTTCTCGCCCGATGGCAAGTATGTGCTCACCAGCAGTGTGGATAAGACGGCACGGTTGTGGGATGCCCAGACTGGTCATGAAGTGCGCCGGCTCATGGGCCACACTGACATTGTAGGGTATGTGGCCTTCTCGCCCGACGGCAAGTACGTGCTCACTGGCAGTGCGGACAAGACAGCGCGGCTGTGGGATGTTCAAACAGGTGCCGAGTTGCGCCAGTTCACGGGCCACGCGGATTGGGTGACCGGGGTGGCCTTCTCGCCCGATGGCAAATACGCTCTCACCGGCAGTGCGGACAAGACCGCGCGACTATGGGACGTTCAAACAGGTGCCGAGTTGCGCCAATTCGCCCACGCTCATGTTGTAGCCGGGGTAGCCTTCTCGCCTGACGGCCAATACGCGCTCACTGCCAGTTTTGACGGCATCGCGCGGTTGTGGGAAGTTCAAACTGGTACCGAACTCCGCCAGTTCATCCACACTGCCCCGTTAGGAGGTTCAGTAGTGTTTTCGCCGGATGGCACACTTGTGCTGGCGAGCAGTATAGACGGTACAACGATATTGTGGGATACAGGGACCGGTCAAGAAATTCGTGTTTTCGAGGGGCATACGGGCCCGGTCTATCCTGTGGCCTTCTCGCCCGATGGCAGGTACGTGCTGACCGGCAGCGATGACAAAACCGCTCGGCTGTGGGACGCCCAGACCGGCCAGGAAATGCAGCGATTTCTCGGCCACGCCGGCCCGGTACGTGGCGCGGCCTTCTCGCCCGATGGCAGGTATGTGCTCACCGGCAGTTTCGACGGCACGGCGAAATTATGGGATAGCGAGTCCAAGCCGGAACTGCCTGTGTTCACCGGCCACACCAATATCATTATGGGTGTAGCGTTCTCACCTGATGGTCACTTTCTGCTTACCGGCAGTTTGGACGGCACAGCGCGGTTGTGGGAGGTCGCGAACGGTCAGACTTTGCAGGTCTTCACGGATACTGGCCCATTGGCCTACGGTGTAGCCTTCACGCCGGACGGCCAGTCTATCCTGACCGGGGACATTGTTAGCAGGATAGCAACATTGTGGGACGTTCGGCAGACCGGCAAGAAATTGCGCGAGTTCGTCGGCCATAGCGATGCAATAATCAGCGTAGCATTCTCATCCGATAGCCGATATATATTGACCGCTAGCGGCGGTGGAGAACACATGGTGCGGCTGTGGGATGTTCAAACCGGCCAGGAACTGCGCCAGT
>JAKEFL010000301.1 GCA_022616105.1 Anaerolineae bacterium | reverse complement strand
GCCAGGAACTGCGCCAGTTCAACGGTCACACCCTTGAGGTGCAGCGCGTGCAATTCTCGCCTGATGACCAATATTTGCTCACCGCCAGTTATGACACTACGGCGCGACTCTGGGATGTCCAAACCGGACAGGAAATTCGCCAATTCATCGGTCATATCGCCGGCGTGACTGGCGCGGCTTTCTCGCCAGATGGTCAGTATGCAGTGACCTCCAGCTTGGATAAGACGGCACGGCTGTGGGATGTCCGGACCGAACAGGAAATTCGCCAATTCCTTGGCCATGTGGATGGGCTATCGAGCGTGACTTTCTCGCCAGATGGCCGGTATATCGCCACTTCCAGCCTCGACAGCACCACGCGGCTATGGAACGCTCAAACTGGCCAGGAACTGCGCCGCTTCGTCGGCCATACCGCCGCAGTGGAAAATGTCGCGTTCTCACCGGATGGCAAGCATCTGGTTACGGTCAGCGATGACGGCACCGCGCGCATGTGGGATGTGAACATACAGGATACCATCCGCTACTTATGTTCCCGCCTGCTGCGCGACTTATCGGCTGACGAACGAAAGCAGTACAACATCACGGATACAACGCCAACCTGTCCGAAACCGTGACGCGCGTACTGACGACAGAGGAGTGTCAAAAGTATTTGCATGTGCAAGAATGTCCATCTGAACCTCGACGCTTGATAAAGGCGTCGTATATACACTCGAAAAGTTGAACAGTTAAAAATAAAACGTGACCAAGCATACATCCTTGGTCACGTTTTTGTTCGCATCCCCCTTTGCCCCCTTCCTGATTTATGGATTGATGGCTTCATCGTAATGTAATCAGGAAAGCGCCAGACAAGATAACCAGAGCCGAAAAGATCAGCATAAGCCGAATCCTTTTCGAGATAGCTGGGTTCCTCCTCGAGTTCATGCCGCGTAACAGATAACGATAGCGTCTGCCTTGATGCATCTCATTAGCATGAATCTTGTTGGCTTTCTCTCGCGTATACATATCCAACATATTCATTTCTGCCTCCTCAACTTTATGACTCCATATCAATGCCTCCAATGTCAGTAAGATATTGGATATCTATGCCGAATCATTGGCTTGCTACTTGCTCACAACAATGGCGTAGATATAGGCGTCTTCATCATTGCCTGGCGAGTTGTAGATCACGGTCATGCCAAAGCGCTTGTACATGGCCCAATAGTGCATATGATCTGGTGAGCCTTCTTCATCTGGCAAGCCAGCCTGCCATGCTTCCTGAAGAGATAAGGAGTCATCTGTGTTCAAGTCTCTTAATTTCTCCTCAACTCGCCACATCGGATCATAAAACGACTGGCCAAAAGGCAACTGACCTCGATAGCGCCTAAAATCACCTGCGTTCCCGGCATACAGATAAACCATGTTCACAATCTGGCTGGCGTCTATCCACAAAGCGATCCCTACATCTTTGCATAGCTGATACTCCGCTGCAGGCGAGCAGTTATTGCTAGCGATGAAATCAACAACATCCTTATCGCTCAGGGATTTTCCCATCACGATTTCATAACTGATTGCTGTCACACTATCTGCTGGTCCCGCGTGAACATTATGACCACCACATGCGCTGATGAGGAGCGATAGCACAGCAAAAATACCAAGTGGTTTAAAAAGCGCGTTCATGATCTTTTCTTCCATAAATCTATAAACGAAAGTTTGTGCCTCTTTCAGGTATCAAAAATGAGAGAGTTGTGGTTGAACCTGGCTACAATTAACAGATGCCGCGCCTCCCGGGCGTTTCGAACAGCGTTGCGAACAACAGGGGTCATTGGGAATCGCCGTGACAAAACCTTTTCGGTACACGGATTTCACTGAAAGCACGGAAAAAAGAATAGGGTTTAAAGGTTTTTCCGTACTATCCGTGTCATCCGTGTACAAGAATCACGGCAACTCCCAGAGAGCCTATATCCTATTATTGTTAAACATTTGTAGGTTAACAACCTTAGTTGTCACCTTGATTTCAAGAATCTTCCCTCACCCCGATGATGGCGGCTTTTCGTGGGGGCGACTTCCCCTCTCCCGCTGCCCCCTATCGTGGATGCTCCGCGAGGAGAGGGCAGGGTGAGGGTTTTTATGGTTAAATCATGCTCAAGTCTTATTTCATCCATTTTGCAGCCCACATCTCAAGGATCAGATCAAGAATGACCGACTCATGCATCTTCTGTAAAATCATCTCTGGTGAAGCCAAAGCCACGGTTGTTTATCGCGACGAACAAGTGATTGCTTTCCGTGATATTCACCCAGTCGCGCCGACACATATTTTGATCGTGCCAAACAAGCATGTTGAATCGGTGAGCACGCTCGAATCAGAGGATGAACCATTGATTGGACATCTTTTCACTGTTGCGAGTCAATTGGCGAACGAAGAGGGGATTTCAAAAGGCGGCTATCGCCTGATCACAAACACCGGCGTGGATGGAGGACAGACCGTGCCCCATTTACATCTGCATTTGATTGGGGGACGGAGAATGAGGTATCCGATGGGGTGAAGGGCAAGGGATGAATGATGAATTACGCAGTACGTAATACGTAGTACGTACTACGTGTTGCGTATTGTGTAAGCAACGTTGAAAGAGAAGAGAAAAAGGCTTTCATCTCTTTGTGAGCGGACTTCCTTTTAGTTTGCTTTTTGGCTGGCTGGAACGATATGCGTAATATCCAAGCCCCGCGCCGCTGAGGAGCAAAAGAAGACCAAAGATACCCAACACAGATGAGCGGCCGCCTTGTTCTGGATCACCTGATTCGCTCACAGTGAGCGTTTTGGACTGCGCGCCAAAATCAATCGAAGCACGATCACCTGCTTTGACAGTCAAGGTATAACTTAATAACATGGTTGGGTTGTACGTATCGGGGACTGCCATACTGACGTTATATTCTCCCTGTGGCACGTTACTAAAGCATGAACGAATTGGTTCCAACAAGTCCGGATCAATGGCAGAGGTTGTATTCTGTGTTTGAGAATATGAACCGTTCAGGTTCGTGAGACTGACCGCGCCACCGTCAATGCCAAACTCAGTCTCCTGACGCAATGCATCTCCATTCATGTCGTCGAAGAGCAAAACACAGACTTCAGTGGTGCCGCTGACCGGCGTCGCCGTAACTGTCGCAGGCGGAAGCGTGGGTGCGGGTCCCGCAGTTGGGGCATTTGAAGAGGCAAGGCCGACAACAATTTGCTGTCCGACAGTAAGTGTACAGTTTTCATCCAGGCGGGTATTCAATTGGCGTAGTTGAGGCACAGTGATGCCATGGTTGAAGGCGACAATCGAACAATTATCACCCTCGACTACAGTGTAAAGGATGCGGCCGTCGGGTCCCGGTGTGGCTGTGACAAACTGCGCGTCCGGCGCGGCATTCGCATCACTGGCGGGAAGTGTCGTTCCGATCAATAACAAAACAAGGACGAACAAGATAATAAAGAGGATCGCGCGTATTTTCATCGGCGCGGATTATATCAGCAATAAGACCCTCGTCCTCCCGAAAATCGTCGGGACGATGTGAGCGGAGCGTCCTTCGACCACGGGCTTCGCAACCATCGCTCAGCCCTCCGCTCAGGACGAAACCAACCGTCGGCGAGGAGCGCAGTCGAAGGACGGGTTGTATGATACATGCGCTTCGTCTACGGGTTTCGACGCTTCGCGTCTCAACCCTCCGCTCAGCGCGAATTACCTCCCATACCTCTTTCTGATCTCAGGCAAAAAGTAATCATCAAAGAACGCGTCTGCATCGTAGTCGGGTTTCCAGTTCCATTCAGTGCGGGCGAGTGAATCATCCACATCTTCGGGCCATGAGTCGACGATTCCCTGCCGCCGCGGGTTGGGCTGGAAATTGATCTGAGCACCGGGGAATGCCTTGAGAGCACGGTCGCGGAATTCACCTGCGGTCAACGCGAACGCGGTGATGTTATATACCTGATGATTCAATTTCTCGCGCGGTACATCCAACAGCATCAACAGAGATTTGATCGCATCGGGCATCGCCATGAAAGAGATCTTCGCATCTTCACGGACGAAACATGTATATGGTTTCCCTTGCGCGGCGGCGTGAAGCATTTCAGGACCGTAATCACTTGTCCCGCTACTCGGAAGTGTAAAGGCTGAGATCAAGCCTGGGAACCGGATCGAGCGAAAGTCCAGCATGCACGGGGGTTCTTCGTCCAAATGTTTTTGACCGAAGAATTTACTGTAATACATCCCCAGCTTTTCGCAATATAGCTTGTTGCATCCATACATGGTCTGCGGCATGTTATATACATCTTCTTTCACCGCGCCCGCAGTCTTCTTCACATCCAAACCTGGCATACCATACGCGGCAATCGAACTAGGGAACAAGAACCGTACAGACTTTTGATACTTCTCCGAACGATATGCAGCCAGCATCAGCAACTGCATCGTGCCTTCCACATTGATGCGATGCGCCTCCTCGCTCGCCACCTCCGCCTTGGATGAAAGCGAAGCTGCCAGGTGAAAGATCACATCAAAACCATAATCATAAAAATTCTTGACCTTGTAAACCAGATCCCCCTGCACGTGCTCAGTCGACATCGCTTTGATGCTATCGGGCAACGGGGCGAGATCAGAAGTTACAATTTGATATCCGCCTCTGCGTGCCAATGCTTGAATAAGAGCCTGACCAATCTCACCACATGCGCCCGTCACCAGCACAAGCTTTTCGGTCATAGAGTCTCCTAACGTGCTAAAATAATTTTATGTTATTTTACAACACCTTTAGCACCTCGTCACACCTGCACTGCACCGTACGCAGAGCGGTGCAAGTGTTGCGAGGAGACCGGAGGTCGACGAAGCAATCTCCTCATCGACAAGGAGACACTTGCACCTGGCGCAAGTGCAGGTGTTGCTTCGTAGGGAAGATCGCCCTCCTCGCAATGACATACCTGATTGCGGCTTGCCTGCCATTGGACTCGACTCTTCCAACCGCGACCCCACTCCCAACAGACATACCGATTCAGACTCCGACGATTGTCTGGTTCCCTCCATCAGCCACTCCTACACTGTTGACCTTTCCCACCTACACCGCGACCCCGGAGATGAAGCCAGGTGTGGGTTCAGTCACCCTCACCGACGATTTCTCAGACAAAAAGGTATGGGATACTGCTGTTTCAGATCAAGGCAGTGCAGCGATCAGCCGCAACAGATTGAGTTTAGCCATCCAACCGGGCGTGTATCTGGCAAGCCTGCGCCGTGAGGGCACATTTGGAAATTTCTATGCGGAGATCACCGCGCGTCCCAGCCTGTGCCGCGGGGAGGATAATTATGGGGTCATCGTGCGCGGCGTAGGTAGTTCTTATTATCGTTTTGTCCTGTCGTGTAATGCACAAGTCCGCGCGGAACGCGTAAATGGAGGCATCAGGCTTCCCCTCCTCGAACCCATCCCAAGCGGAGATGCGCCGCGCGGCGCGCCCGGAGAGGTGATCATTGGCATTTGGGCCGTCGGCAGTGATATTAGACTCTTCCTGAATGGACGGTATCAATTCGGCATCAAAGATAAAAGTTTCCCCAGCGGCGCGATCGGCGTCTTTGTGCGCTCGGAGGGAGACGCACCCATGAGTGTTACGTTTTCAGATTTAAAAGTGTATGATGTGGATTATGTTCCGCCGACGAGGACACCGAGCCCGTAGCAATTTACGATTTTCGATTTTGGATTGACGATTATTTCTGATTTACGACTTAAAAGAATCCCTTTGTGTACTCATCTGCACTTGCGTGCGGTGCAAGTGTCGTGTCCTTTGTGTTTAAATTATTGATTTGAGAATTCATGCGAAACAAACTCAACGACCT
This sequence comes from Anaerolineae bacterium, assembly GCA_022616105.1. GTDB lineage: Bacteria > Chloroflexota > Anaerolineae > Anaerolineales > Villigracilaceae > Defluviilinea. The sequence goes on along the minus strand of JAKEFL010000301.1, from coordinate 4,706 downwards.
CACCTCCAAAGAATGGCTGAAGTTTCAGAAATCATGGTTCATCCATAACCCGCCGCCGCGTAAGAAGGGTGTGCTTGTACATCCCGCCAAATTCCCTGAGACGATGGCGCAGGAGTTCATTGAGTTCTTCACAAAAAAAGGCGAGACCGTGCTAGACCCCATGGCAGGCACAGGTTCGACTCTGATCGCGGCGTTGCGCGCAGGACGGAACAGTTACGGGATTGAGTTGAATCCCAAATACGTGGAGATCGCGAAACAAATCATTGAAGAGGAGCGAACAACTCTTGGCATTTCAATCCAAAATCTACAATCAGAGATTGTAAATGGAGACGCAACACGCGCTACAAATTACCAGTTGCCAACGGCTGACTACGTGCTTACCTGTTATGATGATCAAACAGAAATCCTAACCGAGGACGGTTGGATACACTTTTCCCAACTAAAAACAGGAAAAAAAGTAGCGACTCTTGAAAAAGGGAGGTATTTAAGATTTAAAGAACCATTAAAGATCATAAAGGCATCTTATGAAGGTTCGATGTACAGCATTCAAACAAAAACTATAGATCTGAAAGTGACCCTCGACCATAATATGTATGTCCGCAAAAGACATTCTAAAACTGGTTTTCAATTAATGCCTGCTCGCCAAATTATAGGTAAGGAGATGGAATATAAACTAGATGCAGAATGGGAAGGTGAAGAGCAACCCACACTTTGCTTACCGGGAATTACTATCCAATGGAAGGACAGGAATCGAATTAAGGTATATCCGGCACGAGATGTTTCCATGGATGCATGGCTGGAATTTCTTGGCTATTGGATCACAGAAGGCAGTATCAATTCTAGAAAATATTCTATTGATTTGACCACATCAGACCCCAAGTTGGCTCAAAGATTTATGCGGGTAATCAGGGCCATCGGAGAAGATCCAAAGTATTACCAGAATGAGCGGGTTATTCATATAAAGTTTAGCAGCCCGATTATCTCTCAATGGTTAGCACCTTTAGGTCATGCTCATGAGAAATATATCCCCCGCACGTTTTTTAATCTCTGCAAACGTCAGTTAGGTATACTATATAAAGCACTGATGGCTGGAGACGGCGATAAAGTCACGCACCGAAAATTTTGGACATCCTCGACACGGTTGAAAGACGATTTTCAGGAATTGCTTGTTAGATTGGGATATGCAGGAATATGCCAAGTAAGAAGACAAGAAGAATATGTCCACGCTGGCCCTCGTGGGGTAATGATTCGCACCAATTTTCCATCCTGGACTGTAGGGATTTGGAAAGAGCGTCTTACACCCAGAATAACCCCTAACCGAACTAAGCAAATGAATCCGGACACGCGGGTTCGCGAGGAAATAGTTTCATATCAGGGGATCGTTTATTGTGTCCAAGTTCCCAGTGGGATTATTTATGTAAGAAGAAATGGAAAAGCGGTATGGTGTGGAAATTCGCCCCCATATTGGGATATGTTGCGTGCGAAAGGCGCACAGACTCAAAAGAAACGCCGCGCGTCTGCTGAGTTGGATGTCCACTATTCAGATGACCCAAACGACATGGGCAACATCAACGATTACGACGAATTCCTTAAGAAACTCGTACATATATACAAGGGACTCAAACCCTTGCTACGAGAGAAAGCCTATCTCACGATCATTGTCAAGAATGTGAAGAAGGGCGGGAAGGTCTATCCATTAGCTTGGGACATTGCCCGCGAACTCAGCAGGACGTATACATTGAAGGATGAACGCCTTTGGTTGCAGGATAACCAACGCATCGCGCCGTTTGGGCTTGGCTCCGCGTGGGTGAGCAATACGTTTCATCACTATTGTTTGCAGTTTAGGAAAGAGTGAACGATTTACGATTTGCGATTTACGACTTGCGATTTACCAATTACAAATTACGAATTACGCAGCACACTACGCAATACTGATCACTGGTAACTGATCACTGTGATAACTGTTTCCGACCCCCTCCATCTTCCCTACACCCGCGACCTCACCGAAGGTGGGATTGCCTACGCGCTCCGTTCATTGCCGTACACGTATAACCGCGTGGGTGGTTCGCCATATGACCGGCTTCGTCGCGTTGTGGCCGGGGCGGCAGTCGAATTGGCATTTCGGCGGTATCTTTCTGAACACAACATTCCCTTCGATGTGAAAGGCGCGATGCCGTTTACCGACCCGGATCGCTATGATGTTTCGCTCGGCGGCCGGCGATGTGAAATTAATTCATTCCTCATTTCTTATCGTGAGCAAATCAGTGAGATGCGCCGCAATCCTCATGTGGTGTTGAAGGCTCCCGCGCTGGTGGCATCTGATAAGAACGCGGGAGATGGATATTCCAATCATGATCTGTATCTCTTTGCGTTTCTTTCGGGGTTGATCGCCGCGTCGCAGGATGATATGAAGAAGGTGATTACAGCGAATCAGCCTCATTATTTGATCCACGTGATGCCTGATTCGTGGACGCGGCCATTCACGTGGAGTCCGCTGGGCGCGGTGGCGTTGAAGTCCGATTCAGAGGAGACTCAAATCGTCGAAATCGGCGGGCAGGATGAGGGGCGCGAGACGCGGTCTTGCATTGTGGAACTCCCACCGCAGATGCGAGTCCAAATCGAAGAAGGATTCTTCTCCATATCGTACATCCACATAAAATCTTTTCCAAGTGCGCGCATCGGAATCCACAGCCCGACCCGCGCAGAGACCTACATTATCGGTCCGATGGATTGGGGTAATATCTGGGTTTATGGCATGGATATTCTGCTGGCGGGTTACTTGACGCGTGAAGAGTTCAACCGCCGCGCGAGTTTTATCCAGGCAGGCGCGCGGGTTTTTCAATACGATAAGACCCGTACGAAAAATCTGGCAGTACCCATCTCTGATCTCAAACCGCTATCCGACCTGTTCGAGCGCGTGAGAGCGTGGAATCCTTGATGCTGCTTGAGGCGGGTCCCCGCCGCCGCCTTGAAAAGCCGAAGGTGGACGGCGGCTGGAGCATGATATGGAATGTGTAACACCTGCCGGTTGTGAGCCGTCATGAACGAAGCCGCGAAGCGTCCTGATTAAGTTGGAGATTGCCACGTCGCCGCTCCGCGGCTCCTCGTAATGACGAAGATAAGGTGATTAATGAAAATAAAGCGTATTGTATTTGGATTTTTAATTTTGTCTTTACTGGCATGCAATTATGTCACTCAGATGATTCTTCCTCCAACACCTACCCCCACACCGACCCTGACTCCAACCGCATCACCCACACCGACACCTACTCCGCTTGTACCAGCGTTCATCCCACCTGAATGTGCCAGCACTCCGCTCGCGACCATTCCACCTGAGACCGCGTTCGCGCAGCCTACATTAGAGAGTGAAGTAAACGCTGATATTTCACAGGGCGATCAACTAAAGGTTTTGGAAGAGCTTGCTAAAATTGTCCAAGATGTGTATGTCTATCCAGACTATAACGGGAAGGACTGGAACGAGATCCAATCCAGATACAAAGCCAGGATAGAAGCAGGGCTGGATACAGAATCGTTCTATCGAGAAATGCAGGCGATGATCGAAGAACTGCAGGATGAACATTCATTTTTCCTTTCGCCTTTGGAAGTGAAACAAACAGAAGCTGAGTTGAGAGGTGAAGCCGAATTCGTGGGCGTTGGTATTTACAGTTTGCCTGATACCGAACGGCAGCGTCTCGTTGTCATCTCGACCTTCCCCGGTTCTCCTGCAGAGCATGGCGGAATAGGACCTCACGATAGCATCCTCTTGGTGGATGGTGCGCCACTTGAGCTTGAGACAGGGAATCGTTTACGCGGACCTGCATGTTCGGCAGTGGTGGTAACAGTGCAATCGCCTGGTGAGGCGCCGCGAGAGGTGATGCTCGTCCGGCAAGCCATTCAGGGAGGCTTAGATATCGAGGCGCGGCTCGCGCCTACAATAGACGGATCGAAGATTGGGTACATCTTCATTCCCACCTTTTTTGATGAGACCATTCCACCGCAGATCGAAAACGCGCTGAATGAATTTGGCCAACTGGATGGTTTGATCCTGGATGTACGTTTGAATGGAGGCGGAAGCAGTTCAGTGGTGGATCCGATTCTGGAGCATTTCGTTACAGGCATGCTTGGTCGCTTCGTGAGCCGCGCAGATTCCCGTCCCATGAATGTGGATGCGAACCCGATCCACAACTCGCAGACTGTTCCGATTGTGGTAGTCGTCAGCCAGGATACGGTTAGTTTCGGTGAGATCTTCGCCGGTGTATTAAGAGATTCAAGAGGCGCGAAGATCGTTGGTGAAACCAGCCTCGGAAATGTCGAGGTCCTGCACGGGTATGACTTTGATGATGGATCACAGGTATGGATTGCTTCAGAAACGTTCTTCCCCGAACAATCTGATGAGAATTGGGAGCAGACAGGCATTGTCCCGGATGTGACAGCATTCGCGGAATGGGATACCTTCTATTTTGAGACCGATCCATCTGTTGCGGCGGCGATAACTCTGTTGGGACATAAGTAATTGATAGCACGCTCTATTCTTTTGCCACGGATTGCACGAATTCGCGCAGATTTTTTAAGAATCAATTCGTGAAAATCTGTGAGTCTTCTGAAAAAACTCTTTCAAACACGAAGGACACAAAGTTCACAAAGGCAAAGACATTTCAAAAATCTTTATCCCTGTTGGCGGAACACAGTTAGAAAGCTTTTGAGCG
>JAKEFL010000300.1 GCA_022616105.1 Anaerolineae bacterium | reverse complement strand
TATCAGGCTTTTTGTGACTTGCGATTTCTTGCTGAGTTTTTCGTAGGTGATCATGCTCAAAGTGTACTCGTTCTACTTCTATTGCACCACAAGTCTATTGGTTAGGTAACGCAAAAACAGATTGGTGTCGACGAAAACGTGATCAGCCTTCATTGCTCGCAGTCCTTTTTGCCCGCTTCTTCAACACTTCGCGGCGTATTTTGTCAAAATCCTGCCTGCCTTTGACTTTGATGCTTCCGCGCATGTCGAGCAGGGTCTTTGTAAAAGGCTTGAACACAATCTGCTCTCCGTCCAGGATAACAGCCATCTGGTCGCCTGCCTTGATCTTTAATTTGCGGCGGATCTCGCGCGGCAGGGTGATTTGCCCTTTGGGGTTTACTCTCACATTCAGCATACGATTTTTCCTTTGTCGGATGAAATAAAAATTGTCTGACGATTTTGATTATAGCAGAAAAATCAGTGTATAACCCACAAATGTCAATTACCATTTACTCCTCTACCTCCCCAACGCCACTTTCACCGCCTCGTACACATCCAAGATCCCATAACCAAACGCCGTGTTTGGCCTCCCACCTTCAAAGCAACCAATATTTCGATTGCCAGTATATAAATTTGCTGTATCAATCAAAAGTTGTTCTGTGCGGTCAATATCACCGATCAGAGTTGGATCCGCAGACCAGAGCAAGGCAACCGCGCCCGCGACATGCGGTCCCGCCATGGACGTACCACTGTTTGAGCCATACGTTCCGCCGGGTAATGAGGAAAGAATATCTACACCAGGCGCGACGATATCGGGCTTTATTCTTCCTGAGCCATCAGCGGTAACAGGACCACGGCTGCTGAAGTCGGCTATGTTTCCAAATCGATCGATCGCTCCAACTGAGAAAGCTGAATCATATAATGATAAAGGCGCGTCGACCGTGCTGCAATTCGGACCATCATTGCCCGTTGAAACGGCAACGAAGATCCCCGCGGCGCGCAAGTTATCTGCTGCAGCTTTTAGAGAGTCCGCGTCACAGCCCTCGATCTCAGGGCAACCCCAGGAATTGTTCAGCACATCGGCGGCGCGCCTCGGGTCACCATCAGTGAACGGATTACCATCCTGCGGAAAAGGCGCGAGCATGAACTGCATGCAATCGAGATACAAAGCAGCGTTGGCAAGATTACGAACCAAATTTGCACACGCAAACCAGGTGGCATCAGGCGCAATACCAATGCCATTCTGACCGAGAATTGTGCCCAACGTGTGAGTGCCGTGTCCGCCATCATCGTATGGTGAAGATTTGCCATTCCATGGGTCGAACCAGTTGTAATCATCACCGCCAGTATTGCCGCGATAATTTTCCTTCAAAGCAGGATGATTCACATCTGCGCCGCTGTCAGACTGCCCGACAACGATCCCTTCTCCACGAGCACCGAATTCAACCCATACTTTGTCCGCGCCGATCATCTCTATATTCCATTGCACACCACTTGGCGCAGAGTCACCTCCGCTCACAGCCAGGATTTCGTTCTGGGGAGCGGGACGCAGGCGCGGGCTGGAAATGACGCGGTCCACCTCGGGACGAGTCAACAGAAATAGGCGGACCAAAGTCCCGCCGCGCACTTCCAGCGCGTTGACGAGATAGTACGGTGTGTAATCCACACCAAACCTATCAAACGTATTTTGCAATTCTGCCTGCGTTTTATTTGCATGTTCTGTGAGTGTTTGATATGCACTTGTCCGTCGTTCGTCAATATCGATGATCTGACTCACACTGGAAAGATCCGCCTGATCGTTCATAATGACAAAGAGACGGTCGCCATAAAAACCGCGATTACCTGTTGAGAAGAAAAGGACAATAATGAGGATCCATGCCGCGGCTGCGCCTGCCAGTCCAAGCAGGCGCGTCACACCGGACCCTTCACCTGCTCCCGTTATATATCGAATGATCAAAGCGATAAAACCTACCACCAGCCCAAGCCCAACAGCGAACGAGGCAGCTCTCAATGCAATCGCGGCAATATCTCCAAGCACAATCGTAAGTTCGGTGGGGTCGAAAAAGATCAAGCCAGCTGCGGTCAACAGACCTGTGAGAATTAGGGCCGCGACTCTCGATGGCATCAAAGCAGAGATTGCAAACGCGAACGATGGAAGAATGGCAAGCAATATTAACTGCGCTCCGTCATACCCAAGTGCAGAGCCGAGCAACGCGAGCACCGCGCCGATACCGAACGCGTCAAGAAATTTGTTTTCTGTTGTAGCTTCCATCAACAATGCTGCAATCCAACCAAACGACAAACCAGCAAGAAGACCAAGAAGAGTATCTGTTAGAGAACCCAACGCGCCAAAGATTGCGAACGGAGCAACCCCAAATGCCGCAAGAAAAAAGGCAAACGATTTATTATTTGATCCCCAATCGATTCCTACTTTGCGAACCCTTGCAAAGATAACAGACGCGATGACACAAATCAGAATTTGCAAAATGGAACCGATTTGATCGTTATTCGGTCCAAGCAATCGCAATAACAGAGCAGGGAAAGCCATGAGTGATGCGCCGAGCCATCCCGCGTAAACAGGTTTGAAACGTTTATCTTTTGTAAAGTACCATAAGACTGCAATGATGCCACTCATCACAACGGCTTGTCCTGCAAGTCCAATTAACCCAGCCCAGGCAAGGTTTGCAAGACTGCCAGATGCAATTGCTGATTGTTCTGTAGACCACAGCACGAAATGATAAATGAGTAAACAGAATGGCATCGGCACTACTAATAAAAGAAATAAAACCACTGCACCTGTTGAGCGATTTTTTGGTTCAACTGTTGAAACTATATTTTCCATTTCGGTCATGTATGCCTCCGTGATTTCCCTGATTGTACAACAAGCAATTATTCACTCAAAAATTCAATCTGGGAATGGATAATTTCATGGGTTTACCAAAAGATTTAACCACGGAGCACACGGAGAGCACGGAGAAAACCCTTTAAAATTCTCTGTGGACTCTGTGATCTCCGTGGTGAGAGATTTTCTTAGCCCTTTTTTTAACCACACTCTCAATCCGCTGCAGCTTCTACGGGTTCAATCAACTCTTCGGGCTTATGAGGGCGCACCTTGAATAGCTTAAATCCCCATTGAACAGATGGACCGATCAACAGCGCGAAGACCACAGTACCAAATCCCAAGGGTCCACCCAGAAACCATCCTATTGCAACAACAATAATTTCAATGATCGCGCGTCCGAGCCGGATGCTGATTCCAGTTGTGCGATGGAAAGCCAGCATCAAGCTATCGCGTGGTCCCGCGCCTGCGTTCACACCGATGTAGATGGCAGTCGCAAATCCCATCATCAATATTGCGCCCAACAGCATTACACTTTGCAGTAGCAGTCTATCTTCGACAGGCGGGATATAAAATAAAAACATATCTTCCCACAGCCCAATGAACAGGATATTCGAAAGTGTCCCCCAACCGATCTTCTCACGCAACGCCAGCGCGCCCAGCAATACGACAGCACCAACAAGGATGCTCATCCTGCCAGGGCGGATATCTGTCAGTTGCGATAAAGCCACTTCGAGCACAGCCCAGGGCGTCGTCCCGAGATGCGAACGGATCATCATCGCGATGGACAGCCCAAAGAGCGCAAATCCGATTTGTATCACAATAAAGTCACGTACAAAAGTGTTCCAGCGAACAGGTTTCAGCATTTAGTCTCCTTATCTATGTCATTGCGGGGAGGGCGTAGCCCGACGAAGCAATCTCCAACTCACGAGGAGATTGCCACGCCCTCACTACGTTCGGGATCGCAATGACATAGATAATACTGCCCATGATAAACTTACGCCATGCCCAAAATCATCGAAGTTCATCGTGATCATTTCACCATCAGTACAGATCCTGCGCGGCTTGACAAGGACGCGATCGTTGATTTCCTGACGCGCGCCTATTGGGCGCAGGGACGTCCGCGTGAACGCACGGAACGCGCGCTTGCCAACTCGCTTGTATTCGGTTTGTATGATGGAGACTTCGTCAGACAAATCGGGCTCGCCCGCGTCGTTAGCGATTATGCCATCTTCGCTTATCTTTGTGACGTGTTCATCCATGAAGATTACCGCGCACACGGCCTCGGCAAATGGTTGATGGAAACTGTTCACAGCCACCCAGACCTGCAAGGTCTCCGCCGCTGGACTCTCGCCACGCGCGATGCGCATGGACTTTATCGTCAATTCGGCTGGCAGGATCTCAATAATCCTGATGGTTGGATGGAAATATTTCATCCATTCCCTGGCGAGGGACATGATTCATGAACGTGGTCCTCAAGCAGGGACGTGAGAAGTCCCTGCTCCGCCGTCATCCATGGATCTTTTCGGGCGCGATCCATCATGCTGATGAGCCTTCAGTCGCCTCTGGCGCGACGGTTGATCTGCTCTCGTTTAACAAGCAATTCCTCGCCCGCGCCTCTTATTCACCTCATTCTCAAATCCGGGCGCGGGTATGGACATTTGAGGATGAAGCCGTTGATAAAGAGTTCTTTCGTAAGAGGATTCATTCTGCAATTGCGGCGCGTTCTGCTGTTTCTCCCTCACCCCTGACCCCTCTTCCCGCTTCGTCTCCGCTAGGTCTCGATACGACGGAACAGCACCGTCTACTCGACCAGCAACTCCGTTCAGCGCGAATGGGAGAAGGGGATGCGATGCGATTAATTTATGCCGAATCAGATGGCATCCCTGGACTGATTGTTGATCGTTATGGCAATATGCTTGTCATGCAATGCCTTACTGCGAGTGCAGAATATTGGAAAGATACTTTCGCCGACCTGCTCCTCGAAGAAACTGGACTCTCAACCATCTACGAACGCTCGGATGCGGATATACGCGAACTCGAAGGGCTTGGACCAAAAACCGGATTATTACGAGGTAATCTTTCTTCCCTTCGACCAGGCTCAGGACAAGCTTTCGTCTTTCCTATCACTGAACACAACCTTCAATTTAACATTAACCTCGAAACGGGTCACAAAACAGGCTTCTATCTCGACCAGAGCAGGAACCGCCTGCGCGTGCGTGAATTCGCAAAAGATAAAGATGTGCTTGATTGTTTCTGTTACACAGGTGGGTTCACTGTCAACACGCTGGCTGGAGGGGCAAAGTCTGTCATCTCAATCGATTCTTCTGAAGACGCGCTTGCTCTTGCAAAAGAAAATATTGCTCTCAATGATTTACCCGCCGATAAAGCGACTTTCATCGAAGGTGATGTCTTTCAACTCCTGCGTAAATTTCGTGATGAGAATCGTTCGTTCGATATGATCATTCTCGACCCGCCCAAGTTCGCTCCCACTGCCGCGCAAGCTGAAAGAGCCGCGCGCGGATATAAAGACATCAACCTGTATGCGTTCAAGTTACTGCGACCCGGTGGAATATTAGTCACATTCTCCTGTTCGGGTGGAATCGATGCAGGGTTGTTCCAAAAAATCATAGCGGGAGCAGCTTTGGATGCAGGTGTTGAGGCGCAGATCGTCGAGCATTTATCGCAGGGATCGGATCACCCTGTTTTATTGCATTTCCCCGAAGGCGCGTATCTCAAAGGCTTGATCTGCTATAAACCAGCATAGCAGAAGTGCCTTCTTGATATAATGTTCTTGATGACTAACGCGCGTACCAACGAGGAATGGCTGCATGATTTGAACGCAAGTGGCGAGTCACAGGAGTCCGCCATTGCCGATCTGCGGGAGCTTTTACTGCGCGCCGCCCTGTATTTTTTCAGCCGAAACCTGGGCGATTTTGGGGGACTGAACCGTGACGAAATTTTGCAACGCGCCGAAGATTGCGCACAGGATGCTCTCATCGCTTTGATGAATCATCTCCAGGATTTCCGAGGTGATAGTAAATTCACGACCTGGGCATATAAATTCGCCATCAATATTGCTCTGATGACTGCCCGCCGTGAACGAGGGAAAGGAGTCTCCCTCGACGAGTTGTCCTTTTCCAATGAAGGCTCTTTTTTCGAATGGGCGTTGCAAGACAAATCAGATGGAATCGCTCCAGATCAATCTGCCCTGCAGAATGAAGTGCGAGAGACCGTCCAGGATGTAATTGAGCATGATCTAACGGACAAACAGCGCCGCGTGCTTCTGATGATGGTCTTTAATGATGTTCCGATGGACGAGGTCGTCCGTCATTTGGGTGCAAATCGGAATGCAGTATATAAATTGTTACATGATGCACGCCGTAAGCTAAAGAGCGGTTTGCAGGCGCGCGGTTTTGATGTCCGCGAGACTCTGGCTTTGTTCAGTTCGCAGGGGTAAGATTCTGACAGGTTTTGCAACCAATGAGTTAGGAGTAAGTATGAATCGCGAGCGTTTTGATACATGGCTTCGAAATATTTATGAGACCCAGGATGTGGAAATTTCCTGCACCGAATGTTTCGACCTGGTCTCCAATTTCGTGGAATTGGAAGTTTCAGGTGAAAACGCTGCGGCGAAGATGCCACAGCTCAAACATCATCTTGATCAGTGCCAAGCCTGCCGCGACGAATATGAGGCGTTACGCGTCCTAGCGCGCTGGGAGAATGAGGGCGGAGCGCCATCGTTGGATGACCTGCGAAATTCGATTCGTTAGATCGTCTCACGCCTATCCTAAGCGCTTCCATGAAAATTGGAGGCGTTTTTTTTATTGGGTAAGAAAGGCCGCATCTTTGACACTAAAAGGCAGAAAGCCAAATTTTGAAAACAAGTGATCATCTTTAAAAGGAGGTGATTGTTATTAACAAGAGTCCCCATTCAAACTGAGGGCGCGGCGGTTCCGATAAACCACCGCGCCTATGACAGCCGAGACTTCTCAAAATCATGGCCGCATCCTTGTTTTACCACACAGGTTAATTACATTCAAGGGTGCGGCAATCCACAAGGAAAACTAAACCATGAAACTGTTCCAATCGAAACTTTTTGCTTTGATCGCCGGTGTCGCGATTGCCGCACAATTGCTGGTTGCCTGCGCCCCGGCGATATCGGCCCATTCGCACACTGCACCGCACTCACCGGCTCTGAACCCTGCCGAGTCCGCGCCCAAGAATGACCCCTCACTTGTTGTCTATCAGACTGATCTCAAACTAAAGAAGATAGACCCACTGGTCTTCCAACAGGCGGTCCGTAAGCTCTGGGAGGATCACATTACCTGGACGCGCGTCTATATCATTGCTGCCCTCGCGGATTTGCCCGAGGCTGATGCTGCCGCCCAACGCTTGCTTCAAAATCAGGTTGATATCGGTAACGCGATCAAACCCTTCTATGGTGACCAGGCTGGCGAGCAGTTGACTTCCCTGCTCAAAGACCATATTCTTATTGCCACTGATCTTCTTGCTGCTGCCAAATCTGGCGACAGTGCCAAATTTGAGGACGCCAACACACGCTGGTATGAAAATGCGAATCAGATCGCGGCATTCTTGAATAGCGCCAACCCAGATAACTGGCCGTTAGCTGATATGCAATCCATGATGAAATCTCATCTCGATTTGACTCTGGAAGAAGCTGTCGCCCGCCTGAACGGGGATTGGGCTGCTGATGTTGCAGCATATGATAAAGTCCACAACGAGATTCTACACATGGCAGACATGCTCTCGGACGGGATCATCAAGCAGTTTCCGAAAAAATTCGCCAAACAGAAAGCATCCCAGCAAGAGATAGGCCTCACGCTGGCTATGGACAAATTGTGGGAAGATCATGTCACCTGGACGCGTGTGTTTATTATCAGCGTCACCAGTGACCTGCCTGACGCAGGCATCGCCGCCCAACGCCTGTTGCAGAATCAGGTGGACATTGGCAACGCGATCAAACCTGTCTACGGCAATGAGGCTGGTGAGCAACTGACCTCCCTGCTCAATGATCACATCCTGACTGCTGCTGATCTATTGGCCGCCGCAAAATCAGGTGACACCGCCAAGTTCGAGGAAGCCAACAAACGCTGGTATGACAATGCTAATCAGATCGCGGCATTCCTGAACAGCGCCAATCCAGATAACTGGCCCCTTGACGACATGCAGTTCATGATGAAATCCCATCTGGATCTAACATTGGAAGAGGCCGTCGCCCGCTTGAATGCGGACTGGTCTGGTGATGTTGCCGCTTACGATAAAGTTCACGACGAGATTCTGCACATGGCAGGGATGCTCACAGAAGGGATCGTTGCACAATTCCCGAAAAATTTCAAATAAGTCGCAGCCGCTAAGGATGGGCTGGCAGGCGCTGGCGATTTGCCAGCCCATCACCTGGGAGATTCGATGAAATACTACAAATACTTATGTAATAACGAAGAAGGTAATAATGGACTTACATAACGACTCAGATGATATTGAATATCGCAGAGCCGTGAGACTGCATACACGTAAAATTTCGGATGAGCAGATTCATCAGTTTGAAGGCTATGCCGCAGAAATCTTTTCTGCATTTGGCTTGGATTTGAACACGCCTGCTACAAAAGATACACCTCGGCGCTTTATTAAAGCACTCTTTGATGCGACCGAAGGCTATGATGGAGACCCGAAGCTGCTGAAAGTCTTTGACACGGAGTGCCGGGGCGAACCTGACTGTCGCCTGAGCCAGGTCATAGAAGGTCCAATTCCCTTTTTTGCTCTTTGTGAGCATCATGCCCTCCCGTTTTATGGCAAGGCTTATGTTGGTTACATTGCTCACGAAAACATCATCGGTATTTCGAAGCTGACACGCCTGGTGCGACTCTTCTCAAAGCGTTTTGCAGTACAGGAACGGATCGGCCAGCAAATTGCAGATACCCTGGAGACAATGCTGCACCCGCATGGGGTGGCCGTTTTTCTTGAAGCTCATCACCTCTGCGTGGAAATGCGAGGCGTGCGCGAAACAGCACCCATGACACGTACCACTGTGTGGCGCGGTCATTATGCCGAGGATCCAACACTGCGGTCTGAATTCTTCACCGCCTGTGGACTGCAGCGAAACGAGCGATGATATGATGCAGGAAAACATTCCTGAATAGAACAGTTTTTGCAAATAATCGAAAGGAAGGTGATACATGGCGAAAGTTGCGATCAATGGTCTGGGCCGGATCGGCCGGGCTGCATTAAAAATCATTCTGGATACACCTCAGATGGAGTTGGTTGCCGTCAATGAAATTGCCCCTGCTGAAAATATCGTCTACTTGCTAAAGTACGACACTGTCTACGGCAGGTATGAAAAGTCGGTTGATAATGATGATGAAAACCTGATCGTGGATGGTAAGCCCTACCACTTTTACCATGAAGAAGATCCCGCTCGTCTTCCCTGGGCTGACCTGGGAGTGGACATC
>JAKEFL010000299.1 GCA_022616105.1 Anaerolineae bacterium | reverse complement strand
TGAACTTTGGCTGGCTCCAAGCAAGGATGAGAATGGTGCAGTGGCGATTTCTATCATTGATACGAATACTAATTTTCTATTTTCTGAAATGCCTGTCAACTATTATCTTGATCGATCCCAGCCACCTGTCATATCCTATTATGTCACTACCTACTCACGTGACCTCGCAACCGGAGAGGAAAACGCGGCAGTAGGCGATCTGGCTCCTGGAAATTATCGCATCGCATTGACAATGAACGGTCAGGTCTACGAACGCTGGGTTGAAGTAGAATCGGGCAAGCTGACACAAGTGGTGTTTGTTGTTAAGTAAACCTAGCCACACACCTGCCTGATTTGCTTGGTAAATCACGGGCGGTGCCAGGGGAGCCCGCAGAGACAACTGAGAAAAAACTCAAAGGACTCAGTGGTCTCTGTGGCAAATAAATTCAAATTGGAGAGAATATATGGGACTCAAACCTGATCACTGGATTCGCAAGATGGCGACTGAACAACGCATGATCGAACCTTTCGTAGATAAGCAAGTTCGTCAGGGGGTTATCTCCTATGGTGTGTCATCCTATGGTTATGACATACGCGTCGCGGACGAATTTATGATCTTCACTAACGTTCACTCGGCTATTGTAGATCCCAAAAACTTCGACCCGAAATCCATGTTTGAGTTCAAAGGCGATGTCTGCATCATCCCACCAAATTCGTTCGCTCTCTCGCGCACAGTGGAATACTTCCGCATCCCGCGCAAAGTGCTGACGGTCTGTTTGGGAAAATCCACGTATGCGCGTTGTGGCCTAATAGTTAATGTGACTCCCTTCGAGCCTGAATGGGAAGGCTATGTCACGCTCGAAATTTCGAACACAACACCCTTACCTGCGAAGATTTACGCGAACGAAGGACTCGCGCAAGTATTGTTCTTTGAGGCAGATGAAGAATGTGAAGTCTCTTATGCAGATAAGAAAGGGAAATATCAGAAACAGCAGTCCATTGTTTTGCCGAAGCTGTAATCACGTAGGGCGAGAATTATCTCGCCCTACAATTTGTGCCCGCCCAGGCTACTTGGTTGGGTAATTAGTCCTCGTGACGGAATTCCTTGTTTCGTAAAAACGTCAATTAGTTTCTCTTTTGCTTTTTCCGCATTTTCTGCTGAGACAAAACAAATAATAGAAGGTCCTGCGCCGGAGAGCGCGGCTGCGCCAAATTGTTTGGCAGTTTCATAAACAGCAACTCCCGCAGGGATATGTTTTAGCCGATACGATTGATGAATGCGATCGTCCATCACCTTTTGCAGTAAATCCAAATCTCCATTGCGAAGCGCGTCGATCACAAGAGCCGTGCGACCGATGTTGAAAATTGCATCCGCGCGTGAAACAGTGTTCGGTAAAACTGAGCGCGCTGTATGAGTCTGCCATTGAACTTCCGGTTTGACAACTAAAATTGTTAATTCTGGGATCTCATAACGACGTGTAATAACTTCACTTTCTGTTATGGTGGAAACGACCAGCCCACCCAATAGGGCAGGCGCGACATTATCTGGATGCCCCTCGATTTCCGCGGCGAGTTTGACCAGGGCATTTGTATCCAGCGGCTTAGTGAGTAATTCGTTCGCGCCGTAAATTCCTGCGACGATTGCTGCCGCGCTGGAACCGAGTCCACTACTGTGTGGGATGTTATTATATGCCTGAATATTTACTCCCCTCATTGGCTTATCGCAAATTTCATACACTCTTTTGAAAGAATTTGTTAGCAAATTTTTCGGCTTTTGATTAAGTTTCTCCGCGCCTTCGCCCGTCACTTGATAGGTCATTTCGTCAGCTTCTTCAAATTTGACCTCGTTCCAAATATCCAACGCAAGACCAAGAGAATCAAACCCTGGACCGAGATTGGCGGATGTGGCAGGCACGCGGATTTTAATCATGGATGAAATTATAACTTTATAATGTGGTCTCGATATGGCGGCGGTGGTCGAGTAGGGCGTTAGCCCGTATCGAGACCCGCCGCCTACTCGACCACCACTTGTAAATATTTGGAGTTGATATGATCTATCAGGGTGTCATCCATCGCTATGGTCATTTGCTTGATCTTCCCACACATTCAAAGACCATTTCTCTGCTTGAAGGGAACACGCCACTCATCCCTATGCCTCGTTTGGGCAGGGAATTGGCCTGTGAGTTGTGTGTGAAATTTGAAGGATTGAATCCAACTGGATCGTTCAAAGATCGCGGCATGACCGCAGCAATCAGCGAAGCAGTCGGTCGCGGTGCAGAGACCGTGATCTGTGCTTCCACCGGAAATACGGCTGCATCCGCTGCGGCGTATGCCGCGCGGGCGGGGTTACGCGCGATTGTCTTAATCCCTGAGGGGAAAGTTGCAATTGGCAAACTAGCGGGCGCGGTTGCTTATGGTGCAGAAGTAATTCAAGTGCAAGGATCATTTGATGATGCACTTTCATTGGTCGTTGAGATCACGCAAAAGACTCCGATCGCATTGGTCAATTCCATCAACCCATTTCGTATTGAGGGACAAAAGACAGCCGCGTTCGAGATCTGCGATGATCTATCAGGTGCGCCCGATTTGTTGTGTTTACCAGTTGGGAATGCAGGAAACATCACATCTTACTGGACAGGGTTCAAGCAATATCAAAAAGGTCTTCCACAAGTTTTGGGTGTCCAGGCTGCGGGCGCCGCTCCATTAGTATTAGGACATGCGGTTGAGAAGCCCGAAACCATTGCAACTGCGATCCGCATTGGGAGACCCGCGCGCGGGGAGCAGGCTTTGGAAGCTGCGCAAGAGTCCAATGGAAAAATCATCGCGGTCTCTGATGAAGAGATTTTGTCTGCTCAGAAAGTATTAGCAGGGGAGGGGATTTGGGTGGAGCCCGCGTCGGCGGCAGGGTTGGCTGGTCTCATAGCGGAAACAGGTAAAGGGCGCCGCCCTGAGCGTGTCGAAGGGTCGTTGGATGCAAAGGGGAAAAGAGTTGTCCTCGTATGCACAGGTCACGGATTAAAAGATCCAGCCATTGTGACTGAATCCTTTGAATCTCCCAAAGTAATTCCTGCGACTTATGATGCGTTGGTTAGTGTAATTTCGTAATCAATAAAAAACCGAGGCTCATCACCTCGGTCTATTTTATGATGCACTTGCTTTGTCATAATTCTTTACATCGTCCATGGCTTTCCTCACGTTGACAAAGGGCAGGATGATTAACCCTGCAATAAAGTAAAAGATCAGAGCCAGGATACCATAACGCAGACTGCCAAAAATTTGATTGGCAAGACCAAAGAGAAGGGGACCAGTCCATGAAGTGCCGCGTTCGCTGACTTCATAGAAGGAATAGAATTCGGCTTCTTTGCCTTTGGGAATCATTTGCGCAAAGAGACTTCGGCTAATTGCCTGAGAACCTCCGAGCACGAGGGCAATAAAGATACCGAGAATGAAAAATTCAGTAATACGCGATTCACCTTGTAAACCACCATAGGCATATATGACTACTCCAGCCCAAATGAAAAGACTAACGATGATGGATTGCTTGGAGCCGATCCATCCCGCGAGCCTTCCCCATAAGAGTGCACCGCCGAATGCAACGAACTGGATCATCAGGATGATGGCAATTAGTGTATCTTGAGGCAACCCGACGCCACCGCGAGCAATTGGTGCCGCTGCAAAAGTGGATGCTACCGCGATCACAGTTTGAATGCCGTCGTTATATAGAAAATAAGCCAGAATGAATTTGATTGTTTCAGGAAAGTGCTTCAATTCACGAAACGTATTCCCCAATTGTTTGAAACCAACACCCACATATGTTTCGCCTGGAGGTAATGCACGTGCAGCGTGGCGTGGTTTCAGGCGCGCCCACGTAAGAAGGGCAAATCCCATCCACCAAATGCCGGCGGATGCAAGGTTGATACGAACTGCCAAATCGCCCGGGACGCCTATTGCATCACTAAATATAAAGAAAGCCAGATTTAGCGCGAGTAAAATCCCGCCACCGATATATCCCATTGCAAAGCCATAGGAGGAAACGCGATCGCGCTCTTCTTCACTGGCAATATCTGGAAGATAGGCATTGTAAAATACGATGGCTGCGCCAAAGGCAAGGTTGGCAATGATAAAGAGTACTCCACCCAGCCACCATAAACCGCCTGTGACAAAGAACATGAGGATGGTTGCCAATGCGCCAATCGTGGCGAAGATTTGCATCATGCGTTTGCGAAGATGTGAATAATCCGCGATGGCACCTAGAATGGGAAGGAACAGGACTTGAAGCCCAACAGAAAATGAAATGCAATATGGGAGAAAGGAATCGGGTGCAATGGGAATCCCCATGAAACGTGCAAGCCCATCAGGGTAAGCTTCTGCTGCCGTGGCTGCCAGTGATGCAATATACGGTCCAAGAAATACGGTTCCGACTGTGGTGCTGAAGGCAGAGTTTGCCCAGTCGTACATTGCCCAGCCGAAGATTTCGCTTCTATCGTTGGTTGTTGCCTGCTGTGATGAAGTCATGTTGCCTCCTGCACGTTTAGGTTAGGGTTACTAACCTAAACCCCGTGTAACTATATTAAGTTGCGGAAATATGGAAATGTGATAGAATTATGTTAACGTTAGATGAAAAGGTGCGGAAAAGCAAAAAATCCCTTGCGTATATATAAGCATTGATATATAATTATCGTTTGCTATCCCGCTAAAACATCGCGGGATGGATTCATGTCGTTAAACGGCGAACAGGTCCCAGGTCAGGAGTAAACCGAATGTCTTCTTCTTTACCACGTAAAAGCTACGCGCGTATTCCCGTTAATATTAAACTTCCCAATCTGATCGAAGTCCAACTGGATTCATTTGAGCGCCTCAAACGTGAGGGATTGGGTGATCTCTTCCATGAGGTTTCACCGATCGAGTCCTATAACAAGGGGATGAAATTGTATTTTCCAAGCCGCAGCCCTGAATCGAAACAATGGGGTCTCAAGTATTGGTTTGGTGAGCCCAAACACACAATTGAAGAGTGTGTTGAGCGCGATCTAACCTACTCCAGCCCTCTTTACGTTTCTGTGCTGCTTGCTGGTCCCGATGTACCCGAACCCATCAAGCAGGATATCTTCCTGGGCGACTTCCCTGAGATGACCGATAAAGGCACGTTCATTATTAATGGAACGGAACGCGTTGTCGTCTCGCAATTGATCCGTTCACCGGGCGTTTACTTTGAAGCGCCCACCGATCGCGCGACTGGACGCTCGCTTGCCATGTCCAAACTGATCCCAGACCGCGGCGCGTGGATGGAGTTTGAAACCCGCAAGTCTGACTATATTATTTTGAAATTCAATCGCAAACGCACTGTCCCGATCACAGTTTTCCTGCGCGCGCTGGCAGCGGTGGATGATGATATTAAGGACTCTGTGCTCAATACCGGCAGCGATGAGGAAATACTATCTTTGTTTCAGGATGTAGATAATAATCCTGAACGTTTATTTATTGCATCAACCCTTAAGCAAGAACCCGAGTGGGAAGTTTCAAATAAGCAGACCCTTGCTGAGGCTGCTTTGATCGAATTTTTCCGCAAAATGCGTCCTGGTGACCCTGCCACGCTTGAAAATGCGCGGCAATTCCTTGAAGAGCAGTTGTTCGATCAGAGACATTATGATCTGGAGCGAGTGGGTCGTTACAAATTAAATCAGAAGCTTGATCTGGATATTCCCATCCCTCATCGCACGGTCACAAAAGGCGATGTGGTTCGACTCCTGCGCCGCATGATTCAGATCAACAACGGAGTCGAGAAACCCGATGATATTGATCATTTAGGAAATCGCCGTGTCAAGACAGTGGGTGAGTTGATCCAGAACAAATTGCGAATCGGCCTGCGACGCATGGAACGCGTGATCAAAGAGCGCATGTCTATCCGCGATCAGGAACAACTTTCACCGGTCACCCTGGTCAATATCCGTCCGGTTGTGGCGGCACTGCGCGAGTTCTTTGGTTCATCCCAGCTTTCACAATTTATGGATCAGACCAATCCGCTTGCCGAGTTACGCCACAAGCGCACGCTTTCAGCTCTCGGTCCGGGTGGCTTGCGTCGTGAACGCGCGGGCTTCGATGTGCGCGATGTGCATCACTCACATTATGGACGTATCTGCCCGATTGAAACGCCTGAAGGTCCGAACATTGGCTTGATCGGTCGTTTGGCTTCATTCTCACGCGTGAACGAGTATGGTTTCATTGAGACACCTTATCGAAAAGTCTTTAGAACCATGCAGCCTGATGATGAGCGCCTTGAGGGCCGCACTCTGCGAGCAAACGTTGTTGATCCAAAAACAGAAGAAATGCTGTATAAAGCTGGTGAAGTCATTGATGCAAAGATGGTGAAGAGGATTGCCAAGATCGGCAACCCTGTTGACATCGCTCCGTATGTCTCTGATCAATTCGATTATCTCTCTGCTGATGCTGAAGATAAATACGTGATTGCTCAGGCGAATGCTCCATTGACGGAAACAAAGGAGTTTGTGCGTGAGCGCGTTTCCTGCCGTTATCACTCTGGCTTTATCTTCTCGACACCTGATGCAGTGGATTATATGGATGTGGCTCCACATCAAGTTGTTGGTATCAGCGCCGCGCTCATTCCCTTCCTTGAGCATGACGATGCCAACCGCGCTTTGATGGGCTCCAACATGCAAGCGCAGGCAGTTCCGCTTGTTCGCCCGGAAATTCCTCTTGTCTCTACTGGCATGGAATATCATGCCGCACTTGACTCTGGTCAGGTAGTGGTGGCAGAGGCTGATGGTGAGGTAACTTCTGTTACTGGCAATTCGATTACCGTCAAGGAAAGAGGCGGAGTCCGCAATTATCAACTGCGGAAATATCAGAGATCGAATCAAAGCACCTGTATTGATCAACGTCCCGCAGTCGTAAAAGGACAAAAAATCAAGAAAGGCGATATTATCGCTGACTCTTCATCGACTGAAAGTGGTCAGTTAGCTCTCGGTCAGAACGTGGTTGTTGCTTTCCTATCCTGGGAAGGTGGAAATTTCGAGGATGCGATCCTGATTTCCGAGCGTCTTGTTCAGGAAGATCGCTTTACCTCTGTCCATATTGAAAAATATGAAGTTGAGGCACGCGATACGAAGTTGGGTCCCGAAGAAATCACACGCGATATCCCCAATGTTGGTGAAGATGCAATCAAGGATCTTGATGAGAATGGCATCATTCGTATTGGCGCTGAGGTTGGTCCCAATGATATTCTCGTCGGTAAGATCACACCAAAAGGTGAAAAGGAACTTACTCCGGAAGAGCGTCTTTTGCGCGCTATCTTCGGCGAAAAATCGCGTGATGTAAAAGATACCTCTCTGCGAATGCCTCATGGCGAGCGCGGCAAGGTAGTGGATGTTAAGGTCTTTACTCGCGAAGAGAACTCCGACCTTTCAGCCGGTGTGGATATGATGGTGCGCGTTTCTGTTGCCCAACGTCGCAAGTTGACAGCGGGTGATAAGATGGCAGGCCGTCATGGAAACAAGGGTGTGGTCTCCAAGGTTGTCCCTGTTGAAGATATGCCGTTCCTTGAAGATGGTACACCGGTTGACATCATCTTAAATCCGCTTGGTGTTCCTGGTCGTATGAATATCGGTCAAGTCTTGGAAGTTCATCTTGGATGGGCCGCCAAGCGACTTGGCTATCGTGCTGTAACTCCGGTTTTTGATGGAGCATCAGAGGAGGAGATTGAGGCTGAGCTCGCTCGTGCCTGGATTTTGGATCAGGCATGGAGGGAGACTGCCGTGACATCCTGGGAATGGATCAAGCAACAAGAATATGACCTCGCATCTATTCAGGATGATGATGAAGTAAGGCGACTTTATCTTGAAGAGTGGCTGGGAGAGCGGGATTACGATCCATATGACTTAAATGATGTGGATTATGCGCGGCATGCCACAGCATCCGAATGGCTTCGCGATCGTGGATATGATCCTGATACGATCTTTCATCCGGAAGATGTAGATCCACGCGCACGAGAAGAATATAACATAGCGGCTGTAAGTGCCTGTCTTCGTCTGTGGATCGAAAGTCACGGGCATGGGGGCAGAATAGCTGAAGCACGAGTTTTAGAAGTGGCTCAGGAAATCACTGCTTCAACTGGTCACCCTTTGCCTATCCTTGGGAAGCAGACTCTGCGAGATGGCAAGTCCGGGATCCCATATGATCAACCTGTTACTGTGGGTGTGATGACAATATTAAAGTTGCACCACCTGGTTGAAGACAAAGTACACGCTCGTTCTACGGGTCCTTACAGCCTCGTCACACAACAACCCCTTGGTGGCAAGGCTCAATTTGGTGGTCAGCGATTTGGTGAAATGGAAGTATGGGCACTGGAAGCTTATGGTGCCGCTTATACTTTGCAGGAAATGCTTACGGTTAAGTCCGATGATGTTCAGGGCCGTGTTAATACTTATGAAGCTATTGTAAAAGGTGAGCCTATTGAAGAACCAAGTATCCCTGCATCGTTCCGCGTTTTGGTGAAAGAGTTGCAGTCGTTAGGTCTGGCTGTTGAAGCGATCAATGAAGGCGGTGATGTGGTTAAGTTTGGTAAAGATGAGGAAAAGCAGCATCCACCCAAGCTTAATACAGGGTTACTGGGTATCGGTGATAACCTGATGACCAAGCAGTAATCTTGACGATAATAAAAGTGAGTGATAAAATCTCATTTCGTTGCCAATAGAAAAAGCGGCAATAACTCCCGCTAAAAGGCATGGCACTAAAAATGAGGCCATCAGTGTCATTGTGATGGCCTCATTTCTTGTGAAAAATCATTGTTACGAAAGTAGAAATCGGAGGCTGAAGGTGCCGACTATTAATCAAATGGTCCGCAGAGGACGTAAGAATAAGAAAGTTAAGAGCAAGGCTCCCGCGTTGCAATATACGCTGAATTCGTACAAACAACGTCGCGTACGCCAGGATAAAGGCGCGCCACAGAAACGCGGTGTATGTACTGTTGTCCGCACGATGACTCCCAAGAAGCCGAACTCAGCATTGCGAAAGATCGCTCGCGTCCGTTTGACGAATGGCATTGAAGTGACAGCTTACATTCCGGGTGAAGGTCATCAATTGCAGGAGCACTCCGTTGTGCTGGTGCGCGGTGGTCGTGTGAAAGACCTGCCCGGTGTGCGTTATCACATCGTACGCGGATCGTTGGATACAACCGGTGTCGCGAACCGCAAGCAGGGCCGCTCCAAATATGGCGCGAAGCGTCCGAAATAATCTGATGGAGTAATAAACGATGCGTAGAGCAAAACCTGAAAGTCGGGAAATTCTTCCCGACATCCGATATAACAGTATACATGTTCAGACCATGGTGCAACATGTGCTCAAGCGCGGCAAGAAAAGCGTTGCCACTGGGCTTATTTATAAAGCTATGGATCTGATAAAAGACCGTATTGATAAGAATCCTCTGGATGTTTTTGAGGGTGCCCTTAAAAATGTTTCCCCGGTTATGGAAGTTCGCCCTCGACGTGTCGGTGGCGCAACATATCAGGTGCCTATGGAAGTATCAGCGGACCGCCGCACAACACTGGCGATCCGCTGGATTTTGTCTGCGGCTCGGGAAAGAGCAGGAAAATCCTTTCCCGATAAATTGGCAGGCGAATTAATTGATGCATTTAATGAGACTGGCTCCGCAATTCGCAAACGTGACGAAACACATAAGATGGCAGAAGCAAATCGTGCTTTCTCGCATTACCGTGTTTAAGTCACGCGAAATTTTTTATAGAAGCATAAAGGTAGATTAGAAGAATGGCTCGTGAGTATCCGCTTGAGAAGTACAGAAATATAGGCATCATTGCCCACATTGACGCTGGTAAAACAACAACTACCGAGCGGATTATGTTCTATACCGGTAAGACCCATCGTATTGGGTCAGTCGATGACGGCACGACCGTCACCGACTGGATGGTACAGGAACGTGAACGAGGGATTACTATTGTTTCTGCAGCCGTTTCAGCTGAGTGGAAAGGTTATCAATTCAATTTAATTGATACGCCTGGTCATATTGACTTTACCGCTGAGGTTCAACGCTCCCTTCGTGTTTTGGATGGCGGGGTCGTGGTCTTTGATGCAGTACAAGGCGTGGAGCCTCAAAGCGAGACAGTTTGGCGTCAGGCCGATCGTTATGGAGTTCCACGTATTTGTTTTGTAAATAAGATGGATCGGGTCGGGGCTTCGTTCGAACGGACAATTGATTCCATTAAAGATCGCCTAGGTGCTAATCCGATCCCGATGCAACTCCCAATTGGGTTTGAGGCAACTTTCCGCGGCGTTATTGATTTGCTTGAACTAAAAGCAATCCTTTGGGAAGATGATCTTGGCAAAGAACCAAAGATCGGTGAAATCCCAGACGATTTGAAAGAACAAGCTAAGGTTGCCCGGGCTCACATGGTTGAGAGAATTGCCGAACTTGATGATGACTTAACGGTAAAGTACCTGGAAGCTCAGGAAATTAGCACTCCTGAACTCAAGTCTGCTTTGCGTAAAGGCGTTATTGCTGGTAAAGCTGCACCGGTCTTCTGTGGCTCTTCATTGAAAAATAAAGGTGTGCAAGTTTTACTTGATGCGGTTGTGGATTTTCTCCCGTCTCCTGCAGATATTCCACCTGTGCGCGGAACTGACGAAAATGACGAAGCCATTGAGCTACATTCCAGGGATGATGCACCCTTAAGTGCTCTGGTATTCAAGATCGTTACCGATCCTTATGTGGGTCGTTTAGCTTATTTCCGGGTTTATTCCGGCGTTGTTAGCCAGGGGCAAACGTTGAACAACTCTACCAAGGGCAAGCGCGAACGTATTGGTCGCTTGATTCGTATGCATGCTGATCGCCGTGAAGATATTACTGAAGTGCGCGCAGGTGACATAGGCGCGGTTCTTGGCTTAAAAGAAACATTTACCGGCGATACATTATGCGACAATAAGAAAGTTGTTTTGGAAAGCATTTCCTTCCCTGAACCTGTAATTTCCATTGCCATTGAGCCGAAGAGTAGCGCTGACCAGGAAAAGATGGGCGAGGCGCTTCGTAAACTTGCCGAAGAGGATCCAACATTTCGTGTACGTTCGGATGAAAACACGGCACAAACGATTATCGCTGGCATGGGTGAGTTGCACCTTGACATTCTAGTTGACCGAATGTTACGGGAATTTCGCGTTCAGGCTAATGTTGGCAAGCCGCGCGTGGCATATCGCGAGTCTATCACTCGCCCTGTTGCCAAAGTGGATCATAAATATGCCAAACAATCTGGTGGTCGTGGTCAATATGGTCATGTCGTCCTTTCACTTGAACCTGGTGAGCGCGGCAGCGGGATCATATTTGAAAACAAAATTGTAGGTGGCTCAATTCCCAAAGAATATATCCCTGCCGTTCAAAAGGGTGTTATGGAAGCTGCAGATACTGGTGTGTTGGCCGGCTACCCTGTTGTTGATATGAAGATCACTTTGTTCGACGGGTCTTACCACGAAGTTGACTCTAGCGAAATGGCATTTAAGATAGCGGCATCCATGGCTTTTAAAGAAGGTGTTCAAAGAGGATCACCGGTTCTGCTTGAACCTATTATGAAGGTCGAAGTTGTCGTTCCGGATGATTATCTTGGGGATGTGATTGGTCAGATCAACAGCCGCCGTGGAAGCATCCAGGGTATGGAAGTGCGTCCGGGCAATGCCCAGGCCGTACGTTCCATGGTCCCGCTGGGTGAAATGTTCGGTTATGCAACTGAATTACGCTCTGCCACTCAGGGCCGCGGTGTTTTTAGCATGGAATTTGATCACTATGCGCCTGTTTCTCAAACGGCAGCATTAGAGATTATGAAATAATAGTATCTCGTTATTTATCATTTAGAAGGAGAGACCTCAATGGCGAAGGCGAAATATGACAGGAGCAAACCCCATCTGAATGTGGGGACGATGGGACACATCGATCATGGCAAGACGACGCTGACAGCCGCGATCAC
>JAKEFL010000298.1 GCA_022616105.1 Anaerolineae bacterium | reverse complement strand
TTTGCGACTGAACACGAAGCGCAATTGTTGAATTACTTGAAGGCAACACCGTATGAAGTCGGCTTGCTCCTGAACTTTGGACCAAAGCCCGAAACCAAACGCCGTTCATTCGACAACAATCGTAAGGAATGGTACGTTGCCCAAAACAAAAAATGAATCTGCGTTTGTCAGCGTTCATCAGCGTCCCAATTTTGAAAGCGCAAGTTAATCAAGGCAAGATGATAAGTTGTTGCATAAAAGGAATAATCCATGGATACAAAATTTTCACGCAGAGATTTTCTAAAACTTGCAGGCAGTTTCGCGGTGGCTCCTGCCCTGCCTGCATGGATGCCGCGCATGGCTTTTGCTCCGCAGGGGGTAGAGCCGCCCGGCGATATTCTCATTGTGGTATTCCAACGCGGCGGCATGGATGGAATCAGCGCGGTCATTCCACACGGAGATGTTGATTACTATCATCATCGTCGCAGGCTTGCGATCCCGGAACCCGAAGATGGGAGCGATCAAACCGGCATTGACTTGGATGGTTTCTTTGGCTTGCATCCCTCCCTGCGCCCTCTTAAGGATTTATGGGATGAGAAAACTTTAGCGATTGTCCATGCGGTTGGCTCGCCCGACCCGACTCATTCCCACTTCGACGCGATGGATTATATGGAACGCGGCACGCCCGGCGAAAAAGCCATCCCCACAGGCTGGATCGGACGTCACCTGCAAACTGCATCCTGGCAAAACGATTCGCCGTTCCGTGCCATTGGCATGGGAGGTGTGATGCAGGCCGCCCTGCGCGGACCTGTCCCCATTACCACGCTGAAATCCATTGCGGACTTCCATCTGCAAGGCGGCACGGCTCAGTTGGAGGAGATTCGTGCTCGGCTCGCGTCCCTCTACGATCTCGGTTCGGCTCTCGATCCAGAAGCTGTGGAGACATTTAATGCAGTGGATATCCTTGCCAAAATAGATGTGAATAATTACACACCGGCAGCAAATGCGGCATACCCAGAAACTGAGTTTGGCATGGCAATGAAACAGGTGGCTCAGATCGCAAAAGCGGATATCGGACTCGAGGTGGCGTGTGTAGACATCGGTGGTTGGGACACTCATAACCAGCAGGGTCAACTCGATGGCGAACTGCCAATTTTGCTTCAGGAACTCTCGTCTGGGTTGGCATCTCTCTATCATGACCTCGGCGACCGGGCAAAGCGCGTCACAATTGTGACTATGTCTGAGTTTGGGCGGCGCATCTATGAAAATGGATCGAGCGGCACCGATCATGGACACGGCAACTGCATGTTCGTCGTTGGCGGCGGTGTGAACGGCGGCAAAGTCCACGGCGAATGGCCTGGCCTTGCACCCGATAAACTTTTCGGTCCTGGCGATCTCACCCTTACAACAGATTATCGTGATGTATTAGGAGAGGTCGTTGAAAAGCGGCTCAAAAACCCAAGCCTCAGCGAAATCTTCCCGAACTATACGGATTGGAAAAACCTCGGTGTCGTACAGGGATAACGAACTTAATCAAATCTTTTCACCGCCAAGACCGCAAAGAACGCGAAGAATCTTTCTCACCTGCACTCGCGTGCGTTGCAAGTGTCTTTCTTCTTTCCTCGTCTCGCTAATCTTTTCCTCGCGGTGAACGGATCAAATCATTATCCTCTCCACTCTGAACGGCGTCCCCTCAACCTTTTCCTCATCAAACTCCCGCGCTGCGAGATGACCTGCGAACACCGCCTGCGCAATAATATTCGGCGCTTCAGCATCACCGATGATGCGCAGTGATTTGATTATTTCGCGCTGAGCGGAGCCGCTGTTTCGCGAAGCGGGCGGCGCAGACGAAGCGCAGAGGGCTTGATATAAAGTATCATTCGGTGTCCTATCACTCACCAGCACAACCCCATCACGCGGCAACTCAACTTCATCTCCTGAGATCGTGTTCGATAAACAGACACAATCATTTCCAATTTCACTTAACACATTCTGCGGATATAACTTGACGCCCAGTTTCATCAACTTGTGTTGAATACGTTCCTGTTCCAAAGTGTATTGCGACCAATAAGAAACCAGCGGTGCGGGCGTAACGAGCGAGACCTTGCATCCGTTTGTTGCAAGCAGTTCAGCTAAAACCCCACCCATATAGTAATGATCGTCATCATAAATTATCCAATTACCACTTACCAAATTACTAATTACTAAAGCATTATCCATCAAATCATCGGGACTAAACACATTTTCCAAATCATGTCCTGTAATTGGTTTCCACAACGTGCGGCCAATTCCATCGCGCCTCCACCTCGCACCCGTAGCAAGGATGATATTTTGCCCGCCTGATTCAAGAATCTCCTCCGCAGTCATCGGGCTGGATGGATAAACTGAAACATTTTTCATCTTCTTGATTTGAGTCAATCGCCAGTCCATTACACGACGCCATTCGTTCAAGCCGGGTAATGCAGATTCGCGTAACACGCGCCCGCCGAGTTCTTTGCGCGCTTCGAGCAAAGTCACTTGATAGCCGCGTTGACCCAAAGCGCGCGCGGCTTCCAACCCCGCTGGTCCTGCACCGACGATCATTACTTCCTTATTACTCTTCTTTGGCGAAATGATTTCAGGATGCCAGCCGCGTCTCCATTCTTCTCCCATCGTGGGATTCTGCGTACAGCGGATTGGTACAAAACGCGTATCACCTGTCACACAGATATTGCAGCCGATACATTCGCGAATGTCATCTACTCGTCCCTCTTTGATCTTATTTGGCAGGAACGGATCAGCAATCGAGGGCCTCGCCGCGCCGATGAAGTCCATTACGCCGCGTTGGATCACAGAGACTATTGAATCAGGCGACGTGTATCTCCCAACACCGACAACAGGTTTCGTTGTCAACTGTTTGACAAACGAAATATACTTTTCCTGGTGTCCCTCTTTTCCAAAACGGGATGTGATCGAATCGTTGTTCCATCCGCTAATGTTCACATCCCATAGGTCAGGCAGCTCCGCAAGCATCGCAACCACTTCATATCCTTCGCCCTGATGTGTGAGTCCGTCTTCGCCGAGTAATTCATCCACTGCAAAGCGCACCGCCACCGCGCAGGTGTCGCCCACGGCTTCCTTTGTATCTTCTATTAACTCGCGAAAGAAACGCACGCGATTTTCGAGCGAACCACCGTATTCATCTGTGCGGTCGTTATATCGTTTCAAAATGAATTGGATCGCCGCGGTCATGCCATGACCCGCGTAACAATAAATAATATCGAAGCCCGCGCGTTTGGCGCGTAACGCCGCTTCACGATGCCACTTGCGCACGTTACGAATATCCTCCTTGTCCATACGACGCGTCTGGACAGGGTCATAGCCTGAACCGCCCACTGTCCCCATCGAACGCGGCGCAAGTGAAGGCACGCGCGAGTATAAATTCGGCGCGTCGATTCCGTTATAAGAAAGTTCAATCCCTGCCAGCGCGCCATGTTTATGGACAGCCTCCGTCATGAGCGCCAGCGTGGGAATATCACCATCATCCCAAATACGACCTTCAAAATATGGAGATAGATCGCTTGAATGATGAATCTCCGTCTCCTCCGTGCAAACGACACCCCAGCCTCCTTCCGCTTTCATGCCGCGCATCGCAGCCATTCCCTGCGGCATACGGTGGCCGAATCCGTTACAGTGCGGCACCTGATAAAAACGGTTCGGAGCAGTGACAGGTCCGATTTGAACCGGTTCGAAGAGAATATCAAAAGGGCTGGTCATCTTTATTCTCCTTCTTAATCCACTAATCCACGCCAATCTCCGCGAATGAGAAAAGGTTAGCGTGGATTAGTGAGGATTGGTGGATTCTTTGGATTTATTTCAAAAGTTCGGGGATGACGGCCAGCATCTCGCTTCTTACCTGACGAAATACCTGCATCTGTTCCTCATCCGTTCCCTCCGCCTTGGCAGGATCCACAAAATCGTGATGGACGCGTTTCCCTGCCTTTCCGGGCCATACAGGACATTCCTCTGCCGCTGAATCACAAACCGTTACAACAAGATCGAAATCCTTCGTATGCAATTCATCAATTTGTTTTGATTGACCTGAATGTGGTATCCCAATTTCTGCCAACGCTTGAATTGCTTTTGGATGCACATAACCCGCGGGCTTGGTCCCTGCAGAGGATGCTTTCCATTCGGGGTAACGCGCATTGACAATGGCTTCAGCCATCTGTGAACGGCATGAGTTGCCAGTGCAGAGGAAGAGGACAGTTTTCATAAAAGTATCGCGCTGAACGGAGCGCAGCATAGTCGAAGTGCGGGTGACATAATAACTCTATCTTGTTATCCGCGCTTCGTCTACGGGTTTCGACACGCCCGAGAAATATGGGCGACTCAACCCTCCGCTCAGCGCGAAGCAATAGCATGATTACCCAAATCTCCCTGTGATGTAATCTTCTGTGCGTTTTTCTTTCGGCGCGGTGAAGAGTGCTTTACCTTCGTTATATTCAATAAGTTCGCCTTGTAGAAAGAATGCCGCGTAATCCGCTGTACGTGCTGCTTGTTGTACAGAATGTGGGACGAGAATGATTGTGTACTCTTTCTTCAGTTCAGTCAGTGCCGCCTCAACTTTACCTGTGGAGATCGGGTCCAGACCTGATGTGGGCTCATCAAGCAAAATGATTTCAGGCTGCAATGCAAGGGATCGCGCCAGACATAATCGTTGCTGCTGCCCGCCTGAGAGGGCGATGGCTGGATCCTCAAGCCGATCCTTGACCTCATCCCATAACGCGGCCAGCTTCAGACTCCGTTCGACCGCTTCATCCAGTTTGGATCGGCGCGTCTCGCCTGCGAGTTCCAATCCGTAAGTGAGATTCTCGCGGATGCTCATTGGCAAAACCACAGGCCGTGCAAAAACCATTCCCACTTTGCGGCGCAACGTAATCACATCTGTATCAGCGTCGAGGACATTTTCTCCATCAATGAGGATGCGTCCTGCGCTGGCTCTCACCTCGGTGAGATCATTGAGACGATTTAAACAACGCAGCAACGTGGATTTTCCGCCTCCAGCAGGACCAAAGAGAACCGTCACTGCTTTTTCGCGAATACCCAGGTTGATATTTCGAAGGGACTCGGTGCCGTCTGAATATTGGAGGGAAAGATTTTCGATAATGATTTTGTTCATTTCATAATTGCTCGGTGGTCGAGTAGTCCCGCGTAATTACTTCGACAAGCTCAGTACAAGTTTCGCGGGACTACTCGACCACCGAAATATCCTACCATTGCCTCTTTGCTCTCGCCCGCGAACGAATGACGGTTGCTATTAAATTCATCGTAAGCACAAACACCAATAATACGAGCGCTGTTCCATATTGAATTTGAATCGGCATTTCAGGGACTTGTGTTGAGATCACGAAGAGATGATAAGGCAGTGCCATCGTTGCATCGAAAGGCGAACCTGGAAGCTGCGGCAGGAAGAATGCCGCGCCTGTAAATAGAATGGGAGCAGTTTCACCCGCCGCGCGTTCCAGACCGAGGATAACGCCTGTCAGAATGCCGGGCAATGCTTCTTTCAATACAATGCGACGAATCGTCTGCCAGCGTGTTGCACCAAGGGAAATGCTCACTGTCCGAAATGCCTGTGGAACGGCGCGCAATGCCTCTTCGGCAGTGCTGATGATGACAGGCAAAGTCATGATCGAAAGAGTCAGGGATGCAGCGAGGATGGATGTGCCAAAGTTAAGAAAAAGCACAAAGAGACCAAGACCGAACAATCCATATACGACTGATGGAATTCCCGCGAGATTGATGATTGCAATTCGTATTGTACGCGTGAGAGGTGTATCCGCCGCGTATTCTGAGAGATAGATCGCTGCTGCGATCCCAAGCGGAACAGAGAAGATTGCAGTGCCAATCGTTAAATAGAGCGTGCCAATGATCGCAGGAAGGATGCCGCCTGCTCTCATGCCGTCACGAGGAAAGCCTGCCAGAAATTCAAGCGAAATCGCTGACGCGCCTTGAATAAGGATGTATAAAACTGTGGCAACAATTGGGAGCACTGTAGCAATTGCCATCAATGTGATGAAGGTGAAGCCGAGTCGCTGCACCAGGTGGCGGTTGAGGGAGAATGTGCGTTTCATGTGTTCTGCGAGGGTCATCTTTCCTCTTTCGTCTTTCTTTGTTGATGGTTGAGGAAAGAAGAAAGAGGAAAGATTATGTCGTTAGGATAAGATTCTCTCTGCTCTTTTCTTGGCACGAAACACGACCGATGACGCCGCGATGTTAACACCCAATGAGATCAAGAACAAAACCATGCCGATGAAAAACAACACGTGATAATGTGTGCTTCCGCTCGCGACTTCGCCCATCTCAGCCGCGATGGTTGCTGTCATTGTGCGGACGGGAGAGAATAAGCTGCCAAGTGCTGTTGCGAGAACAGGTGCATTCCCAGTGACCATCATCACTGTCATGGTTTCACCAATGGCGCGGCCAATACCGAGCATGATGGCAGTGATCACACCCGAGCGCGCCGCGGGCAGGGTCACACGCCAAATCGTCTGCCAGCGAGTTGCACCCAACGCCCATGCACCTTCCCGATAGGCACGCGGCACGGCATCGAGCGCATCCTCCGCAACGGACACGACCGTGGGCACCGCGATCCCGCCAAGGAGCAGGGAACCTGTAAAGGCGGTCAGACCCGTTGGGAGATCCAGAAAGACCCGAAGAAAAGGCGAAAGGACGAGAATCCCGAGAAATCCAAGAACGACCGAAGGTAATCCGCCAAGCAGCTCAACGAGAGGCTTGAGTATCTCGCGCACCCAGCGCGGCGCGATCTCAGAGATGTAAATTGCCGTTCCAATCCCAAATGGAACGGCAATGAGCGTGGCGCCAAACGTAACCATGATCGAACCCGTGATGAGGGGCAGGATTCCAAAACGATCCTCAATGGGATACCAGCGAATATTAAGGAGCGATGTAGATTCCACTTCTCCAAAAGTGGGCAGGCCTTCGCGCACGAGGAAGAAAAAAATAAGAGCAACAAAGAGAATGGCTGAATAGCCCGAGGCTTTGATGGAACGAGTGATGACGAATTCACGCCAGTTTAGAGATTTTTCCATAGTTCCTCATTATTCACTGTCCACAGGCACAAACCCAAGTTCAGCAACGATCTCCTGGGCTTCGGGGGAAAGAATCCAATCGAGATATTCCTTTATCGCGCCCGTTGGTTCACCGTTGGTATACATGTAAAGGTCACGCGCGATGGGATAACTTTTATCGTTCACAGTGGGGATGGATGGCAGCACATATGCGCCGCCTTCCTCTTCTGCAATTGCGATCATTTTCAAATCATCAGGCACATAACCCAGTCCGTCATAACCAATCGCATTTGGGTTCTGCCGCACTTCGACGATAATGCCTTCAGAGGACGGAAGCAGCAAAGTGTCCATTGAGAAGAGGGTTTCATCCTCACTGTTCCCTAGTCGCAGGACTATTTCAAGAAAATACACATGTGTTCCCGAATTGGTCTCACGCGAGAGTTTTACGATGGGACGATCCTCCCCACCGACTTCTGTCCAATTGGTGATCTCCCCACTGTAAATATCCGATATTTGTTTTAGAGTTAATTCATTCACTGGATTTTCCGGGTTGACTATGACAGCGATCGCATCGCGCGCGATAACAAATTCAACAGGATCAATGCCATTTGCCTGTGCCTCATCAATTTCCTCCTGTTTGATGCTGCGGGATGCGTTGGCAATATCCACCGTGCCATTAATGAGGGATGCGATTCCCGTTCCCGACCCGCCGCCTGTTACCGATATGCGGACATCCAGGTGCTCGCTCTGATATCTCTCCGCCCACGCCAGGGCGAGATTGACGATGGTATCAGAGCCTTTGTTTTCGATATATGTGGCTGAAGAATCAGAGGAACCTTGGGAAGAAGAGGAAGCGCAGGACGTGAGAATGAAAGTAGAAAGAAGAAAGAGGACGACGAAATGTTTCATTGTGTGGAATTATAGCCGAAACAGGTATACAAGGAAACAGGTATATTTTGGGCTTTTGGTGTGTTGTATAATTGATTTGGAATTTCTCGTAAGGGAAAACTGATGTGAAAGTTCCTCATCCCATTCCTTATCAAGGCAGCAAGCGGAATCTTGCGAAATACATTTTGCCGTTCTTTCCGCAGGATGTTGATATTCTGTTTGAGCCTTTTGCAGGTTCAGCGGCGATTTCAATCGCGGCGGCTGTTCATCGAAAAGCCGCGCGATTCCATATCAACGATGTAAATCAGCCATTGGTCGGCTTATGGAATGAAATTATCAATCATCCAAAGAAAATTTCTGAACAATATAGGGGACTCTGGCTAAAGCAACAAGGAAATGGAAGGAAATATTACGATTTTGTGCGCGATGAATTCAATAAGACAAAACGTCCTGAACATTTGCTTTATCTACTGGCACGTTGTGTGAAAGCATCTGTGCGTTACAATGCAAATGGAGAATTCAATCAAAGCCCCGACAATCGCCGTTTGGGGCGCAATCCACAACAGATGACAGACGACATCCTGTCTGTTTCAAAGTTGTTGCTTGGAAAGACGGTCACAACCAGTACAGATTATAAAGAAGTTTTATCGCTTGCAGAGCCAACCGATCTGGTTTATATGGACCCGCCCTATCAAGGTGTTTGCGCAACGGGCGACCCACGTTATTTCAGTGGGATTGATTTCAATGAGTTCATCCCAGAATTGAAACGTCTAAACAAACGAAACGTGCCATATATCCTAAGTTATGATGGTCGAACGGGGAAAAAATCCTATGGGCAAAGTTCGCCTGAAGAACTGGGTATGTATCGTCTGGAAATAGATGCAGGGCGGTCTACACAGTCGACTTTACTCGGCAGGGACGATGTTACTTACGAATCAGTTTATCTCTCAAAAAACCTGGTGGAGCAGTTGGATATTGCGTCTATCCATATCATTAATAAGAAGAAAGCCATTCGTCAGCCCGCTCTTTTCGAGCTGTAGCTTTAAATTTCTGAGATATATGTAATGGCAAAACCATCAAACCGGGATAAGGATATTGTTTGGGAGAAGGATGAAATTCAAGTGTACGAAAAACTGAGGCAGCAAGCAAAGTTCGTGAACGAATAAAACAAACTTTATCGGAAATAGGCACATGCTTCTTCTTTAGCCGCGAATTACGCGAATTTTCACAAAAAAATTTATCCAATTCGCGCTAATTCGTGAAATTCGTGGCTGAGAAAAATTATTTCTGAGGGAGTCTAATCCATTCTTCTTTGATAAAATCAATCCATGATTAATTCCTCAAATGTCTTCTCCGTTCATGATCTGGATTTTTACTATGGTTCTTTCAAGGCTCTTTCGAAGATCAATATAGAGATCGAGCCGCGCAAGGTGACTGCGCTGATCGGACCTTCAGGCTGTGGCAAGTCCACGTTTTTGCGTTGTTTGAATCGCATGAACGATACAATTCCTGGCACGCGCGTGGATGGAAAGATTTTGTTGGACGGGCAGGATATCTATGGGGAAGACATGGATGTTGTGGAGCTTCGCCAGCGCGTGGGAATGGTATTCCAAAAACCGAATCCGTTTCCGCAGCCCATTTATGATAACGTGGCGTTTGGTCCGCGTGTGATGGGTATGAATGTAAAGATGGATGAAGTGGTGGAGAAATCCCTGCGCGCCGCGGCATTGTGGGATGATGTAAGAAATAACTTGAGATCAGATGCGCTCGGTCTCTCGCTGGGTCAACAGCAGAGATTGTGCATTGCCCGCGTTGTGGCTGTGCAGCCTGAAGTGATCCTGATGGATGAGTCGACTTCTGCGCTTGATCCAATCGCTACCTTACGTATTGAAGAGTTGATTGCCGAATTAAAGAAGGATTACACAATTGTGATCGTCACACATAACATGCAGCAAGCCGCGCGTGTGTCGGATTACACAGGTCTATTCTGGCTGGGTGATCTTGTTGAGTTTTCCCCAACGCAGGAGATGTTCACGAAACCAAAACAGGAATTAACGGAGGCATATATTACGGGGAGGATGGGGTAACTTTTATTGCTTAAGCCGCCGTCCCCGGCGGCGTTCTGATAGTAAACGATGATGATTATTACCGCTTGTTTCATTATTTGCTACACGTTTGGGAGTAAATTGCAGCTGAATTATTTACTTTAAGTTTAGATCATCATGCGGCACTTTGTAATTCCTTTTTGAACCACTGAGTCACGGAGACACTGAGAAAAAATTAAGAAAACTCCGTGACTCAGTGGCTCCGTGGTTAGGGTTTGAGACGATTGCAGGAAGGACGGCGCAGTGAGCAAACAAGCCAAGTAAACAATATTAAAACAAAAAGCGCGGCATCGAACGATGTCCGCGCTTTTTACGAATTACAAATTACGAATTACTTTGCTTTTGCTGATGCCAGAACTCATCGTCTGTGGATTTGATTTCCTTCATCTCACCAGTCGCAATGAAGATCGTTCGTTCACAAATATTGGTCACACGGTCAGCAACGCGTTCGAGGTTGTGTGCCACCCACAGAAGCCAGTTAGCGCGTTCGATGGTTTTGGGGTCCTGGATGACGAAGGTCATCAGTTCACGGTAAACCTGGTTGTATAGCGCGTCGACTTCATCGTCCTGTATGGGAATGGATTTCGCGGCTTCCACATCTTCATTGACAAAGGCGGTCAACGAGCGGTGGAGCATGTCCGCGCCGATCTGCGCCATGCGCGGGACATCAATGAGCGGCTTGAGCAGGGGTGCATCACCCATACGGATGTTGATATTGGCGATGCCTTTGGCGTAATCACCCATGCGCTCCAATTCTGAAATAATTTCCATGCTGGATGCCAGCAGACGCAGGTCATGCGCCATCGGCTGTTGCGTAGCGATCAGGATCATCAATTGGTTCTCAATATCGAAGCGTTTCTTATTGATCTCCTGATCCTGCTCAAATATCTTTTGTGACGCCTTAATGTCGCGCTTTTTCAGCGCCTCAACAGACCCAAGAATTGCCTGCTCCACCATACTGCCAAGCACAAGCACATCATCCTTGAGTTGCTGGATCTCGATTTCAAATGTTTTACGAAGCATGGTAACCTCGTCTCTCTTTGTGGTCATTGTATTATACTGCTCCTTTTGGTATTCTGTAATTTGTTCCATCCAGGGGAGTGTCTAATTTCGTGGGCTTACCAAAAGATTTAACCACTGAGTACATAGAGAGCACGGAGAAGAGCCCTTGAAAATCTCTGTGGTAAGAAAATTTCTTATCCCATTCTTTCAGACACTCACACTCACCGATATAATCTCATCGGCACATTTCAGTACTATGTATCTCCAAAATTATCCAAATCTTCCTGTAACGTAATCTTCGGTGCGTTTGTCTTTGGGGTTGGTGAATATTTTCTTCGTATCGTCGAATTCGATCATCGTGCCCGCGCGCCTGTCGTCTGTCAACATCATCATGGCAGTATAGTCAGAGACACGCGCAGCCTGCTGCATATTGTGTGTCACAATGACGATGGTGTAGTTCTTCTTGAGTTCCTGCATTAGCTCTTCGATCTTGAGAGTCGCAATTGGGTCCAACGCCGAAGCGGGTTCATCCATCAAGATGACTTCAGGCTGAACTGCCAGCGCACGCGCAATACACAGGCGTTGCTGCTGCCCGCCTGAGAGGGCCAGACCAGATTGCTTCAACTTGTCTTTGACCTCTTCCCATA
>JAKEFL010000044.1 GCA_022616105.1 Anaerolineae bacterium | reverse complement strand
TATTGGAGCAAATATCCCGGCAAATACACCACCGGCGACTCCGCCAAACGCGACCAGGATGGCTACTTCTGGATCATTGGACGCGTGGACGATGTAATTAAAGTTTCGGGTCACAGGCTTGGTACGGCAGAAGTTGAATCCGCGTTAGTGAGTCATCCCGCTGTTGCTGAAGCTGCCGCGATTGGACTCCCACACGATATCAAAGGACAAGCCATTTACACGTTTGTATTATTACGGGCAGGATTTACACAATCGCCGGAGTTGGCAGAAGAATTACGCCAGCATGTTGCAAAGACGATGGGCCCCATCGCGCGCCCTGAGGACGTCAAATTCGTGGATAAACTTCCTAAGACACGTTCGGGCAAAATTATGCGCCGCGTGTTGAAAGCCCGCGCACAGGGATTGCCGGAAGGTGATATTAGTACGTTGGAGGAATAAGGAAAACAAAGTAATTGGTAAATAGTAATTGCCCCGCGGCAGAACTTATCATCCAAGCCGCGGGGTGTTTTTATTTTCGTATGCTATACTTGAAATATGAAGTTTGCGTGGGATCCTCGCAAGGCAGATAGTAACCTTCGCAAACATGGAGTGGCTTTCGACGAAGCTATTACTGTATTCAGCGACCCGTTCGCATTCATCTTTAACGATATTCTGCACTCAGAAGAAGAGCATCGCGAGATCATTATTGGCACATCGGCTGTCCGCAGAATTATTCTTGTATGCTTTGTAGAAAGAACTGAAGATACAATCCGTATCATTAGCGCACGGCGCGCGACGAAAGATGAAATCAGAGACTATGAAAAAAACGCCCACCACAAAATCCCGTAAAATCGCCGAAATGGCGAAGGAGTATCGCTTTGACTATAGTAAAGCGAAACCAAATCGCTTTGCAAGTCGTATGAAAGATAGTCCGCTTGTCGCCGTAATTGACCCCGATATCTCTAAAATATTCAAGACCGCCGAACAAGTCAATAATGCGTTGCGCGCCTTGATTTCAGCCATGCCAGAGCATGGGAAAGCGAAACAATAAATTTATAAGCAGATTGAATTGCACTGAGGATTAAAGATTGCCCTGCGATGAGTTTGTTTTCAAGTCGCAGGCAATTATTTTAATTAATGCTGAATCAGAATCGCTCTCGCAGGCGCGCCATCGGAGCCGGCGATTTTTAGTGGGAGACAATACAAGTCATAGAAACCACGCATGACTTGTGAGAGGTTCAAGCCTTCCACGACAACAACCCCTGCCTTAAGTAAGATGGTGTGTGTTGGGACAGAATCACCATACGGCGCGACAGACAAATAATCTACACCAACGAGTTGGATACCGTGCTCGACAAGCCACTCTGCGCCATCTTCTGTAATGGCGACAAAATCTGTTTGGAATGTTGATTCACCTTTTGCCCAGAGATGTGAGTTACGCGTGCCAAACAAGACTCGTTTCATTTCGGAAGAGATCTCCGAACGATCCAGCACTTCGGCTGTGATCGCCTCTATCCCATCGGGGAGTTGAGTCACATAACAGGGACCGGTCAACACATCGAGCGGGAGACTCTCCACTGTGCGGCCATCGTTGAGGAAGTGGTGAGGCGCGTCCACGTGTGTGCCAATATGGACAGCCGAACTCATGCGCGTGACATTGGCATGCGCGCCTTTGTCCATGGATTCGATTTGTTCGAGTTCGAGCGCTGGGTCGCCGGGCCAGGTAGGAAGATCAGGTGAAATGGTGAGGGAAATGTCGTAGATGGTCATGGGAAACTCCTTATATCATCGCGCTCCCGAAGAGCATCGGGACTATAGTGAGCGGAGCCGTAGGCGCAGACGAAGCGTCTCTGCTAGGAGTAAGCGCTTCGTCTACGGTCTTCGCGACAACCGCTCAGACCTCCGCTCAGCGCGAATAAATTATGGGCTTGGCGTCGATTCGAGCGGTGGTATGGACATTGGAGTTAATGTCGGTGTGATGGATGGAGTCGGAGTTGGAACTAATGGCATCCATCCGCTGTGATAAAAATACTCCTGCAGAAAACCAGCGCGTTCCTGCTCTGTCATTATACGCGGACGGGAGTAATCTTCAAGCAAAGCAGCAATCAATTCGGCACTGATGAAACGCCCGTCATAGATCACGTAACGATCAAAGAACTCACGACGAATCCCACGAGGCATCCAATCCTGATCGCCCATCTGGTCAAAGAACAAATTGCCAAGTCCATAGTGAATGAACGAGTCGTTACGAAATTCCATTGCCTGTGCGTAGTGTGCCTGACTGCCGCTGACAATCGACGCGCCTGAATCTGCCATCAAACGGAAATCATCCCTTTGCTGCGGGCTGGGATCAGCAGTATAACTTTCATTCCATTGAAACGTGGAGATCACAATATAGCCTTCCGTTTTCAATTGGTTGATCTTTTGTGTGAGATAGGGGAAATCGCAGGGCGCCGCGCCGGGTTGAAAATCCGTCGCTGTTGGAAAGCGATTGACATCCGGTTTGTTGCAGCCGATGAATGCGATCTTGTTGCCATTGACTTCAAACAGCGCGGGTTGGAGCGAATCCTGCAAATCCACGCCGCCGCCAAAATATGGAAGTCCATTCGCGTTGTAGATCGCAATGGTTTCCAACATCCCAGCTGCGCCGCGATCGGCAAAATGATTGCCTGTCAGTTCGACAACATCGGTTCCAATATCATTGAGCAAATCCATATATTTTGGGTCACTGCAAAACACAAGTGCGGCTTGATCGGGTTTGGGAAACGTACAACCAGTGAAGAAGGGAATCTCATTGCTCACGTGTGTAATATCCGCTTCGCGCAGGATGTCACGGATTTTTTCGCTGGGATACGTTGTTCCCTTTAATTCCATCGTCAGCGCGGTGGCGCGGACGAGGGCGGTGACGCCAGTGAGGATGATGGTGGTGAGTTTGGACGCAGTGTAATTGGTAATTGGTAATTGGGAGATTGAAGAATTGGAGGATTGGAGATTGTTTGATGTTTGAAGAGTGAAATCAATGACGAGAGGATACTTGGACACATCAAAATTCTTGCGGATTGGTGATTGACCATCAACTGTTAAAACTTTCCATTTTGGATCGAGCGATTCGAACGGGATAATTGCCCAGGCTGGCAATTCAGACCACGCGGTATCGAGCAATTGATCCCCGGGTACGACTCGCACGGACCCCGCGGCTGGCACGTCCCAAAGCGCGGTGAACGCGGCGAGGGTGGATTTATCCATCAATAACGGAAT
Organism: Anaerolineae bacterium; assembly: GCA_022616105.1. Classification (GTDB taxonomy): domain Bacteria; phylum Chloroflexota; class Anaerolineae; order Anaerolineales; family Villigracilaceae; genus Defluviilinea. The sequence continues at coordinate 15,304 of JAKEFL010000044.1, read as the reverse complement.
CCCATTGAAAGGCGCGGGAGCCGTTCCCTCACTCCACGCGATATGTAATTCATCAAAGGTCACGTCATCTCTCACAGTTGGGAACGGAGCCACAAGAGCATAAACCCATTCGATTTGCATTTCACTTGAATTTGGATTCGATTGTATGGATGAGGAAACATCAAGGCGTACATCCAATCCATCAACCTGTTCACGCAAAGCAGGTGGCACAGCATCGCCGATGTATGAACCGGCTGGCACAGGTGTGGATGTGACAATCTTAACAGGTGGATTGAATAGTGTTGGAGTATTTTGGGTCGCCTGTGGTAAAGAGGTTGTTGTCGCTTGCGATCCACAGGCTGAAAGCATTAATACCAGCAAATTTTTTGCCGCGAATTGCACGAATTTCCGCGAATTTATTTTTAAAAAATTCGCGTACGTTCGCGAAATTCGCGTCTGATATGTCTTTTTCCTAGGCATAATGCCTGAATTATACTATTCGGCTTTGAGAGTAATTTCTGAGAGCGTAAATCCCTTTAAAGCATCTTCATCGATTGTGATCCCTAAGCCGGGACCATTCGGCGGATTGATCGTGCTGTCGTCATTCAGCACAAAACGCTCATTCGTAATGTCACGCTGATAATAACGATCAGACGCCGAAATATCTCCTGGCAGAACAAAGCCGGGCAGTGAAGCCAGCGCGAGATTGGAAGCACGCCCGACACCTGTTTCCAACATCCCACCACACCACACGGGAACACTCTGTGCATGGCAATCACCATGAATCGCAACTGCCTGACTCAAGCCTCCCACGCGCGCGGGCTTGATGTTGATGATCCTGCAAGCCTCCATCTCCAGCGCATAACGCGCATGGCGCGGCGAGACAACACTTTCATCCAAACAGATCGGCGTTTTGAATTCTGCCTGTAATTTGCGATGGTCCCAGATATCATCTTCGAATAACGGCTGTTCAATGAGCAATAAATCCAAATCATCGAGTGGCTTGAGCGCGATGGCGGACTCCAACGTATAGGCGGAGTTCGCGTCCACTTGCAGGCGCAGGTCGGGATACGCGCGTCGAACAGCGGAGGTCTCCTCCACTTCGCGGCCCGGCTTGATCTTGATCTTGATACGGCGATAACCTTGTTGCAGATAAGATTCGACGCTTCGCACCAAAGCCGAGGCTGATTCCTGAATCCCAATCGAGACTCCTACTTCGACCTTATCCCGCGTGCCCCCAAACATTTCTTTTAATGACTTTCCATCTCGTTTGCCAAATAAGTCCCACAATGCCATCTCGACTCCAGCCTTGGCGAGATGATGTCCGCGAATACCTTCGACGCGCTTTTGAAAATCATTTGCATTATGAATATCTTTCCCCAGCACAAGCGACGCAATAAAATCTTTGAGAATATGCCAGGCTGTGCCGGTCGTTTCGTAACTATAGCCCGGATCGCGCGAGGCGACGCACTCACCATAACCTGTCAAGCCTTCCGCCTGCAATGTGACAAGAATACACTCACGGACCGTCTCGCGCCCGAATGATGTCTCGAACGGAGCAACCAGCGGCATGGAGATGTGATGGAGGGTGAGGGATTCGATTTTCATATTAACTTGTTTTCTGGGATGCATCTGCCATTGAAGCGAGCACCTCTTGAGTTACATCTTTTCCACCGCTGAAATTAACCCAAATGCTCTGAATAGTATAGATGGGTCCCCATGGGATTCCCCACCATCCCAGCACGAGCGACAACAAGGTAAAAGGAAGTCCTTTGACAACAGCATTGTCTTCATGCCTGATGAAGTAAATATTTGACGAACGCCTGAACGTGATGATAAGAAGCGAAATACAATACTGATACATCACGAATTTTCCGCCTTGTTGCAATTCCTGCTGTAAATGCCCACTCGTTTGGATGTCTTCAAGTCCAATGATTTTGGTCATCGTTCCTCCTAAGATAATAAATCACTGCTACTTTATGAGACTGCTGTTACTATTCAACCTTCACTTCCCCCGCGTCATCATCGTTCAATTTCAAGCCGCGTAAGGCTTCATCCATGCTGGTGGCGGCGTCGCGGCGCATCCCTGTTGCGGGAGTCCCACAATAAGGACAGATATTCCACGGCAGTTCCATAAATCTGTTGCAGTTCTCACAGGTCTTCTTGAGTTTGGTATGACAATTCGGGCAGACCTGCCAGTCATCTTTGACGCGGCGTTCACAGCCCGGACAAAGCGGAAGGTCTTCAAGGGCCTGGAGCAAAGCTTCTTCTTCAAGTGTCTTTTGATATTCCTCTTCAAGCGTGCGCGGGGGACGAAGTATTAAATAAACCAGCACACCCGGCAAATTGAGAACCGCGACAAGCAAAGTCGCGAGCGTTTGCACCAGCGGGTCGCGCGCGCGGGTATGGATATCGCGATAGGTCCAGATGACGAGCGAAATCCAAAGCGCGGCAAGAAAGGCGCCACCGAAACCTGTGAGCACAAGGATGAGATTGCCAATAAAAGCGGGATCAAACGTCATACTACCTCATGGAGGTCAAAAGCGATCTAAACACAAAGTGCACAACGGACATGAAGGTAAAAAGCTTGTAAGTCTTAAATTCTTTGTGTACTCACCTGCACTTGCGTGCGGTGCAAGTGTCGTGTCCTTCGTGTTTAAACCCATTTTATCCCATCTCATGGCACTTCGTGATGAAACTGCCATTCACCCTCACCCTGATTCACATAGGTTCGCGCACCCAGCACCTCATAAAAAGTGATTCCGGGCCGCATATAGATCGGTGCTCCGTTGACCCCAGCCAGCAAAAGAGGTTGGTCTTTGTTTAGCCGGTACCAGCGCGCTACGATACCGACACCATCTCGAAACACATAGGCTTCTCCTGAACCGGTCAGGTCGATCTGATAGACCTCATCATCTTCATCAAATGAGTTCGAAAATGTATGCGGCGCAAGCAAAAAAACGACATTGGATGCCTGCACCGGCAGAGCGGTCACTGCATCCATCATCAGGTCATATTTTTCGGGTTTATTCTCACGTGTATCGTCCAGTTCCTGATAACGGATATATTTCTGTACTTCGGGCCTGTATATCCAATAGTGATAGGAATCCACAGAATAGTACGTGAACATCTGTGTTCCAGGCAGTTCCGATTGCGTCACGACCTCACTGAAAAATCCATTACGGATATTAGGACGTGCATTCTCCAATCCATCCTGGATAATACATTCCTCCCACAAGATCGTGTTGAAGTAGGAGTTGTTATATACTTCGATGTTTCGATTTGGCATCAGGCGAAATGGAGGGCATGATCCATTGGTGGGCACAACCAGGTAATCATAAAAATCGCTCAAGAGAAAATGGTTCATTTCGCGCGGGTCGGCAAACTTGAAGACCAGATAAGCGTGATACATGCGCTGAATATGTTCATCGAAGTAACGCCCGGAGCGAACCGGTCCCACCCATTCGGAGTCGTTCCCATAAAAGATGGCGATGAAACGCGTCAGACCATCTTCAATATAATATTCAAAGACATTATCAGCCAGCGTCAAGCCTGATTGCGGACGAATGTAACGCGGATAATTTGCCACCTTGATCGCCAAAGGGCGGCGATCCAACAGCGCCAGGTCAGATGGAGGTAAGCCTGTCAGTGGATTAAGATTTGCTGGTGCGATAAACGTGGGAATACTTAAATCGGCTGGTAGTGACTCGGGGCTGATCGCGGCTTCTGTCGGTGTGGGTGGCAGGGGAGTGATTGTCGGGAGATAAATGGGTGTTGGGGCCGCGGCAGAATAGGGCGAGTCTGAGGCGTTTTCAGTCTGAGGTTGAAACGGCGTCGAGGTGGGAATCCCAACCCCCGGAAGGTCATTCAATCTGATGTCACATGAAGAAACAAGAACCATGCAGAAAACTAAAATCTCAAGCCGCAGTCCCTTGCGAAGCATCCCTGTGGGACGGCGGCGTATTTTATGTAAATCCTGCGCCGATTCTGCGCGCGGCACAGGAAGCAATGGGCGCAAACGCATAGGCTGATTCTACAACAAACAGGAGGGTCTGCAAACCTGATAAAATTACGAAAGCATGTTCATTCTCATCACAATCTTAATCTTATTCCTTACCGCACTTACACTTCTCATATTACGATTCTTTACACCTGAATTTCGCTACAGTTGGGTGATCGCGACGGTCGGTGCACTGGTGGGGTGGATCAGCGTTTTTGCATGGCAGGCGCAAATGCCCATCGCGTTACAATTCTCGATCTGGCAGCCCAGCGCGCTTTTTTTTCAATCTCCCTCTTTGATCGCGGACGGCATCTCCTGGGCATTTGCAGTCAGTCTCGCTGCACTCTGCCTCGCTATCATCATCACATCGGTCGTACGCGCCAACTTTCCCAGCCCTCTCACCTGGGTGGGCAGTTTGGTCCTTACATCTTTTGGTATTCTTGCTGTGGTTGCTGATAACCCACTCACACTTGTATTGATATGGGCGGCAATTGACCTTGTCGAATTGGTCACCCAAATGCGTTTTGTGGAAGACCCAAGGTTAAGCGAGAGGGTGGTTATCGCATTTGCATCGCGCACAATTGGTATTTTGACTTTGTTGTGGGCAGATATGGTCAGTATAGTCAATGGTCAAATATTGGATTTTCGTTCCGCGCAGGATGCAAACCCACAGGCCGGTCTATATCTTGTGATCGCGGCCGGGCTTCGTATTGGTGTATTACCACTTCATCTGCCATATCCAAGCGAGTCTTCCATCAGACGCGGGTTTGGGACAGGTTTGCGAATGATCTCTGCCGCATCAAGCCTGATCCTGCTGGCGCGGATTCCACCAAGCAGTGTCGCATCACCGTTTACGCCTTATTTGCTCATGCTGGTCTCCTTCGCGGCGGTCTACGGAAGCTGGATGTGGCTGCGCGCACCCGATGAACTTACCGGCAGGCCCTATTGGTTAATCGGTATGGGATCGCTCGCCATCGCTGCGGCGCTGCGTGCCAATCCCATTGGCGCGGCTGCATGGGGCTGCGCTCTGATCTTATCGGGCGGCGCGTTATTTTTATCCTCCGAACAGAACAAATGGATGACACGTGCGTTGTTTATCGGGGCGTGGGGAATTTCCTCTTTGCCTTTTTCTCTTTCAGCCACAGGCTGGAACAGTGGAGGAGTAACCTTTTGGCTTGCATGGCCCTTCCTGCTGGTTTCACATGCAATGCTTATTGCAGGTTTCATCCGTCATATTCAAAGAACAATGACGCGCACCGGCGATGAAGATCAACCCATCTGGGCAAAGAATGTGTATCCCATCGGTATTTTTCTTTTGTTGATGATGGTCATTCTCCTCGGTCTATTTGGATGGGATGGCACGCTGCAATTTGGCAATTGGATCATGGGACTCATCGCGTCCATCGCGACGATTGGCTTGCTCTGGCTTATCCCGCGTTTACGCATCTTGAACCCTGTCCGCGCGCACTGGGTGCGCCCAACCAACGCATCCTGGCTCGAACAGGGTTATCAGACTCTATGGGGAGTCTACCGTCAGCTTGCACGATTAAGCAATACATTCACAAACATGCTTGAAGGCGAAAGCGGAATCATGTGGACGCTGCTCTTCCTTGCTCTCTTTATCTCATTCTTTACACAAGGGACTCCCTGAGTCATGGCTGTGACCTTCGCGTGGATCGCTGTCCTGATGATCCTCGTTACATCAGTGGGACTGCTGCTGGTTAGAGATTGGCGCTTAAGTATCATCTTCCTTGCGGTTCAATATCTCGGCATGTTTATACTTATCCTTCAACACTGGCCGCTGGGAATGGCTTCCGTTAAGGTGGTCGCAGGCTGGATGGCTGCCGCCATTCTTGGCATGACTCGCTCCGGGTTGTCAACACAAGGATTTGACGAAGAAAGTATTTGGCCCCGTGGCAGGCTCTTTCGCCTTTTTGCGGCTGGGATTGTTGGGCTGATTGTTCCCGCTGTTACACCCAGCGTGTCCACAATCATGGCAGATGCAGGCTTTGCAGTAACAGGCGGTAGCCTGCTCTTAATTGGCATGGGACTGCTTCACCTGGGCATTACTGTCTCCATTCTCCGTGTGACAATTGGGTTGATGACGGTTCTTTCGGGGTTTGAAATCATATACTCAGCAGTGGAAGGATCGGTGCTCGTCGCTGCACTGCTCGCCATTATCAATTTGGGGCTTGCACTCGCCGGTTCTTATCTTTTGATCGCATCCGCTTCGTCAGAGGCCGCATGAATGCGCCAACCATTTGGATCCTCGTTCCCATTTTCTTTGGCTTGTTACTATTATTCATCAATAGCCAGCGCGCGTTGAGTATTCTTGGCGGCGTCCTTGCCACCTCGCTGGCGCTCATCGCGCAATTCGTACCGATCGAAGAAGCAATGTTGGTTGGAACATTCTCATTCAAAATCGACTCGTCACTCACTGTGTTGGGACGCACGCTGGTCATTCTACCGGCAGAGGGATCTTTGCTCGCATTAATTTACGGCGCGACGGCGTTATGGTTCTTTGGCGCCGAGGCTTCAAAAACAGCAACCCGCATTGTACCCATAGGATTAATGATCACTGCCCTCATGGTGGCATCTCTTGCAGTGGAACCATTCCTGTTCGCGGCGCTCTTTATCGAGATGGCAATCCTTCTCGCGATTCCGCTCCTGACAAGCATGTATTCACCACCTGGCAGAGGCATTGTGCGCTTTCTCATTTACCAAACGCTTGCAATGCCATTCATCCTGTTGACAGGCTGGCTTCTGGGAGGTGTGGAAGCGAGCCCTGGTGATCTGGCGCTCGCCGCTCAGTCTGCATCCATGCTCGGGTTGGGATTCGCATTCCTGCTTGCCATCTTCCCGCTCTACAATTGGGTGCCCATGCTGCTGGAAGAGAAATCACCCTATACCGCGGGCTTTCTTTTATGGATTCTCCCAACGATCACGATCATCTTCGGCGCCGGGTTTCTTGATCGTTATTCATGGCTTCGCTCTGCACCGGAACTAATTATTGCGCTCCGTTTTGCAGGTCTATTGATGATTGTTACTGGCGGCCTGTTCGCCGGGTTTCAGCGCCATCTCGGGCGGATCATGGCATACGGCGTCATCGCAGAGACTGGATTCTCCATCCTTGCGCTCAGCCTGGACCCCAAACTGGGCATCCCCATTTTATTTTTATTGATCCCCGCGCGCGCCCTCGGGCAGGCCGTGTGGTCCCTTTCCTTGACAGTAATCAAAGATCAAGTTGAAACCATGCGATTCGGTGCATCACGCGGACTACTGCGCATTACCCCGTTCGCTGGTGTAGGGATGATCGTAGCGACCCTTTCCACCAGCGCGTTCCCTTTGCTGGCTGGTTTCCCTGCCAGGCTGGCGTTATGGGAAGGGCTGTCTCGCGTCTCAATTAGCGCTTCCATATGGATGGGAATCGGGATACTGGGTCTGCTTACAAGCGCGTTTCGTTCCCTGGCGGTAATCAGCATGGCTGAAGAGTACACAACCTGGGAGCGGCGCGAAAGCCTGGCACAAATGCTCATGCTTGGGCTGGGAATGATCGGGCTATTCATCCTGGGCTTGTTTCCACAAATCGTGCAATACTTTTTATCCGAATTGCCCACTATGTTCGAGCATTTAGGCCGTTAAAAGAGAGTAGCAAATTGGGTGTGTTAAGCCACACACTTGCCCTGGCGGGCAGTGCCAGGGGAGTCTACAGAGATTGATGAGATTTTTCTCAATGGGCCCAGTGCTCTCTGTGGCTAAGAAGGTTTTTTACTCACTGTTTTAGCCGCTCCCCGTTAAAACGGCGAATACAGCACAGAGGTATAATCCGCTGCAAGTCACCTCCCGGAGGAAGCCATGGAATTTGAACAACTCGTCAAACGCCTCGAATGGCTGGACGAAGAACACCGAAAGACAAGGACATCGCTCCTTACCCTTGAAGAACGGATGGCGGCGCTGGACGGGAATATAGAAATTGTCTCCAAACAGATCAAACCGCTGGACAAACGGATCGCGGATGTTGCCAGTACCGCCTCGCGCCTCGATCAATTCGATGCCATCTTCGCCAAACAACGCGAAGACCTGAACAAAGCGATTGACGATATCGAGAAAAAACATCAGAAGCGTGAAAATGAGGTTGCCAAGCGGCACCAACAAGATCTGGAGCCGTTGACAAAAGCTCTGGGCGAACTAAGAAAAACTCTCGATAGTGAATTTCCGCCAATTAAGCGTGATATCAAAGCCCGCATCCTGGAGGAAGCGCGTTTACAAAAAGATATCAAAGAACTAAAACCACCTGTTGATGATGCAGTTCGTATCGCACATGAAGCCACACTTAATCAGCGTGTTTTTGAGGAAAGCCGCAAACTTGAAGCGAAACGAGTGGCAGACCTGCAGGGCGAACTCACTGCCATCCGCGTACGCATTGATGAAGCGCGCGCCAAAGCGGACCTGAATGCTGACGGCTGGAAAAACATGGATAACCGCATTAAGGAATTAATGGCTTCTGAGGCTGAACGGAAAGCCGCACAGAACGCCTTTATCGATCAACAGTCCATCGTGCATGTGGATCGCGAGCGTTCCATCAAGGAATGGAAGGAAAAGTTTGATTCGGTCAAACAACAGACGCAGACCGTTGAGACGCAGATCCAGGCTTTGGAAGAGATGATGCGAAATGCCAAACGTGCTCAGGAAATGTACAATGAACTTAATGTTAAGCTTGAACGCCGCATCAACGAAGTGACTGAAATGCAAAGACTCGCAGAGGAACGCTTGCGGCAGGAATGGGTCACATTCAAAGCCGACGACCAGAAGCGTTGGACAGGCTATACACTCTCACAAGATGAAGGTTCCAAAGATGTTCGCCGCGCCGTCCAAAAACTGGAGGAACGCATAAGAGCACTGGATGAATCAACGCAAACTATGCAAGACCAGCTACACCAAACCACAGACGCTACTGAAGGCCAGCTTCAGGAATTGATGAATGTCGCTCACGAATGGCTATCTGCTTATGAACGTATTATGGGTCACGGCAAGACAACAAAGAAGACAAAAAAGTAAACTTTTGGCAGTAACAGCCTTTCTTTCCTCTTTCTTCTTTCAATTAAAGAAAGAGGAAAGACACTTGCACCGCACGCACACTTGCCCTGGGTGCAAGTGCCAGGGAGTGCAGGTGGGAAAGATTTTTTAATCTCTATGCGTGTTATTGGTACAGCAGGTCATGTAGATCACGGCAAATCCACGCTCATCGCCGCGCTTACGGGAGAACATCCTGATCGCCTCAAGGAGGAACAACTCCGCGAGATGACCATCGATCTTGGATTCGGCTGGATGACACTTCCCAACGGAGAAGAGATCGGCATTGTGGACGTGCCAGGTCATCGCGACTTCATTGAAAACATGTTATCAGGCATCGGTGGCATCGACGCGGCGCTCCTGGTCATTGCCGCGGATGAAGGTATTATGCCGCAGACGAAAGAACATCTCGCGATACTGGATCTGTTGCAGATTCCTGCCGGACTGATCGTCCTAACAAAGACTGATCTCGCCTCGGACTCAGCCTGGCTTGATCTCGTTGAAAATGATATTCGCGCCGCTGTAGCCGATACTGTTATGAAAGACGCGCCCATCGTACGCGTCTCAGCCAAAGCCAAAACAGGACTCGATTCTTTAGTCTCCAATCTCCAATCTCTTCTCTTAGAGAAACCAACACGCCCGGATCTCAACCGCCCGCGCTTACCTATTGACCGCGTCTTCACCATGAGCGGGTTCGGCACTGTAGTCACCGGCACCCTGAGCGACGGACATCTGTCAGTTGGAGATGATGTGGAAATTTTGCCAGGCGGTTTGAAGGGGCGCATCCGAGGCTTGCAAACACACAAGAAAAATGAAGATACAGCAGTGCCTGGTTCGCGCACTGCTGTAAATATTTCTGGGGTGGGGACAGAACAAATCCAGCGCGGCGAAGTGGTAACACACCCAAATCAATATCAACCCACGCGCCGGATTGACGCGCGATTTCGATTGTTGAAGGATGCTTCATCATTCATCAGGCATGGAGATGAGGTTAAATTCTTTGTAGGTGCAAGTGAAAGAGTGGCTGTCTTGCGACTGCTTGGCACTGAGGAGCTAAGCCCGGGTGAAGAAGGTTGGATTCAACTCGAACTGCGTCAGCCTGTCGTCGCTGTGCGCGGGGATCGTTACATTTTGCGGCGACCCTCGCCAGGCGAAACGCTGGGTGGAGGCATGATCGTTGATCATCAGCCAATAGGCAGGCATAAAAGATTCGATGCAGAGCTCTTGAAATCTCTTCAAGCACTTTCTGATGGTTCACCAGCAGATATTCTATTTGAAGCAGCAATGGGTGCAAACGCTGGGCCTATCAAAGAAATCATCAAACGCTCAAGGCTTGAAGCTGCTCAAGCTGAATCTGCCCTGAAACAATTACTAATTACCAATTCCCTAATTACTCTCGAAGAAGGATCACCAACCACCACAAGCGATACACTGATAATTGCTGCCCCGCGCTGGAACTCTTTGCTCGATAAAGTTTTACAGTTCATCGAGTCCTATCACGAGACCTATCCATTGCGACGCGGCATCCCTCGCGAGGAACTGAAGAGCAGACTCAAGCTATCGCTGCGCGTCTTCAATGCTCTTCTAAAAAAACTGGTCACTGATCACTCGCTCACCGATTACTCCGCCTTCCTCGCCAAGCCCGGGCATAAGATAAAGTTCAATAATGGCGACCAGGTCAAAGTCCAGATATTGATGCGTAAGTTCGAGCAGAGTCCTTTCAGTCCGCCGAGCGTCAAAGATTGTCAGGCTGAGGTCGGAGAGGAAATCCTGAACGCGTTGGTTGAGCTGGATGAGCTAATCACAGTTTCACCGGAGGTTATTTTCCGCAAGCAGGATTATGATTCGATGGTATTGATGATAAGAGATCAGTTAATCAAAAATGGAAAGATCACACTCGCCGAAGTCCGGGACCTGCTCAATACCAGCCGCAAATATGCGCAGGCTTTATTGGAGCATCTGGACGCAACTGGCATAACCATACGTGACGGGGATTTCAGGAAATTGAGAAAATAAAATGCTTTTACTAAAGCTATTACTTACTCCCCCAACTTTCGCAGATGAAGAAAAAACGCATCAGGCTTATTTATTGCACTTCATATTATTGGCGCTCATCGCGATTCCAGTCCCGTTTGTCGCGTACCTGCTTATTCGCAGGCCTGAAGAATCCAGCCGGGCGCTAATGCTCATTGCGGTATCCGAAATTATTCATATCTCTCTTTTCATACTCCTCAGGCGTGGATATGTACGATTGGCATCTGTGATTCAAGTTTTCACCATCTGGCTATTTTTCGCCACAGTCTCTGTTACCAGTTCGAGTATATATGGTGTGGCTTATATGCTTGGCAATGGCTTGGTAATTACCATCGCAGGGATTTTACTGGGTGTACGCGGTGCATTAGCAATGACCCTGCTGATTGTCCTGGAAGGCGGCGCGTTGGTATATGCAGAACAGCATGGTTGGGTGCCCCCTGATATTTTGGACGACCCACTACCTACCTGGATCGTTACCGTTGTACTTTTTGCAATCTTAGCAAGTTTGCAAAACCTGGCAGCGCGCGAAGTGCGTTCCGCGCTCGGCCGCGCGCACACCAGTGAGGAACGCTATCGTTTGATCTCGGAAGTTACTTCTGATTACACATTTTCAACGGAATTTGATGCTCAGGGAAACATATCTGGGTTTTGGGCTGGGGGTGCATTTCAAAAAATTACAGGCTATACGGTTGATGAATATTTGAAAATGGGAAATTGGCGGTCGCGTTTGCACCCTGATGATTTCGAAAAGGATGCAAAAAATGCACTAGACCTGCGAAACAATCAGCCGATAGTTTCAGATATGCGCTTGTTCAGGAAGGATGGAGATCTGCGCTGGATACGTGTTTACGCAAATCCAATTTGGAATGACGTTGAAAATCGCCTCGCCAGGGTCGTGGGCGCGGTACAGGATATTACGGATCAAAAACGCGCCGAAGAGTTTGAAGAACGCCGCCGTGCCATGCTGGAAAAAGTGATTGGACTTGGAAAGCAGGTAACAGAAGTAAACGATCTACGGACAACGTTGGAGCGAATCTGGCATGGAGTCCACGACGACCTGGGGTTTGACCGGCTGGCAATTTTTCTCTACGACCCTGAGCGCAATGCCATGGACGATACGTTTGGGACCAACAACCAAGGAGAGATGGTGGATGAATGGCATATATCGTTTCCCGTTGTCGAAGACAACCTCGATGGAATTGCCTTCAAGCGCGTACTTGGAACGCCTGATGGACTCTATGTCACGCGAAACTATGATGTCGAACGCCAGATTCCAGAGGGCCACGAGATGTATGGCGTAAAGGATTTCGCCGCCGTAGCCGCTTGGGCAGGCAATAGACCGGTCGCCGTGATTTGTGTTGATCATCTCATCACAGGCCGTCCCATTACTGACGAACAACTGGAAGCCTTGCGATTGTTCGCGGGCTATGCCGGACTCGCAATTGGAAACGCGCGGCTCAACGACGCACTTCAAACTGAACTGGAGGAGCAGAAACATGCGGAGGAATCCGAACAGCGCCGCCGCGTGATGCTGGAGAAAATAATCAAGCTTGGGCAATATGTCGGTGAAGTGCAGGATCTTCGCACTACCCTCCAAAGGATCTGGCAAAGTGTTCGCCAGGATCTGAATTTCGACCGTCTGGGGATTTACCTCTACGATCCCGAGCGCAACTCAATGGACGGCACATATGGAACTAGCGCTCAGGGCGAAATGGTGGAGGAATGGGACATACACATTTCTCTCACTGATGAGACTGTTGAAACAATCTCGTTTATTGATGTCCTTCAGAATGTAAATGGATTGTATATTACTCGGGACTACGAGTCCGAACACAATGTACCAGAGGGTCATATTATGTCTGGCGTAAAAGATTACGCGGCTGTCGCAGCCCGGAGTGGCGATATACCCGTAGCAGTCATTTGCGTGGACAATGTCATTTCAAACCGCCCCATTGCCGACGAACAACTGGAAGCATTGCGTTTATTTGCAGGCTATGCCGGGCTTGCTATTGAGAATGCCAGGCTTAACGATACACTAGAGAATAAATTGGATATTCAAAAGCAGGCTGAACACCAGGAGACGCGCCGACGTGAAATGCTTGAAAAAGTTGTCCAGCTCGGGAAGCAGGTAACAGAGGTAAGCGACCTGAATACGACACTGGAAAGGATCTGGCACGGTGTGCATGACGTGTTGGAATTCGACCGCCTTGCCATATTTCTCTACGATCAGGAAAGCCATTCAGTACACGGCACCCTGGGAACCAACGACCAGGGAGAAATCGTGGAAGAGTGGGATTACTCACGTTCCCTTTCTCAGGAAAAGCCCACCTCATTTACCCGCGCACTTGAACAACCTGATGGAGTATTTTTCACTCAAAATTTTGGTGTTGAATTCAATATTCCTGTAGGGCACGAAATGTATCGCGTGAAGGATTTCGCAGCTGTCACCGCATGGGGCGGCGACAAGCCCGTGGCGATTATCGTTGTTGACAACTTTCCATCCCAACGACCTATTACTAAGGAACAACTGGAAGCGCTGCGCCTCTTTGCAGGATACGCCGGGCTGGCAATTGAAAACGCACGCCTTAACTCTGCACTTCAAGCCGAACTGGTACACCGTAAGACTCTTATTGAAGAACTTGAAGCAAAGAATGCAGAACTGGAACGCTTCACCTACACAGTTTCACACGACCTTAAATCACCTCTTGTGACAATTACTGGATTCCTTGGTTATCTTAAGAAGGATGCGCTTGAAGGCAACCAAGAAAAAATAAAAAGCGATATGGATCGCATCACAAAATCAGCAGAAAAAATGCAGGCGCTGCTTAACGACCTGCTCGAACTATCACGCGTTGGCCGCCTAATGAACGCGCCTGAAAAAATCTCGTTTGAAGAGATTGTCCAGGACGCACTGGAAAATGTTCGGGGTCAACTGGAGGCGAACAAGGTCAAAGTCGAAGTGCAGCCTGAACTTCCCACTGTTCACGGAGATAAAATCCGCCTGATTGAGGTGGTACAAAACCTGATAGATAACGCGTCTAAATTTACCCGTGGCCAGGAGAATCCAAAAATTGAGATCGGCACAACAGATCAGGCAGGCATCACTATTTTCTTTGTGCGCGATAATGGCATTGGCATTCAGCCTGAATTTCAGGAACGTATCTTCGGTCTGTTCAATAAATTGGATCAAAATGTTGATGGTACAGGCATTGGCTTAACATTAGTTAAACGTATCATTGAGGTACACGGAGGGAAAATTTGGGTAGAATCAGAGCTGGGTAAAGGAGCAACTTTCTATTTCACATTACCCGGCAGTCAAAATGAGGAGTAACCATGTGTGGACGATTTACATTGACCGTTGATCCTGCTGAAGCACAAGAAACATTCAGTAATTACACCTTCCCAGAAAAGTTTGCACCGCGATTTAATATCGCTCCTTCACAACCTATCCTTGCCATCCCAAACGATGACAAGTTTACAGCGGACTTTTTTGTGTGGGGTCTCATTCCCATGTGGGCGAAAGACCCAAATATTGGCAACCGTCTCATCAACGCGCGCGCCGAGACATTGCCGGAAAAACCTGCCTTTCGCGGCAGTCTTAAATATAAACGATGCCTTATCCTTGCAGATGGTTTCTATGAGTGGAAAACCGTCGAGGGCAAGAAATCCAAAACGCCATTCTTCATTCACATGAAAGACCGCAAGCCATTTGCCTTCGCGGGGCTATGGGATTCATGGAACAGTCCCGAAGGTTCGCAGATCAAAACCTGCACGATTATCACAACCGAACCGAATGAACTCATGTCCCTCCTTCACAACAGGATGCCGGTGATCCTGCACCCGCGTGACTATGACAAATGGCTGAACCCCTCGCCTCAGACTCCCGATCAGCTGATGCCATTACTCAAGCCTTTCCCCGCCGACGCGATGGATGCATACCCGGTCACTCCATTGGTAAACAAACCAGCCAACGACATCCCTGAACTGGTCCTCCCGGCAAAGTAGTGCAATTTGGGAAATTGCAGATCGCATCGTCTTGATACCTAAAACCCAATACTTCTTACCGCTTGTCTAATCAATGACTAAACTTTTGAAAATGATTTGCAGGCTAAAATTTAAAGTTTAAGTTTAGTTAATTATGCGGCACTCTGTAAACCAACGCCTGCCTGCATTGGCTTCGCGTGATTTCATCCTGTTCCTAACTGGTCAATTGATTTC
>JAKEFL010000297.1 GCA_022616105.1 Anaerolineae bacterium | reverse complement strand
GCCAGGAAGCCACCCAAGGCTTCAACCTGCAAAAGCAAGCCAACCACAATTGGGGTTACAACGCCAAGTAAGGCCAGTGAAACCAACTCCTTTTGTGCAGCAGTCGTCGAAATCTCCACCGCCTGCCGATAATCAGGTTTGACCCTGCCTTCCAGCACACCAAGCTTGAACTGGCGGCGAACTTCCAGAACGATCAATGATGCAGCGCGTGCAACAGCCTGGATCGCGAATGAGGAGAACAACCAAGGCAAGGCAGCGCCAATAAGCATACCTACAAACACTTGAGGATTATCCGCCCGAATACCAACATTCTTGATCAATTCAGCGGCAGGAAGGCCCAAAGTCTCTTGAGAGCGAGTCACATCCACAAGGAAAGAGCCAAACAAAGAGACTGCCGCAATCACTGCAGAGCCAATCGCCACGCCTTTGGTAATCGCTTTTGTGGTGTTACCAACCGCATCGAGGTCAGCCATGATCTGCTGGGCATCTTTCGTCGCCTTATCTGTTTTGCCATGCCAGGCCATTTCGCCGATGCCATTTGCGTTGTCAGATATAGGACCGAACGAATCCATTGCCACGTTGTTGCCTGTCAGAGTCAACATGCCGATGCCGGTCATGGCAACGCCGTATAAGATGAAGGTTGCTCGATCCGCACCTTCCACGCCGGGGATCGTACCAAAGATAAAGATGGAGGCAACGATGGTCAATGCGATCACAAGCACAGACCACACAGATGACTCAAAACCGACCGAAACCCCATTGAGAATCAAAGTAGCAGGACCAGTATCTGCTGACTTCTTGATGTCGTTTACAGGAGCAGCATGCGTGCCTGTGAAATATTCAGTCAGGCGGTCAATCAAAATCGCCAGCAAGACGCCCACACCCACAGCCAGCGGCAAACGCCACCAACCACCCCATTGATTCATTGCTGGGGTGTTCAAGTATAAGAATCCGCCAATGAAAAACAGCACAGCAGAGATCACTGCAGAGGAAAGGAAGCCGCGGAAGATAGCTGCCATTGCATCGCCGCCTTTGCCGGGATCACTCTTTACCAAATACGTGCCCGCAATTGATGAAAGTACGCCAATACCGCGTACGATTAGCGGGAAGATGATCCACTCAAGGCGGTCGGTAATGTGCCAGAGCGCAAGACCAAGAATCAGTCCTGAAACGATCGTCACTTCGTAGGATTCAAAGATATCCGCAGCCATTCCGGCGCAGTCACCGACGTTATCACCCACAAGGTCTGCTACCACAGCGGGATTTCTCGGATCATCCTCAGGGATGCCTGCTTCCACTTTACCAACCAAATCAGCACCGACATCTGCCGCCTTCGTGAAAATACCGCCGCCCACGCGCATGAACAACGCCAGAAGCGTGCCACCGAAGCCAAAGCCAAGCAAAGCATCCGGTGCGGCAATCCCCAGAATGATAAAGATGATCGTTCCACCAAGCAGACCAAGACCATCGGTCAACATACCGGTGATTGTTCCAGCGCGATAGGCAATGCGAAGTGCGTCACCAAATGAGCGCTTGGAGGCGGAAGCCACGCGTACATTGCCTTCGATTGCCATTCGCATACCGATCTGACCAACTGCCAGCGAGAAGACAGCACCCATAATAAAAGCCAGACCACGCGCGATACCGATCCACAACTTAAGTTGAGCATCGGTCATCCCCGGGAAGCGTTCTTGTGCTTCGGGAGAAGGTGGAACAATGTAAACTGAGAAAAAGAGAGCAATAGTGAGAATTCCGATCAGAGGCAAAATCGAACGCAATTGCTTGCGAAGATACGCGTCCGCGCCTTCTTTGATCGCGTTCCATACTTCCTGCATTTGCGGTGTACCTTTGTCTTCACGCAGGATTTGGGAGCGGAGAAACACCGCGTACGCCAGACCAATCAGGGCTACGACAAATACACCCCAAATCGCGGCAGTCTCCAGTGGGGTAAGTCCCATTACAGACATTTGGATATATCCTCCTGACAAAATAAAATGTGGGCTTTTCGCCCAGCCGAGCAGACGGATTTTACAGGCGCATTAAAGATGTGTCAAGCATAACAAAACTGCAAAGGATTAATTGACCTCTTGCATAAGTGATCTTTTGCTTAGCCACAGAGTCCACTGAGACCTTTGAGGAAAACTCATTTTCTCTGTGTTCTCTGTGGCGAAAGGACTTTCGCAAGAGGTCTGATGTAACATTTTCATTTATTGCGGTTTTGCAATTTCGTGCTTCTTTAGTTGACAACCCGCTCCGAATTTGATAAGATTTACCCACTTCACTCCATAAGGAGAAAAAATGCTACAAGAACTTGAGACAAAAGTATTAACAGAAACAATTATTCCTACGATCACGCTATCGACAGCAGCTTCTGATGCTGTAAAAAACATCCTGAGTGAGCGCAATCTTGAAGGATACGCCCTGCGTGTTTATGTTGCTGGCGGCGGTTGCTGCGGTGTGAACTTCGGCATGGCGCTGGATAATAACATCCGCGATGTGGATATGACCTTTGAAGCAAACGGTGTAAAGGTGATTGTTGATGAAGTATCCATTGAATATCTGCAGGGCGCGACAATCGATTTTGTGAATGATCCGGTACGCGGCGCAGGCTTTGCCGTTGACAGCCCGAGCGCAAAAAGCCATGAACATGCACACGGCGAAGGCGGATGTGGCTGTGGCGGCTCCTGTTCGTGCCAAAACTAGAATAAGAGTAAAGATAAAAAAAGACCGAGCGCTCGGTCTTTTTTTATCTACCGCGCAAGTAAGAAATCACTGCTCCAAAAAAACCAAATAGACCCAAGCCGAGGATCAACAACCCGATTGGGACACCAGTAGCGCGAGTGGGAATTGGGTCGGTAAACGAGGGCAGGTCAAGGGGTGGAGGAGGCGTGAATGTCGGCAAGCGAGTCGGTGTCTGTTGGCCAATAAATGCAGCTTCGAGAGTCGGATTGATCGTAGGAGTCGAAAGCGGGGTTGGCGTCGGTGGGAGTTCCACAACGGGAAGCAACGCCCCAGCCGAGAGTGAAGTGTAAGGTCCATATATCCAGCCAATGGAGCCGGGCACGCCAGGGTAACGGATCTGAATCCAATCCTCGCGGCCTCTCGCGCGGCCGATCGCCGGCGCTATTTCGTTCCCAAGCAACACGCCAATTGCCGGATAATCGAACGAGCTGGGACCCGCATACACGCGGATCTGGGGAATGCTTTGATCCACTTTGATGGTGGGACCTGCCGGTGTCCCCGTCACAGTTGCCACGGAGCCGGTGGGCTGCTGAGCCATTGCCGAGGGTCGAGCAGGATCGAAAAGCCCTAAAAGTGTTATGCCCAATATTGCAAGGACCCAGATAATCATTCTGGTTCTGCGCAACATCTATACCTCACCATTAACTTCTCAAAATGTACGATAACACCAAACCAACTGCTCCGATGATCATCAAGATAATAATGAATATTCCAGATGCAGCTCCCGAGGGTCGCGATGTGCCTGAGTCAGTAAATTGCGGAACATCCAGAGGTGGCGGAGGGGTAAACGTTGGAATGCGCGTTTGAGTGGGTTGAATGTTGAACGCTGCAGCGAGGGTGAGGTCAATCGTGGCTGTAACAAGTGGCGTCGGAGTCGGCGGCGGCTCAATAATAAGAAGCTCACCTCCTGATATAGAAACGAACGGTGCGTAGACCCACCCAACTCCTCCAACCCCGCTCGAGTAGGAAATTTGGATCCATTCACGGCCCTTTGAAATTCCAAGCGCCGGAACAACATCGCCTGGGAGCAGGTGTCCAATAATTGGATAATTGACCGTACTCGGCCCACTACGTACATTGATTTGTTCAGCATAGATGACTGTTGCAAGGACACCTGTCGGTGTGGACGCCTCCTGATAAGCCTCAGCCTGATTCGGCGAAAGGAACGTTCCCGCCCCCAAACCTGCCACCGTTAGCAAACCTAATAAAATCTTAAACCAAAATCTTCTCATTGCGTAGATATTCATAAGATATAAAACACGACGACAATTCGTCGTCGCTGGTAAAGCGGATTATAATCGAAAACATGGACCGACGAATTTTTCACGGAAACATCAACCCAAATGATATTGCTCATGCCCTCATGGCAGAATTTAACCGCGGCAATATGCACGCACAAGTGGTGGGAAACAAGGATAAAATCGCCGTACAAATTGCGACACGCATGGGGACAATGTCTGGAGGGCACACTGCGCTAACCATTAACATCCAAAAGGTGGAAGATGGCATTATGACGGAAATAGGCCAGCAAGCCTGGCTGGGAGTGGCAGCAAGCCTCGGTCATACAGCCATCTCTGCGCTTCGCAACCCTCTCAGTCTGCTCGGCAGGCTCGACGATCTCGCACAGGATATAGAAAGTATGCAGTTGAGCGAGAAAGTATGGAAAATCATCAATCGAACGGTGGTCACGCTTGGCGCTTCTCATGCCTTATCAGACCGGCTCACGCGCATCGCCTGCGAATATTGCGGTTCGGCAAATCCTCTTGGGGAAAGCAATTGCCTTGCCTGTGGAGCCCCATTGGGGGACATCCATCCCACTACATGCTTCAAATGTGGATTCGTGGTCACTCTCGATGAAGTCACTTGCCCGAATTGCAGCCAAAAATTGCGATAATCTATGGGCGCTTTCAGCGATAATATGTTATATTGAAATAGTTATATTGAAACTGTAAGTTTGTCATCTTGCGGATTTTTCGCCTCGCCTCTATAATATTTGAAACTCATAAACTGGGTTTGAGGGCTTTTTATGAAGCTAAGACTTGACCAACTGGAAGCAAATTTACAGAAACTTGTCGAGGACCAATTAGCGGGGATTCTACCGGGTTTAAAACTCGAAGACCGCGTTATTCAGCATCTTGCAACTGCCCTAAGGGAAAACGTCATCCAGCAAAAGGATGAAAGCGCCATTGCTCCAGACACATTCACATTGATCGTTGCTACCGACACTTCTCCAATGTGG
>JAKEFL010000296.1 GCA_022616105.1 Anaerolineae bacterium | reverse complement strand
GCTAAATATCCAGATTTCTGACCGCTTTCGCGTGGGTCTGGATAAATTTACGACGGGGGTCCACTGCGTCGCCCATCAGCATGTCGAACGTGCGGTCGGACTCAGCCGCATCCTCCACCGTGACGAGGAGCAGAGTCCTGTTTTCGGGGTTCATTGTCGTCTCCCACAGTTGAGTCGGATTCATTTCTCCGAGACCTTTATAGCGTTGGAGACTCGCTTTCTCGCCTACCTCTTTGACAATCTTATCTTTTTCCTTATCGGTGTAAGCATATTTAATCTGATTCTTATATGCAACTCGATATAACGGAGGCTGGGCAATATAAAGATGCCCATCCTCAATTAGTTGCGGCATATAACGGAAGAAGAACGTCAGCAACAATGTGCGGATGTGGCTGCCATCCACGTCCGCATCGGTCATGATGATCACGCGTCCATACCGCAGGCCTTCCACGTCAAAGTTATCACCGATGCCTGTTCCCAGTGCGGAGATCAACGCCTTGATTTCATTGCTTGACAAAATCTTATCCAGGCGGGCGCGTTCGGTATTCATGATCTTGCCGCGCAGAGGTAGGATCGCCTGGAAGTGGCGATCACGACCCTGCTTGGCAGAGCCGCCTGCCGAGTCGCCTTCCACGATATAAAGCTCGGTCTTGGATGAGTCACGTTCCGAACAATCCGCCAGTTTGCCAGGTAATGTCAATGATTCAAGTGCAGATTTTCGGATGACAAGTTCACGTGCCTTTTTTGCTGCATCACGCGCACGTGCCGAGGTCAGACATTTGGCAATGATCGTCTTCGCTGCCTGCGGATTTTCCTCGAGGAATGTGCTGAACGCCTCGCCGACCACTTGTGTCACGTATGTCTGTACTTCGGGATTCATCAACTTCACTTTCGTCTGCGACTCAAACTGTGGGTCCGGGTGCTTGACCGAGACAATTGCCGTCAAACCTTCACGGGTATCATCACCGGAGAAGTTGGAATCCGCTTCCTTGAGCAAGCCGTTCTTACGTGCATAATCATTGATCACACGCGTGATAGCAGACCGCAAACCAGTCAGATGCGTACCGCCATCCATGGTGTTGATGGTATTTGCAAATGAGTAGACGGATTCGGTATACGCATCCGTATATTGGATGGCGGCCTCAATGCCGATCGCTTCGATATCCTTTTCCACATGAACAACGGAATGTAAATTCTCCCGGTTGCGATTTAGATAACGCACAAAGGAGGTGATACCGCCTTCAAAATAGAAGGTCATCTGGCGTTCTGTGCGTTCATCGAGGAAGTGAATCGTGACACCGCGCGTTACGAAAGCCATTTCACGGAAGCGCTGGAGTAACGTATCAAAGCGATAATCAATGTTATCTTCTTTGAAAATCTGCGGGTCAAACTTGAAGGTGACTTTGGTCCCGGTATCATCTGCCTTGGTCTTCCCGATCATTTTCACCGGCGCTTTCGGATAACCGCGTTCATATCGCTGGAAATAGATTCCGCCTTCGCGGCGAACTTCCACTTCGCACCATTCGGATAGGGCATTCACTGCACTCACACCAACGCCATGCAAACCGCCGGATACTTTATATCCACCGCCGCCGAACTTGCCACCCGCGTGCAGCGTTGTCATCACTACCTCAAGCGCGGACTTCTTCTGCGTGGGGTGCGTTCCGACCGGGATACCGCGCCCATTATCTGTCACAGAAACACTTGAGTCTTCATGGATCGTAATATCGATGCGCGTACATTCGCCAGCCAGCGCTTCGTCCACTGCGTTATCTACAACTTCATAAACAAGGTGATGTAAAGCCTTGATGTCCGTGCCGCCCACATACATACCCGGGCGTTTGCGAACTGCCTCAAGCCCTTCCAAAACCTGAATACTTCCAGCATCATAATTTGTATTGATTTTTTCCTTTGTCACAAAATCCTCCAGTAATTCCTTGCCAGTTCCCTTTTCCCATTCGCGCTGAGCGGAGCGTTAGCGGAGACGAAGCGGAGGTGAGGGTATTCACGCATGCTGCTTGGGCGCAGTGCGTGTTTTTTGCCACTGTTCAAAAACAGTTTGCAGCCAAACGTTCATATCACGATAATACACAAAACTCGCAGCCAATACTGCCGTGGTAATAAAAGCATGCCCGGCAATTCCAACCAGGGTCATCCAGGAATTATTGGGAGGCACACTCCACAGGTAATTCATACCCTGTGACAGGATCAGCACACTGACGACGAACATTCCGCTTGTAGGAAAGGTGAAGCGCGCCATACGTAAACTGGTGAGTGCCGAAATAAAAGCATTCTGCCTGCGAGCAAAGATCCCATGAGGCATAAAGAATAAAGGGACAACCAGCCAGAATCCGAGAAGCAGGATCACAAATATCGCGCCATTTGCCAGGATTGGGTTGATCAGTGCCAATACAGTAAGAACGAAGGTCATGGGCAGTAAAACCAGCATCAAACCGATAAACCAACACACAGATAGAATCAACGTCTGAATGACCGCGCGCAGCAAACTGATCCCCGTTTCTTCCTGACCTAAAGTTGTTCCCGACACCCAGCGGAAGTATAAGCCTCCACTGACCCAGCCTATTGCGGTCAATACAAAGGCAATGATTATTAAAAGAGGGATGGATGTGACCTGCACAATGCTTTGCCCACCCAACGGTGTACCTGCGGCAGGCATCGTCTGCGCCAGCAGGCTCGAAATACCGATTGGAAACGTACGAAGTTTACTGACCAGGCTTAATAAGTTAAAGCTTTGCAATCCATCCAGGAAAATCGTCTGGGTCTCAAGGAACTGATCCATTTCAGAGGCAGCCACACCCCTTCTGGCTTGCAGGAACATATACCCGACAAACGGGCGCAGCAGCCCATCCACACTCAAGCGGGGCCCCAGCCACAGAACGATATCCAGCGCCAGCGGCACAAGGATCAGCCAAACATGACTGGCAACCGCATCGAAACCTGACCTGAGCGAACCGATCACGCCAGGAGGTGGAGGGAGCGATTCGAGTTTCTGCGTGTCCATAACCAATTGATTCTACCATGTCTTGGCATCCGATAATGAAGGCAGGTACAATGCACACATGAATGAGCAAAGATATTTGCCCGATTCGAATCGTGTCGGAGTATTGACTTCGACTGTATTGCTGGCTTTTGCGCTCACTCGTCTCGTCCAGGCGCCTGAATTTAACCTCGAAATCCAACTACCGGGCTTTTTTCTGACTCTTCCCTTGAATATCTCCGCTGCAATGAGCCTTCTTACTGCTGGACTCACAGCCACTGGCATGGACTGGCTCCTGCGAGGTCACCCATCCCTAAACAACAAGCCGACCTTTCAGTGGTGGCTGCTCCCTACTCTTACCACCTTCGTCATTGGCGTTCCCCTTTCTATCCTCCCGGATGGAATAGCATGGTGGACCGGCTTCGCCCTTGGGGGAGTATTCCTCTTCTTCGTCTTCCTAGCCGAATATATTGTTGTAGACCCCGGCGCGCCGTATTATGCCGTCTCTATGGCAGGGCTAACTGCTATTTCATATACACTCTTCTTCATTTTGGCAGTTGCCTTGCGCTATAGTGGAGCGCGTCTCTACATCTTGATACCAGGCTTATTTCTTGCCGCCGCGCTTGCCAGCCTGCGCATTTTGCACCTGCGGCTCAGCGGCATCTGGGAATATGCCTGGGCGATTGGCATTGCATTCGCCTGCGTCCAGATCGCAGCTGGGCTGCATTACTGGCCACTTTCACCAATCCAGTTTGGGCTGATGCTCATCGGGCCATTGTACGGACTGACAAACTTTGCGATCAATCTCGGGGAAAGCCTGCCGGCACAACGTGCCGCGCTTGAACCTGCAGTCGTCACGGCACTAACCTGGGGTCTGGCAATATTTATCCGATAAGATAATGCAGCAATTAGTTATCAGCAAAAAACAATGGCATGAAATGCGAGATCATGTCGCCCGCCATGCTCCGCTGGAGGCATGTGGTTTGCTGGCCGGAAAAAACGATCGAGTGGAGGAAGTGATCTTCGTACGGAATCAGGCGCAAAGTCCAGTTCGATTCGTGATGGATCCGTATGAGCAGCTCAAAGCCTTCGATTGGATCGAATCCAACGGACTCGATCTCCTCGGCATTTTCCACTCACATCCCGCGGGACCTGAAACTGCCTCCGTTACCGACATCGCCGAGGCAGCTTATGAGGTGATCCACCTGATCTGGTCGCTAAATGGAGGAACCTGGAAACTACGCGGTTTTTGGATCGAAAACGGACGAGCCGTTGAAGTGACACTATTAATTCTTGAAGAGTGAAACCTTCTTGCCTTTCCCGTGTTTCCAATATTACAGAGTGCCGAGTAAAAATCTAAACTTGAATATTGAATTTAGCCTGTAATTAATGTAAAAGTTTAGTAGAACTTATCTCAAAACACTATGTCACTCTGAGGGAGCGTTCGTTGTGACCGAAGAGTCTCGTAATTTAGGTGTAGAGACCCTTCGCTGTCGCTCAGGGTGACATTTTTGAGTTGACTTGTGGTTTATGAGACGCGCGGCCGACTCACTCCGGAGGCTAGAAGAAGATGCAAATTCTGATCGGCATTGGGGCTGTCATCATTGGATACATTTTAGGTTCCATCCCTTTTGGTCTAATCATTGTAAAGCTCAAGACAGGCAAGGATATTCGTACCGTGGAAAGCGGGCGCACCGGCGGGACGAATGCAGTGCGCGCTGCAGGTTTTATGGCTGGTTTTCTCACAGCAATATTGGACATCCTTAAAGGGGCAGTTGCTGTTTGGGTCGCGCAGGCACTCAGCCCGGAGTATCGTCTCATTCATGTACTTGCTCCGGTGGCGGCGATCCTGGGCCATAATTATTCCGTCTTTTTGATCGAGCGCGATAAAAATGGAAATTTACGTTTTCGCGGTGGAGCCGGCGGCGCGCCAGCCCTTGGCGGTGCGATGGGATTATGGTGGCCGATGTTCCCGATTGTGTTTAGTGCCGGGCTGCTGGTATGGTTTACGATCGGCATTGCTTCCATCACGACAATGATGGTTGGGCTGGTGGTAACAATTGTGTTTGCAATACGCGCTTCGCTGGGGCTTCAAGATCCTACAGATATTTGGTATGGTGTAATCTCAGAGTTGCTGCTGCTCTGGGCTTTGCGCCCAAACATACAAAAATTGATGGCTGGCAATGAGCGCGTGATCAAATATAGTTTGAATGGGTGGTTGAGAGCGAGGAAGGAACTGAAAGCAGAATCAAATAAGTAATTCACCTGACGCCTCATGCTCGAAGGCGGTCTCTGACCGCCGTATTTTGCAGATTACATCGTAGGGTCACAGACCCTGCGGGAGTATAAACTGCGTAAGGTGAATAAGAAAATAAAACATTAAGAAGTTTTATTTTCTCCAGCCATCTGCTGAAGCAATGCCCGTAGGTTTCTTTGATGCAATAGCTCTGCAAGACCGCCGAGGTACACGCGGCTTTTGCCGCAATCTTCAATTCGAATTGAATCAAGAAGTTCAATGGCATTTTTACGCCTTGACAAAGCTTTGACCGCTTTCTTAATTGAAGAGAGATAATTCAAGTTTTCCCTCACGGCTGCATCGATTTCGCCGCGCAAAATAATATCGCCGTGTCCCTGAACGATATTTTCAAGCCCCATACGACCGATGTGTTTTATGGATGCCATAATGTCATTAATATTGCCATCCACAACATAGGGCAGGGGCATGAAAGAATCGCCCGCAAATAGAATACGGTCTTCTTCAATCAGCACTGCAATCCCATCCGGGCTGTGGCCAAGTGCGGGAGAGATAATCAGATTTTTTTTACCAACGCGCAAAGTCACTTCGCCATCCATAAAGGTTATATGCGGCAAGACGACTTTCACCTGACGTAAGGCGGGGTTTTGCTTTTTCGCGGCTTCAAGTGAGGGTATACCGCGCTCCTCCAGCAAGTCGCGGCAACGCGCATGAGCGATCACGGTCGCGCCCGGGAAGAAACAAGTGCCCCACGCATGATCCGCATGATAATGCGTATTAATGACATAACGTACAGGCACACTTAATTCATGTTCAATAAACTCGCGGATCGTCAGCGTTTCATCTGGCAGAGCCAGGGTGTCGATTACGACCGCCCATTGGGGACCCGCTACAACTCCAGCTGTCACCTGAGCATAAATTTCACTCTGGAACCAAAATACATTTTCAGAAACCCGTTCGCGGTGCATTCAAAACCCTCGTGAAAATTTTTTCTATTGATAGCACAAATAGACCCGAAAATCAAGTTGAATAGACAAATCTTAAGAACATTTTCATTTTCGTAAGGTTGGTTGTATACTCATGCTTGCCTATGAACTTCTGCCATGATACACTTTGCAAGCATGACCAATAGCCTGCTCCTCGTAAGTGCAGATACTAGCTTCGCACAAGTTCTGCTCCATGGTTTAGAGCAGGAAGGATACCGCGTTCATATTGTTAAAGGGAAAGGTGAGGCAGTCGTTCGTGCGGACGAAGCAAACTGCTCGCTTGCCTTTCTCGACATGGATCTCGGATATAGAGCAGTCCTCGATATTGGCAGAGCACTTCGTATGCTCAACCCGGCTATCAGGCTGATCATTTTCTCTCGTGAAGATGCACCACCTGCGCTGGATGAAATTGCCCCGTGGATGCTCTCACCAAAGCCATATTTTTTACCGGACGTGTTGAATATGTTGAACAATAAATCCACACCCATATCTGAACCGATTAGAAAAACGCAGGCAAGTGCATCTACCCCCTCCAGTGGAGTTCAGATGAGCAATCCTGCACTTCCGTGGCTGCAGGATGTGACCAAGGCTGCACAGCATCTCACACGTCTCACGCTCGAGTCATCGGCACAGGCGGCATTGAT
>JAKEFL010000295.1 GCA_022616105.1 Anaerolineae bacterium | reverse complement strand
TGCCGCGTTTCGTCTCTGCCCTGCGCTATTTGCTTGGCAGTATGTTTGATGGTCCCCCTTATAATATCTTTCTGCTTTCCGGCAGGCTTCTTCCTAGTCTAACTATTTCCGACGGTAGGGCGGATGTCGCGGATGGGGACGTTAACCTTTTGCAGCGCATCGGGGGACCGGGCTGGGTATCGGTGGAACGGGGGAATGTAGTTCTTTTGGAATATTTGCACAGCCCAGCGAAGGTGCTGGGGCCGGGATCTCACTTCATCCCGCGGTTGCAGCGTGTTGGGGAGATATTCAATCTGGAAGACCAACACTGGGAAGCCCCACCAATTGTCGCCGCGACCAGGGATGGGATTGAGGTGGCTGTGCATGATTTTCAATTTGGGTATCGGCTGGCTTCGCCGTCTCACGGCACCGCGGCGACAAAACGGACAACGACAGTCCCATATCCGTTTTCGGCAAAATCGGTCTGGAAACTGGCTTATAACCGAAGCGTGGGCGCGAATGGGAAGCTAACAGAGTGGGGAAGGTGGGTTCAAAACACGTTGGACAACAAGATCACTCAATATATCAATAAGAAATCCATTGATGAAATCATCGCGCCGACCTCGGGATACCCTCATGAAGAGGTTCAAAACACCCTAAGCTCCCCTGAAGTGCGCAAGGATGTCATAGATAGGTTGGGTACAGAAGTCACCTGGTTGAAAATTGGTCGTTTCGATATTAATGATGAGAAAATAGGGAGAGAAATAAAGGATTATCGCCTGAGGGCGTGGTTTGCGCAGTGGGCTGGTAAAGCCTCCTTGATACGCGCTGAGGGAAAAGCGGAACAAATCTCCCAAACAGAGGGCGGGCGAATCGAAAAAACGACATCCATGTTGCGCAGCATCCTCCAAGCGCTGGGGGATGTCAATCTCGAAGGAGACGAAGATGAACATATCTGGAACATCGTGCTTGCCCGCACTGCCCAGATTATCGAGGCCATGACGGCCCAGTATGGGATAGAGAATCTTGATTTGGGTGGCGTCAGCAACAAGAAGGAGGAGTTGTGAGTTACAGAACTATTCTGGACGAATGGGTTCGGTATTTATTTGAGGATTGGCTTGATATAAGAGGGAAACCCCAATTGCACCCTTCCGTTGAGCCTCTAATTGATAAGCTTCGTCTATTTGCGCTCGATCCAAATCGTAAAGACGACGCCTGGCACTGCATCGAACAAATTGAGAAATTGCACGACCATGTTCATCGCGAGAACTACAAAGTATCTGCCCGCATGTTTTTAGAATGCGGCGTCGCGGCATACTGGATGGGCAACTCCCATGAAGCGATTTCTTTTTTAACGCGTTCCACCAGTTCTTTTACCGAGGATCACGATAAAGGTGTTTCCTGCTGGCTGCTGGGTTGTGTATATTGGCACGCCAATAACCCCATCAACGCGCTTGCCTCGTGGGAAAACGGCTACCGCCATTTCCGGGAACAGTCTACAAAAAGCGGGCGAGGCTCAAAATTGGAGGAATGGTATGCAGGCAAGATCAAGGAAATGGAGGACGCAATCAAATATGCAGCACAGAACGAATCTCCGCCGTTTCCTATTCGTTCTGCCGGGAAGAAACCGAATACCAAACGGCATCTTCTTCAGACCCTACCGGTCATCGGGCAGATCCCCGCGGGAACGCCGCTGGATGTTCTTCCTCCTCCGGTGGATTTTGTGAACGCCGATCAGGTGCAGATTAACGATAAGGATTATTGCATTGTCAGTCTTTTGCGCGAAGAAATAGTAGTTCACATTCCGCCCGGGCGCCGTTTTTATGTGTTGCGGGTTTCTGGAAACAGCATGAATCGCTGTTCACCAGGACCGATCGAGGACGGCGATTACGTCATTCTGCGCGAACAACACACAGCCGATAACGGGGACATTGTGGCGGCAATGATTGTGAAGGATCAAGGGGAGGATGAACAACGGGCGACATTAAAGCGATTTGTGACACGCGACGGAAAAATCTTTCTACAGCCGGAAAGTGATGATCCTGAATTTCAGAAACCGGTGTACAGCAGGTCTTTTGCCTCTTCGAACGATGAAATTCAGATTCGCGGCGTGGCTGTGGCGGTCCTGAAACCTTTGTAGGCGAGATTGTACTGAATTCCATAGCCAGTTGCCCTGTTATTTGCTTCCAGCCCAGTGTTTATAGCCTAAAACGATATTGATGTGTTTTAGAGCATCCTCGACGTTTGAAGGCACAGCCTCATTTTTAGCCTTCATGAACTCAATCGCCTCAATAAACTGTTGGCGAAAGTCTAGAAGGAGTAATCTCATATCGTGTCTATGATCCGAGTCTGCTGGCTCCAATGTAGATAACATTCTTTCGTTGATGATCCGCGATATCTCAATGAATTTGACTACCTCTTCCATACCTGCTTCAATTTCCTGACCACTCAAGATAATATCGCTGCCCTGACCCTGATCAGTTTTTTGCTTTGGTTCATGTCTCCTTACCATTTTTTTAGATTGTTTTGTTGGGTTAATAATGTCGTGATAAGCATTAATGGGGACGCTTTGAATTAAGGTCGCCGTTTTTTCAATGATTGCCTCTTCTTCTACTATCTTAATTACAAACGGATTGCTGTTTTTCGCATTTTCCTGGCTAAGTTTCCATGCTTCCAGGTGTTTCTCAGGAATGATATCAATATATGTCTTCCATGTGCCAACACCGATCCAATGGAGTTCCACACCTCTGTTTCGGGCGCTCTTTGTAAATTCTTCGGCAAATTGAGTAAAAAGATTCGTGATTTCATAACGCGGTGTAAATTTTGGTGGAGGCATTACCTCTTTTGCTTTGGGGGGCTCTTCGGTACCCTGGGTTAATTGCTGTACCTGTTCGGCAATTGCCTCCTCACGCTGTTTTGCTTTTTCGAATTCGGGCATGCCAGTGCTTGCCAGATACACTGTGAGATTATGTTGATTCATGAATCCGCCAAGATTGGCGCGGATGAGTCCGATCATATTGTTGATCCATGAAAACTCATACGTGGATGGGTTGGGCAGATCTGGCGTGACTCTGGAGGATGCCTTGTAAATGATCTGTTCTACGGCTTCCTTGCTGAATGGATAGGGTAAGGCAGCAGCAAGTCTTGCACCCTGCCCGCGGTAAATACTGAACATCAGCCGTACATCGGTTGCAGTAATCGGAATCCCATCACGGCTGCGGCTCTTCACCGCCTGTGATCGGGGATCCTGATCGCGAAGGTCAACATAATGGTCACGTATATCGATTGCCTCCCTAAATCGTTCAAATCCGTCCAGAGTGGCTGCGCCAGGTCCAATGACATGTGGCATGCCATTTGACTTTTCAAACAATGCAACCGAGTCCAGATCAACCACAACTATTCCGGGTCCGCCGATCAGAAATGTGGGTGTCTCGCGATGTACATCCAAAATATCTCCCTGTGTGACGCGAATGACTTCGTTACTGCCTGAAAGAGCCACGCCCCAGACAAATTTGCGCGCAACGCCTACATCTTCCAGCTCGAAAACATCCGCCAGGTAAATGGCGGCGGACTGCAGGGCAATGAAAAATGACGCGAGGAAAATTGGAAAATACTGAAAGACACGAGGGTCGGTAAAAGCATTCAGCGCAAAGAAGAAGAAGTTTGTGAAGGCATTTCCGGCATAGGTGTGAGGGATGGGAGAACGGAGTAGCTCCAGGAAGACATCCCGCAGTTGAAGTGCCCATAGACTCAGCGGGTAATAGCGTAGACTAATGAGAAACCATGTAAAAAATAACAAGATGACAAGATATAAAAAGCGGCGTGCTGCGCTTTCAGGCTTCAGGTCAAAAATCCTATTAAGCAGAGCATTCCCCAAACGGATAAACAATTCCCTGAAAAGGTTTCCCTCTTTTTGCAGGGCTGATTCACCAGTGGAAATCGCAAATGTGGTCATGAACCATCTGCCTCGATCCACTTAATGATTTCTTCCAATTCCTCCTGACCATCAGGCATAAGTTTGCGTAATTGATCCTTCCTGAAAATGATGGTGCGTGTGCTCATAAGGAGGGTCTTGAGTGTTTCTTTTACGCCCATAGGCTTCTTTTTAACCAGATCGTTGCCAAGCCATTCGGCATACTGGCGGATCGCCTCTTCCTGGCCGGCAGATTCTATAATGCTCCGCTTGCGTTCAATCTGTTCTTTTTCGACTCTGGCATTAGTCAGCCAGGTGGCTGACCATCTCTTTATGATCGTTTCTTCTATCTGCGGGTTGAGGTGAAGGCCGATTACGCCTGCATCGCGGACCTTGAGTCCACGTTCCTGTAATAACCTAAATTCTGAACAGGGTATTGTTCCCTCTCCGCGAACACCATGATCATCCAGAATACCTACTTCTGCCTGAGTCAGACGCGCTTTGATCATTTCATTGATCACCTGCAAGGCAGTTTTCTTTTGAGGTTCACTTTTCCCTGGATGTTGAGGAGCAGATGCAACTGGCATAGGTTTTTGGTTCTTGTTTTCTTTGTTCATTCCTTCCAGCCATTTGATCATCCTATCCATCGACTTGTTAATCTCGCGCAGCATGACAGTCATACTATCCTGCATGCGCTCACGCCCTGCACCGACTTGCAGCGGCTGGCTGAGAAGATCGATCTCCTCCTCAGTGGGCTGCGGCGGCTGCACGGGTGGAGGTGGAACCACTTGATCTGGCGCAAATAATTCATCGAGTGTGAACTTGGCAACATACTCCCGCCAGACGTCCACAGCCAGCGCCGCTGGGAGTTGATTCCACGCCACACGATGACGAGGCGAATCAGGTTGGATATTGGGATTGATCCCTTCTCCCAGGATCGCTTTGCGGATTGCCTCCTTATCCTTTGCTTCATTCTCTTTAGCCCTCTTTGTAACACCTGTCCGATACCCGAAGCGGGAACCTGGCTGACCTTCTGTAGGGAAGCCTGTATCCACTCTGAATGACACCGAAATATTTGGGAGGACCTCGATGCCATCGCGCGTCAAAGCACTGACTTGTTTGCGTCGGTCCTGAACCTGATGGAATTCCTCATCGCTCATCGCGTCTGTTTTGGGATCAAAGGGCTTGTCTGATTCTCTGGGTCCCACCAACTGGGACTGGATGTGCAGGTCTACCGTTCCCGCAATGAACTCGCCGCTTTCCATGAAATGCACCCCAGGACCAATGGTCTGTCTTATTGCCACCGCGGAACGCGTAACCGCCGCGCTTGCCGAATCAAGCCACAGCACGCCAGGTCCATTTTTTAGCCTCTCACCAGAGTGTTCTTTTATAACGCCGTTTTCAATGAACAAGGCGGGCCCATGCCCACCAAATAGATCGGTAAGCAACCTGCTGAAGATTTTCTGACGATCACGGAATGTGTGAACAGGAAGGACAAATTGCGCAAAAAATGCGATCCACAATAGTAAAAGCACAGGAAAAATACAGACAAGATCAATGAAGATATCTAACAGGCCCGCCTGAATTCCGCCCATACGGAAAATTTGCCAGCCATACATAACCAGCAAAATCGCCAGCCAGCCCGCTATATAAAACCACGGTCTCTTGTAAAAGGGAGCGTCGTACATAGGTTTTGAGTATTATAACAAAATCATACCCTGCGGAGCGTCCAGCGACCAATCATGGAGGGGGTAGATAATTTTGTGGGCTAATAGCCTGTCCAGCCGCAGAGACACGGAGACGCGGAGAGAAAAGAAAGACTCCGCGACTCCGTGTCTCAGTGGCAAAAAACTTTAACCCATTCTTTTAGCCACTCTCTCATGGAACGGATGCGAGTACAATCGACGCGATGCTTAAGGTCGAATTCCATTGCCATACCATCGCTTCAAAAGATTCTCTCACACGCCCGCGCGATTTGGTGAATACGTGCAGACGTAAAGGAATTGACCGCGTCATTGTCACCGATCACAATACGATTGCTGGCGCGAAGGCAGCTCTTGCGCTGGACCCGGAACTGGTCATCGTGGGTGAGGAGATCGCGACCACTCGAGGGGAGATCCTTGCCGCGTTTGTGAGCGAAGAGATTCCAAGAGGGCTTTCTCCTATTGAAACAATCCGCAGGCTCAAAGACCAGGGCGCGTTCATCAGTGTGTCACATCCGTTTGACAGATGGCGCGCGGGCGGCTGGCAGGAGGAGGATTTGCTTGAAATCCTGCCTCAGGTGGATGCGATTGAAGTCTATAACTCGCGTTGCATGTTTCCGCGCTTTAACCGCGAGGCGCGCGAGTTTGCAGAGAAGCATAATATCGCAGGGACTGTCGGTTCGGACGCGCATGCGGCGTTCGAGTTGGGGAGGTCGCTGATGGCCTTGGATCAGTTTGAAGGTCCAGATGGGATGCGAAAGGTGATCCGCGCAGGAGTCCCGCGAGTAAGGTGGTCTCCTCCCTGGTTCCATATAACATCGCGGTATGCATCTCTTCGCAGGAAAATTAAACTAGGTCTTGACACCAAAATTCAGACATGATAATCTTGCGGGAGTCGTGCCCGATTCGCCTTCGAAATGCGCAAAGGTGGTCGGGCAAAAATTTTAACTCTCAGCAGGAGAATTGTAAGATGTCAGAACGTTATGTTGGAACCGTCAAGTGGTTCAATGCCACGAAGGGCTATGGCTTCATCGGTCGCGAAGGCGGAGAGGACGTATTCGTCCACTTCAGCGCGATCCAGTCAGAAGGCTACCGCAAGTTGGAAGCCGAACAGAAGGTGGAGTTTTCCGTTGAGGAGGGCCCCAAAGGTTTACAGGCTGCAAACGTCGTGCCTGTATCGTAAGACTCACGCCCGCTGGCTAAAGTTTTGCGAACCAAACAAACAGAGTTGCTATGAGGTAACTCTGTTTTTATTTGCCCACCCTTCCTCCCCTTGCGAAGCATCCCACTGGGACAAATACGACAATGAAAATTCAGGATGCATATTCAACAGTTAAATCGTCGGATTTGGGGGCACTCTTCGAGTATGCTTCGCGAAGGTGTCACGCCGAAGGTCCCCGAAGGGGAAAGTGATGGAGGGGGGTACAATTCATTCACTATGAATACATTGACTTTCAACTCACGTCGTTCTCCCGTTTATGGACGTGGTGGGATTGTTTCCACATCTCAGCCGCTTGCTACTGCTGCCGGGCTTGAGATTCTTGCCAAAGGTGGCAATGCTGCGGATGCTGCGATCGCTGCGGGCGCGGCACTAAACGTGACTGAACCAACCTCCACTGGAATCGGCGGTGATATGTTCGCGTTGTATTTTTCTGCGGATACAAAACGAGTCACTGCCCTCAACGGATCTGGACGCGCTCCCGCCGCGCTGACGCTTGATCGGCTAAAGAGTGAAGGATTCTCCTCCGAGCTGCCTCCGTACCATGCTCATACAGTCACAGTCCCTGGCGCGTGCGCGGGCTGGTTTGATCTCATCGAAAAGCACGGATCACTTTCAATGACAGAGATCCTCGCGCCCGCGATTCGACTCGCAAGTGAAGGCTTCCCTGTCGCTCCGATCACTTCCAGATCATGGTCTTATGCAGTGCAACGACAACTCAAGACCGCGCCCAATGGACACGAATTAACAATTGATGGTCGCGGACCTCATGCGGGAGAGATTTTTCGCAACCCGGGTCTGGCGCGCACATTTGAAATGATTGCACGCGGAGGCAAGTCAGCGTTTTATCAGGGTGAGATAGCAGAGGCAATCGTCAGCGTGATGAAAGAGGCGGGTGGAACGATGTCCGTTGATGATCTCGCGTCGCATGTGTCTACTTGGGAGGAGCCGATCTCAGTCACATATCGCGAATTACGAGTCTATGAATGTCCGCCGAACGGACAAGGCATCACCGCGTTGATCGCGTTGAACATTTTGGAAGGGTTTGATCTGGCATCGTTTGAGTCACTTTCGACAGAGCGACTGCATTTGATGATCGAAGCCATGCGACTCGCCTTTGCAGATGCGGGTTGGTATGTGGCTGATCCCGCATTCTCTAACATTCCTATTCGGGAATTGTTATCAAAAGAATACGCAAACAAATGCCGCAAATTAATTGACAAAACGCGCGCCACGATTGACACGAAACATGGCACCCCTGTTTCATCTTCGGACACAGTGTATTTGAGTGTGGTGGATAAATTTGGCAATGCCTGTTCGTTCATCAACAGCAACTATATGGGGTTCGGCACGGGCATCGTTCCGAAAGGCTGGGGCTTTACACTTCAAAATCGCGGACATAACTTCAGCCTTGACCCAAATCATCCCAACGCCCTCGCCCCGCGCAAACGTCCCTATCACACAATCATCCCTGCCATGGTCACTCGCGCTGAGCGGAGCGGCAGCGGAGACGAAGCGCTCTTCGCCTCCTACGGCGTCATGGGCGGATTCATGCAGCCGCAGGGACATGTGCAAGTCCTCTCCGCGCTCGTGGACGATGGACTCGATCCCCAAGCCGCGCTCGACCAGCCGCGCTTTTGCATTGACGTGGACGAATCCGGTGGGCGCGTTGCGATTGAAGAGGGAATACCTGATGAAACATTCTTAGGCTTGGAAAAAATGGGACATCCCGTTTATCGTGTCACAAGTTATAACCGCGCCTTGTTTGGAAGGGGGCAGGTAATTCGGCGTGATGCAGAAACAGGCGTCTTGTGCGCAGGCAGCGATCCCCGCGCGGATGGGTGCGCGATGACGCTCGCATGATGTCACTCTGAGCCGCGATAGCGGCGAAGAGTCTCTTACACTGTGTTAGTGATTCTTCGCTTCGCTCAGAATGACATTTCCATCAATGAACCATTCTTCGCTCAAGTCTTTCCATTCAGGATTCATTGAGTCAATCAAAGCGATTTTCTTTGCCCGTAGTAAACCTTTGATCTGTTTTTCACGTTCGAGCGCGACATGAATACTTGAGGTTGATTCGTAATATACAAGAAATTGAATATTGTATTTACTGGCAAAGCCTTTGATGAGTTTATTTTTGTGTTCATACACGCGTCGCATGAGATTGTTTGTCACGCCTGTGTAAAGCGTGCGCGACTTGTTTGTCATGATGTAGACGTAGTATTCTTTGCTCATAATAAAGACTGTACCATGTCACTCTGAGGGAGCGCTCGTTGCGAGCGAAGAGTCTATCCTCACAGTGGTAGAGACCCTTCGCTATCGCTCAGGGTGACATAACTGGGAGTTTAATACTCTCCCGCAAACTTTTCGTGGACCCAGAGGAATTCCTGGCGTTTGTTCATCACGCGGACGAGACCGCCAAAGAAGAGCTTAATCGTGTGGCTGAATCACATCGGGAATATTCGGCTGCCAGGCGTCATAATGATATTTGCACAGCCAGCGGTAATCGCCAGTGAAGGTGGTAACGCGGTGAAGCCCAAGCCGATCCTGTATGGGATCCAATTCGTTGAGCAGGCGATGAAGCGCGAGGATGCCAGACCGTTCCGGTTCACTGACAATACCTCTCTCGGTGAGAGGTCGGTCTGGTTTTTTGACCTCATCGGGCAGTTTGCCAATGATGGCGCTCGCCAAATTCAATTGGTCGGCAATGCCCCAAGTTTCGGTCGTCTTGGGACCGAAGAAAGTATTGATGGCGGGACCAGCAATCGGCGCGACTGTTTTCAATACATTCAGAACGAAATTTGCATACGGCGCGATCTGCATGATCCAGTCATGCGGCTGGTCAATTGAATATAAACCTTTGCCATTATCAATGATAGGATGCTGACAACCTTCCGCCTCACACCATAGTTGAAGGGATATAGGGCGAGCAAAGAGTTGTTTGGGCGAAAGCCCGGTATCGCGCGAACGGAAAGTGAACAGACGCGGACCATCCTTGGCTTCATCGGCAATAGCGTTCATCGTCGCCATAAAGTAATGAGCAATGCGGCTGTCCATGCCTGCAAGGCGTTCGTTGATTTCTCGCAGTTGAACGTCAATTGGGGAGGGCTCTAAACCAGATAACAATTTCCTGATCGGATGAGGCTTATAACATTCCTGACAGGGATATTCTTGGACACCATTCGAAATGAATTGGCGCAGTGCTTGAATGTTGAAACGACCTTTGCAGGGTTTTCCGTCAACAAGTGTGGGGCATGGAACTGTAAAACGATAGCGACCCTCCATGCCGGGCCAATTGTCTTTGATTAATTTGTGAAGTGTTTCTTGAAGTACATTCATAAAGTATTCAGGATAAATCGACTGAGCATAGACGTGGAATTCACGCCCGCGTTTTTCGAGCATGGCTTCGCCGTGCGGCGGGTGACTCAGGAACATGCCCTTTTGCCAGTGCAGGCGACGATTGTTTTTCTCAAAGGCATAATCATGCGTGCGGACGATCATCCACGGAACCAGACCTGGCGGGTCTTCTTCCATCGCGCAGATCATCGCAATACGACGCAGGTTTTCAGGTGGATCCTGCTCGGGCAGCCACGGAAGTTCGGGGCGCACCTGCGGCACGTGTTGAGCGACCAGGCTCGCATGGCGCTCTTCGGGCAGGCGATACGAAACATCGTACTTCTCCATCAAGCGCAGGAAGAAAGGATAAAGAGACGGGTCGTAGCGCGGTTCGTTTTGAAAAGGATGGTCGTACCAGACCTTTTGAAGTCGGTTGTCATGCAACATCCCTTCGCTTTCCTGTGTGGCGCGGTCTTCCAGCACAAAGCCAATGGCTTTCGTCAACCATTGCGGTTGCAACACCACGTCATCGCGCAGACGTTCGTCATCGCTGTAATGGACGATATAGCCGAGGTCGTGCATGAGGTGCGCCAGGGTGTCCGTATCGATCTGGCTCAAGGCGTGACTCGCGCAAATTTCGGTAAAGATCGCGTAGGAAATGCGCGGTTCGGGATGAGCAATCAATTCATCGCGGGCGGCTTTCCAATCATTATTGAAAAGCATGCCCATGTGTTCCAGTTGAGCCACTTGCTCAGCGATAATCTTTTTCAATTCCGAAATGCCGACCATCTCGCCCGTGGTTTCATCGGGGACGAGACTATCCACTTCGTGAAAGCCGACGATCATGCCGCCGTATTGTTGCATGAAGACAGGTTTATCAATGCGCGCGATGCGCTCGCCCGTTTTGCAGTGCGTGGAGACGATGATGACGCGCGCTTCATGCCCGACTCGCAGTCGGATCATGTTCAGCCAGTCTTCCACCTGACCCTGCTGGACGCCGCGGCGCGGCTCCCAGACCAGCAGGTATAGCGAACGGCGACTGAAGAAGAACTGGTGCGTGACGCGGTAAACATCCTGACCACCAAAATCCCAAGCGTTGAGTTGAATCTCGACCCCGTCCTTTGCGGGGTGCAACAGGCGCAGACCATGAATATCAATTTCAACGCCGTGCGTGGTGGGTTCATGTTCCTGCGGCGCGGCGCCTTCTTTGCCCTTCAACGCTTTGAGCAGGGTAGTCTTGCCCACGTTGCCTTCACCCACCAGCACCAGTTTGGCTTCGTAGAGCGGCTCGGCGTTTTGTTCCAGACTGCGGAGGTATGCCTTGAGTGCAGGTAAACCCTGGTCGTATGCGCTTTGCAGGGCGGGGTTGAGGGGGTTGTCTCTGAGGTTGAGTTGTTCCAAATGTTCAAGTTGGGCAAGGGATGATGGAAGGTGGATTAGTTGGTTCCTATCGAGACTGAGTACTGCTAGATGCTCAAGTTGACCGAGAGATGATGGAATGTCGGTCAGTTGATTGTCACTCAGAAATAATC
>JAKEFL010000294.1 GCA_022616105.1 Anaerolineae bacterium | reverse complement strand
GGCTTGCGGGTCCTGGAACATTTCTTGAACTTCAGCCAACCGATCCCGGTCTCCTTCACTGGCTTTTCTCATGCCGATCCGCAGTTTGTCCGGTAGAAAATGGGGTTTCCCTATTCCATTCAGGGACAAGTCCTTATTGACGGCATTTTCGGTCATCCACATAATAGTTTCGGTTTCGTTCCCGGCCCATCTCAGGCGCAGAGCGCGGCATTTCAGACAACCCCTGTAGCTGGTACACCGCCTGTCGTTACTACACTTGTTGTACCAGTTGTAACTCAATTTAGTTCCTGTGACGGGAACTACTGACCCAAGCCCCATGATGTGGATCTTCTTTGGTTTGATTGCATTGTTGGGCGTGGTCTTCCTGGTGGCGCTACTGGCCGGATCGGGTGCTCATAGACACGACGGACCACCGCCTCCTCCATAATGTTGGTTCGTAAATTACAAACAACAATCTCCCCTCGTTTCGTGGGGAGATTGTTGGAAGTAAAGGAGAAATCCCATGCTTGAGACCATTATCATCATTCTATTAATCTTGTGGCTGGTAGGAGCCTTCGGTAGGCGGGGAAGGTGGCGAGGTGGGAACCTTATCCATGCGTTGCTGGTCATAGCTGCCATCCTGCTCATTGTCAGGTTGCTGCAGTAGAATCAATTTTAGTTACGGTAGAAATGACAACACAGGCTGTTCGCGAGGACAGCCTGTGTTTGTTATATTGCCAATTGTAATCATATTTTGTATTCACTCTTTTTGATACTCGATCACATAAGCGGGAATGGTAATGCCTGATATGGAAACACTGATCTCACGGGATGCGATTCCCGCCTCAAGAGGGA
Source organism: Anaerolineae bacterium (assembly GCA_022616105.1). Classification (GTDB taxonomy): domain Bacteria; phylum Chloroflexota; class Anaerolineae; order Anaerolineales; family Villigracilaceae; genus Defluviilinea. The sequence goes on along the minus strand of JAKEFL010000294.1, from coordinate 2,686 downwards.
TCATATCCATGGCTTCCTTTGTGACGAGAATTTCGCCTGCTGCTGCCACATCCTCGCCCATTTTGGAGGCACGGTTGACAGGGTCACCGAAGCAATCTTCATGGCCGATGATCAACAGTTTGCCGTAATCTATTCCGCAGGAGATGTGGATGTCGAGATCATCAGAAGTAAGCAAATTTGCCGCTCTGAATGCATTCTGCATTGCGATGGCAGCATTGACTGCGGCAAGCGGTTCGGGAAAGACAGCAAAGCAGTTATCCGCTTCGTATTTCAGCATCCGCCCGCCATACGATTTGACGATAGGTTCTGTGGTTAATTGCATACGCCGCACCATCGAAAGATAATGGACGATCCCATACTTGCGCGTCAGCATGGAGAAGCCAGACATATCCAGCACAAAGACCGCGAACTCGGCTCCAAAGTCGCCCCAAAGAGATTCTTCAATCTTCTTGCGTTCATTCATCTCTTCGGTTTGAGAGAAGCCCAGGAGAAGTTGCTGAAATTTTTTCGCAGGTTTTGCTGGTCGTGATGCCATCATGCCTCTTCGTTTTCATTTATAGGAGAGCGTTCGGTAATTAGTTTTCAGGCAAAAGAAGCGATTTCAGCCGAAATTTAGTGCCCAAATATGTCATTCTGAGGAGCACAGCGACGAAGAATCTCCGATGCCAGCGCCATTTTCCATTCAAAAACGAGATTCTTCGCTCCCGATGGTCGCTCAGAATGTCATCTTGCGAACGGTTTTTTGAATTACCGAACGCTCTCTTATAGCTAAAACGCAACCACTGTTTGTCGCTGGATTAATATATCAACGAACATCGCATCATGACATATCTGATATGATTTTGCCTTTTTTTCTAGGGAGTACCCAGAACCGAAAACACACCCCGTCATTGCGAGCCCGTTAGGGCGAAGCAATCCCCGTCATGGGTTGGAGATTGCTTCGTCGGGCTACGCCCTCCTCGCAATGACATATCACTTCGACTTCTTTTCAATTTTCGCCCAGGTATCCTTTAGAGAAACTGTCAGATTGAAAACAGGGTTGTCATCCGTCGAGTCGGGGTCAGTGCAGAAATATCCCTGGCGTTCGAATTGGAAACGGTCACCAGGCTTGGTCTGCGCGAGACGCGGCTCCACGTATCCGGTATGAACAGATAACGAATTCGGATTCAAACACGCAAGGAAGCCATCCTCACCTTCTTCTGGATCTTCTTTCGTGAAGAGGCGATCATACATGCGGATTTCCGCTTCTTTCGCGTGTCGGGCAGATACCCAATGAATAGTGGACTTCACCTTTCGGCCATCAGGCGAGTCGCCGCCGCGCGTGGTGGGGTCGTATGTTACATGAACCTCAACGACCTCACCGTTTTCATTCTTGACCACATGCGCGCATTTGATGAAGTACGCGTAACGCAACCTCACTTCATTGCCAGGATAAAGACGATAATATTTCGGCGGTGGCGTTTCGCGGAAATCATCCTGTTCGATGTAAAGGACTTTTGAGAACGGGATTTTGCGTGTGCCCGCGTTTGGGTCTTCAGGGTTGTTGACCGCGTCCATCTCCTCGACGAGGTCATCGGGATAATTATCAATCACAACTTTGAGTGGCTTGAGCACTGCCATGCGGCGAAGCGAATGTTTGTTGAGGTCATCACGTACGCGCGATTCAAGGAAAGCGATATCCGCGATCACACCTGCATTGGATGTGGCTACCGTGGAGATTCCCATACGCTGGACAAAATCCACGATCGCTTCGGCGGTATAGCCGCGGCGACGCATCCCGCGTAACGTGGGCATACGCGGGTCATCCCAGCCGTTGACGTAATTTTCTTCAACCAATCGCCTCAGTTTGCGTTTGCTCATCACGGTGTAATTCAGGTTGAGGCGCGCAAACTCAATCTGACGTGATCTGAACACATCCAACTGCTCAAGGAACCATTCATACAGCGGGCGGTGATTTAGGTATTCAAGTGAGCACAGTGAATGCGTGATGCCTTCCATCGCATCGTTCTGGCCGTGCGACCAGTCATATAACGGATAGATCTTCCATTTATTCCCTGTTCGATGGTGTGCTGGCTCATGGATGATGCGATACATCACGGGATCGCGCATATTGATATTGGGATGGGACATGTCTATTTTGGCGCGCAGGACACGTGAACCATCCGGGAATTCGCCGTTCTTCATCCGCTCCAGCAAATCCAGGTTCTCCTCCACACTTCGGTTTCTGTACGGCGACTCTTTTCCGGGTTCTGTAAATGTGCCGCGATTGACGCTCACTTCTTCAGGCGACTGGTCATCCACATATGCCAATCCCTTTTTAACCAACTGCACTGCCCAGTCATATAATAGAGCAAAGTAATCGGAGGCGAATGTCACCTCCTTCCATTCGATGCCAAGCCAGCGCGCATCCTCGATGATGGCATCAACAAATTCGGTTTCTTCCTTTGTGGGGTTGGTATCATCGAAGCGCAGGATCAACTCGCCATTATTTTCCTTGGCGATGAGATAATCGATCATGAAGGCCTTGACGTGCCCGATGTGGAGATAGCCATTCGGTTCGGGGGGCAGGCGCGTGCGGACGTAGTTGAAGCGTCCATTTTTTAGATCTTCCGCGACGGCTTCGCGGATAAAGTCGGTGGGCTTGGTTTCCTCTGAATTCATCTAGTGCATACCTTAATTTGAAATT
>JAKEFL010000293.1 GCA_022616105.1 Anaerolineae bacterium | reverse complement strand
GTTGCGAGCGAAGAGTCTCGGCTGAAATTACAAGAGATTCTTCGTCGCCAGAAGAACGCTGGCTCCTCAGAATGACAAACCTGTGATTTACTGAATTTGCCATTATCGAAATCCATTCGATAGATCATGAGTTTGTCCAAGCCTTAATCAACAGCGATGGCAAAGCGGTTCATCGGGTCAGGAAGAATGCAGTGAGCATTTCGATACTCACATAACACGGATGCTCCCCATGCGACAACTCTTCATTCAACAGCAAGATTTCATCGGATGTGGAATGGATTGAAAATGCACTCACTCCTCCCCCAGCCTGCCCATTGAAACTCTCCACTTCATTCACAGCATAGAGAAAATTCTGGTGGGGATGAATTTCCAGAAAGGCTGGATTAATAATGCCTTTCACTACGCTCTCGAACGTAAGTTGGCCGGAGAATGGATCCATTCTGTAGGCATAAATTCCCTCACTCTGACTCCCATCAGACTCTGTATACGTTCCAACAAAAATAATTGCAGCGTTTTTACTCTGGGAAGACATGACAGACATGTTCCCTTACACCAGCTTCTCATGTTCTTCCATATCCCTCAATAAAAGATCCAGCGCGCCTCCTGAGATTTGCAGTTCCCGAAGGGAAATTCCCAGTGAAACGATCATCAGGATCATGGCGATGGCAAAACTCCACTGACCACCTGCGACCCAGCCTGCGAATAGAGAGAACATGCTGACCACGCAAAAGATCAAACTCAGCACTCCATAAATTTGCATGCTGCGAATGAGATACACACGATAACGCAGGTTTGCAATCTGCCCCAGCAGATTCTCGTCACGGTTTGCGTGATATCGATCATGCAGTGAACGTATGATTGTCGCGAGTGTTAAGAATCGATTGGTATAAGCCAGCATCAAAAGCGAAACAGCAGGGAATAACAAACCTGGAGTAGTGAGCGTAATGTTCATGTGCGGAATTATATCGCCACAAAGTCAATCCTCCTCGTCAATTTCCTACTCCAACCCAAACGCCACGTGATTTGTATTTACCAACACCATCGGTATTTGCAAAGCTGGCATCTGCAGCAAATGGGGATTTGAAATCTCGACATCATACATGGACATCCATTCGACACGCGCCAGCTCGAGGCTGGTACGAAGCTCTGTGTGAGTCGAGATGCGAATACTTCCCCGCATCACAAAAGTACCCACCAACAAATCCAACGTTTGCATCATGCGATCGGTTTCCTCGAAATCGAAATCCACCGGTTCATCTGTTGGCGGCAAGGTATGAAAGGCAATCACTTGCGAAGTAGGGAAATAAAGTTCTGAATAGCTTAATGGTTTGACTGGGCTTCCCCCAAATACGATCACCTGCGGTTTGAGGATATGCATGTATTTGGGCACGCCGTCCGTCCGCAGCCATATGTTCACACGGTGCACGCTCTCTGGTACCACGACCTCCCCGCGCACCAGTGTATCCTGTGTGTAGAGCATTACAGGCATTGTTCGTTCGTCGGGTCTGAGAATGTACATGGCTCCTCCAGTCACCATAATTATACACTTGCAGCGTTGTCCATTCCCCGTTTATACTGTGTGTGAGTGTCTAACATTGAAAACACAATCTTTCCGTCGTTGCGAGGAGGGCTGGTGGTCGAGTAGCCCTGAGCGTTTGTTGCGAGGGGCGTATCGAGACCCAGCCCGACGACACTTGCGCCGCACTGCGTTCGGTGCAGTGCAGGTGAGCAATCTCCGATCTTGTGACGAGAATTGCTTCGCCCTAACGGGTTTGCAACACCTGCATGATTTGCTAAGCAAATCACACGCAGGTGCAAGTGTGACGGGCTGTGTTTTGGGTTTTAGGTACGTACTCTCTACTATGTATGTACTTTTAGATTTGAAAAACACCTAATGGAGAAGATTTATTCCTATCATGCACACTAAACGCTGGGTCATTGCACCGCCCATGACCGCACAAGCCGAAGAATCTCTGATCAAATTCCCACCCATCCTCAGGCAGATCCTTTTCAACCGAGGCCTGGGATCCTATGAAGAAGCGCGCGCCTTTTTAGAAGCCAAACCTGCTTTCAATAACGATCCGTTTCAACTGATTGGCATGGGAGCAGCAGTCGATCGGATCCGGTACGCGCTGGATCATCAGGAACCGATCGCCATCTACGGGGACTATGATGTGGACGGCGTGACAGCCACCGCATTGCTTGTACAGGCTCTCGAAATATTGGGTGCCAATGTGCGCGCCTACATCCCGAACCGATTCGACGAGGGCTACGGACTGAATCCAGATGCACTGGATTCTCTCAAGGCAGATGGCGTGAAATTAGTCATCACTGTGGATTGCGGAATTCGCTCGCCGAACGAAGCGCTTCACGCGCGGACCATCGGGCTGGATCTCATTATCTCAGACCATCACCACCCTGACGGCGATCACCTGCCTCCTGCTTTCGCGGTCATCAACCCCAAACAACACGGCGACCCTTATCCTGATAAGGACCTCGCTGGCGTGGGCATCGCATATAAACTCGCAGAAGCCTTGATTGGGAACGGAACATCCAGCCTCAACGATGGACAAGCGCAACTTGCTGACCTGCTTGATCTTGTTGCATTAGGGACTGTGGCTGACCTTGCTCCGCTTGTCGGTGAAAACCGCTCTCTCGTCCGCAAAGGGCTCAGGCAAATCCGCCAAACTAAAAGGCAGGGACTCTTTTCATTGGCTGGCGTCGCCCAAATGAAAATTGACAAAACCACCGCTGGCCAGATCGGCTTCATGCTCGGTCCGCGTTTGAATGCGTCGGGCAGGCTTGAATCCGCGTTAGCATCGCTTGAACTGCTCACCACAAAGGACTTCATGCGTGCAGGTCAATTAGCGCAGCAACTGGATGTGCAAAATCGCCAACGGCAGTCGATCACAAAAACCATGCAGGAGCAGGCAGAACAGATCGCCATGAGCGAAGACCCCAACGCGTTCCTACTCTTCGCCGCACATGAAGATTTCAACCCGGGTGTTGTGGGGTTGGCTGCCTCTCGATTAACGGAAACATATTATCGTCCCGCGGTTGTCGCGGCAAAAAGCACAGAAGAGACGCGCGGTTCGTGTCGCTCCATCCCTGAATTTCACATCACCGACGCGCTTGATTTGTGCAAGGATCTACTTGTCCGTCACGGAGGTCATGCCGCAGCCGCAGGTTTCACGGTGAAGAATGAAAAATTACCTGAATTGGTATCCCGGCTGAAATCCATCGCGGAAGATCAACTTACAGGAAAAGACCTGCGTCAAACTTTATCGGCAGATATGGTAGTTCCGCTCTCTGAATTGAATTTTGAAGTGCTGAAATATCTCGCTTACCTTGAACCCACTGGCTATGGTAACCCGGACGCAATCTTCGTCTCGCGAAATGTCAAAGTTAAATCATCTCGCATGGTCGGCTCAGAAGGCAGACACTTGAAATTGACACTCGAAGATGAACGCGGCGCAAGCCTCGACTCCATCGGCTTCCGCCTGGGACATTTGCAGCCGGCACTTCCTCAACGTGTTGATGTGTTGTATCACTTCGAGGCAAACGAATACAACGGGCGCACATCATTGCAGTTGAATCTGAAAGACGTAAAAGCCGCCGGAACACCTGATTAACACTTTTTGCCGCAGAGACACAGAGCCACAGAGAAAACAAACAAAACTCCGCGTCTCAGTGTCTCTGTGGCAATTGATGCTTCGACCTGCAACCAATCTCCCAAAGTGGCGTATATGGAAGTGAAACTACTTTAGGAGAAAGATATGAACGCTCAGTCCAACTATTTACAAAAACCTACACTTATACACGTGATCGCCTGGATGACTCTCGCCAGTGGAGTCACTAATCTAATTTGGGGAGTCGCTGCATCAGGTGCCGCGCTCTCAACTGTTGTCGGTGTTGTCTGTGTACCCTTCACTATTCTCCCAACCATCCTGGGAGTCTTTGAACTCATTTATGCGGCAAAACTTCTTAGCAACCCTGCACAACCTGTGCAGCCTTCCACGAATATTGCGGTTTTTGAAATCGCTTCTGTGGCAACCGGAAACGTTTTCTCAATGGTCGTTGGTATTCTGGCGCTGGTTTTCTATAATGACATTGTGGTCAGGGATTATTTCGCCAGACTAAACGGTCTTACACCTGTGGCACCAGTCGTTCCGCCCGCGCCGATTACTCCAGAACCTCCTATGAGCGAAGTCGAAGTACCTTTTGTGCCGGAACCACCTGAGCCACCAGTTGATGAATCCATTGCCCCTCCATCTGAGGAGACTCCCGCGAAACCAAAACGGATTCGCAAGATCGCGAAAGAATAACTACATACAAAACTTCGGAGGTCTGATAAGCCTCCGAAGTTTTTGATTCCCCTTGACTCTCACCCCCCTCGCTCATAAAATGGATGATACAACATAACGGACAACAGGGAAGAGACTCTTCAGACCTGACATGTCTCCGCGAAAGACTGATTGGCAATAACAATTGTCCACGCGGAAACTGAAGACAAGCAATGTACACAAGAAGACCTGCCACCTAAATTTTGCCCAAAATAAGTGACACGTCATTGCGGGCAAAGCAGATTTGCCAGGTTTGTTGAAATGCTCTGGCGAGTTTATGAGTTTG
>JAKEFL010000292.1 GCA_022616105.1 Anaerolineae bacterium | reverse complement strand
TTTCAAGCATTTGCTACGCACATGGCAAGCCGAGTTTCGTCTGATGTGATGTTGCGCGCGCTTATACATGGCATGGGACTCATGAACGAAAGCGAAGATCCGACTCACACATTACAGGAAGTCTTTGAAGCTGATTTCTACCCAAAACTTGGTATTCCCAAAGAAGAATTATTGAGCGTCATCGAAGAATTTTATGATCATGTTTTTCCAACGCTTGAGGCACACACAAGACAAAGACCTGCTGCAGTTCCACTCATCGAATGGGCATTGTCGTGTGGATTTAGGATTGCAATTGCGACAGATCCATTCTTTCCACGCAAAGCCACATATCATCGAGTCCGTTGGGCAGGCTTGGACCCTGAACAATTGGAGCTGATCTCCACGTTTGAGCATTTTCATTTCAGCAAGACACACCCTGCCTATTATGCTGAAGCGCTTGGGCGCCTTGGCTGGCCCGATGGTCCTGTGCTCATGGTCGGGAATGATGTGCAGCGGGATTTGCTTCCCGCGCACCGGCTGGGGCTGAAGACATATTTGGTAGATGGAGAATCCGCCTCAAGTCCTGACTTTGCGGCGGGGCGCGGCAAATTGGCAGATCTGCGTCTCTGGCTTGAATCCGTTAACCTATCCACACTCGAGCCATCATTCAAGTCCCCCGAGTCAATTTTGGGAATTATGATATCCACTCCGGCGGTGTTGCGAAGTCTATCGTCACCACTAACAAAGGAAGAGTGGCGGCACGAACCAACTCGCGAGGATTGGGCAGTGAACGAAATTGTCTGTCACCTGCGTGACACTGAAATTGAGATCCATCAAATGCAATTGGATTTGATGCTCGCAAGAGCAGGTGCATTCATTCCACGCCCTGATACGAGCGTGTGGGCGAATGAGCGCGAATACTTGAATGTGGATGGTCCTACTGCGCTGGCAGATTTTGCATCTGCCCGGCTTGTGAATCTAAAAAAGTTGAACAATTCAGAAAGTGAAATATGGTCGCGAAAGGCTCGGCACGCTATTTTTGGACCGACAAATTTCCTGGAGGTGGCCAGTTTCATTGCGGATCATGACAGAATGCACATTCAACAGGCTTGGAAGACCATACAGAGCCTGTAATATGCTTGTTTGCTGGCGCGTCCAATTCCAAAGGGGTGTGTTATAACAGCCTAGTAGAACTTGCGAGGCAGGATGATTTTGCCTGTGTTTCCTGTGCTTTGTGAAGTACCGTGTGCAAGTCCGGGCTTGCGGTTTGAACTTAAGAGCGAATTTACTTAGAAAAATTTACTAGAACTTGTCTCAAAAATGCATGCACTATTCGTCATTGCGAGCCGCAAAGCGGCGAAGCAATCTCCCAGACAATTAGGCTTTGCAAACGATACGGGAGATTGCTTCGTCGGGCTACGCCCTCCTCGCAATGACGGGAAATCATTTGGGAGATGACTTTTAATTAACAAGACAAGCGTTAAGAGGAGATTTATCTATGAGAAGAAGAGTAGTGGTCACAGGGATGGGATGTATCAGCCCTGTGGGGAATAATGTCAGTGACACATGGTCTGCCATTTTGGCGGGTAAATCAGGCTCTGGCATGATTACACTTTTTGATGCGAGCAGGCATAAAACGCGATTTGCAGCAGAGGTGAAAGATTTTGACCCCGCGGCGTTACTCGGACAGCGTGAGGCACGGAAAATGGATCGCTTCACCCAGTTTGCAACAGTTGCAACTTTAGAGGCTCTTGAGCATTCCGGTTTGAAGATCGATGAAACAAATCGCGATCGGGTGGGGATATTGATTGGAACTGGTATTGGCGGGATCGGCACCTTACTGGACCAGGCGGATGTGATGCGTGAACGCGGACCAGACCGTGTGAGTCCGTTTTTGATCCCGATGATGATCTCTGATAGCGCGGCTGGCATGCTTGCCATTCGCGTGGGTGCGCGTGGTCCCAACATGGCCATCGCTACGGCATGTGCATCGGGGAATAACGCGATCGGTGATGCAGTGGAAACGATCCGCCGCGGCGCCGCGGATGTGATGATCGCTGGGGGAGCGGAAGCCTCGTTAGTGCCTCTTGCCATGGCTGGGATGAATGTGATGGGTGCGCTTTCCACGCGCAATGAAGACCCTCAAACTGCATCCCGTCCGTTTGACAAGGACCGTGATGGCTTTTTGATGGGTGAGGGCGCGGGGATATTAATTTTGGAATCTCTGGAGCATGCGCAAGCCCGCGGCGCAACTGTTTTCTGCGAACTCAATGGACATGGAACAACCGATGACGCTCATCATATTTCTGCGCCCGCTGAAAATGGCGCAGGCGCGGCTATGTCCATGAAGCTGGCTTTGGAAGATGCGGATTTGAATGTAAATGACATCAGTTATATCAATGCTCATGGAACATCCACACCCTTGAACGATAAAAGCGAAACAGCTGCGATCAAAACTGTATTTGGCGAGCAGGCATATAGCATTCCTGTTTCGTCCACCAAGTCGATGACCGGGCATTTATTGGGTGCATCAGGTGCGGTGGAGGCAGTTTTCTGTATCCTGGCGATTCGAGAAGAGATTTTGCCGCCCACCATTAACTATCAGACACCCGACCCGGAGTGTGATCTCGACTATGTTCCAAACGAGCCGCGTAAGGTTTCTACGCGGCATGTCATATCCAACTCGTTTGGCTTTGGTGGTCATAACGCAACCTTAATATTCAGCCGTTTTGAAGAATGACCTTCTGCGAATGTCTTAAAATTTTGCCACAGAGACACAGAGTCACGGAGTCTTTCTTTTCTCTCTCAGCGTCTCCCCTGGCACCGTGCGGCTTAAGCCGTATGATTTGCTAAGCAAATCAGGCAGGTGTGTGACTCAGCGGCTACAAACTTGTCTGGCTTGTTGTAATACCTTATCCAAACGATCCAATAAACCTGGGAGCATGTTATGCCATATGCACATATTACAGGCTGGGGGATGGCTGCGCCTGAGCCGATTCTGACTAATGATGATATAGCAAAAATGGTGGATACGAATGACGCATGGATCCGTGAACGCACCGGAATCCGCGAACGGCGTATTGCGCGTGATAATGAATTTCCTTCTACACTTGGTGTTGAGGCTTCGATCAAAGCGCTGACAATTGCCAATCTTCGCCCAACCGATGTGGATTTGATTATCTGTGCTTCTTCTTCACCTGAATATATCTTTCCTGCAACGGCCTGTCTTATACAGGATCAAATTGGGGCATCCAAAGCGGGCGCGTTCGATTTGCTGGCCGCTTGTTCCGGGTTTATTTATGCTCTGAACATGGGGGCACAAGCGATCCGTAGTGGATCGATCAAGAGCGCGCTGATCGTTGGCTCTGAAACCCTCTCGCGTTTCATCAATTGGAAGGATCGCAATACCTGCATCCTTTTTGGGGATGGTGCAGGTGCCTTCGTGCTGCAAGCCAGTGAACGACCAGGTGGAGTCCTTTCGGCTGTGATGCATTCGGATGGGTCAGGAGGCGACTTGCTCACCCTGCAGGGAGGAGGGAGTCGATACCCGGCCTCAGAAACCACATTACACGATGGAAGGCATTACATCCAGATGGATGGAAAGGAAGTCTTTCGCTTCGCGACGCGCGTGATGGCTTCGGCAACACAGGAGGCGCTCAGCGCTGCGGGACTGACCGTCGATGAGATTCGCTGGATTATCCCGCATCAGGCAAACATCCGCATCATTGAAGCGGCGGCACGCGGGCTCAAATTGCCGATGGATCGTTTCATTGTGAATCTCGAACGATATGGAAATACTTCCACTGCATCCATTCCAATTGCGATGGTGGAGTCTTTAGAAAAGGGACAGATCAAACCTGGAGATAAGATCGTGATGGTTGGTTTCGGCGCGGGCTTAACATGGGGTGCCCTGGCTGCCGAATGGACAGGACCGATCCCAAGCAAGGGTCACGTACATCCCGAACAATATCGCGCATTTGGACGTTTACGCTCGTTTGTGCGGCGCGCCCTGCGCTTTATCGAAGGCCTGTTGTATCGCCGTGAGTTATAGTTACTGGCTTTTTGTACACGGATCACGCGGACAACACGGAATCTGCCGTTAAAAGACGGAAAAAACTCCGTCCATTCCGCGAAATCCGCGTACAAAGAGTCTTAAACCCCGACTTTGCAAAAGTCATACCAATGGAGCGAAGGCGTGGTCAAGGGGCATCGAATGTGGTAGGATAGGAATGAAATTTAATAAAGGAGTGTCACATGCCTGGACTACCACGTGGCGCGGAATTGATCGTCATCCTGGTGATTGTTTTGCTTCTCTTTGGACCCGGACGCATCGGCAAACTTGCCAGTGAACTCGGAAAAGGGATCAAGGCTTTTCGAGATGGCCTTGGTAAGGATAAGCAAGAGGATGATGCAGCAACAGACGCGGACGGCAATATCGAACCGAAATAATACAAAAGGCTCTCGCAAAGAGAGCCTTTTGTATTATTTACAGCAATTCCTTTAGTTCTGAAATTGTATTAACTGGATTTTTACAAACGAAACCTTCGCACACGTAGACCGTTGCCTTGCCATCTTTTAGTGGACGATCCATCAACAACTGCGGCGCGTCACTGGGTGGGGGATATGACGACGCGGCGACGATCACATTCGGCCTGTATGAGGATTGGATGACTTCGATCAACGCTTGTGCGTGATCCCCATCCGATTCACTTCGACCCTCCCTTCGGTCGTCAGTGCTAGCATACACGACTGCAACCTGCTTCACATTGCCCAGGGCAAAATCCGCGGCTGACAGCCAGCGCGCGAACGCGGTGGGATATTGCACTGCCATGCCTGCGACAAGCCCAAGTGATCTTTCTGCAAGATCGCGATCCATGCCATTATCTGTGAACGCGGCAAGTTTTAACAATGCTTCACATGCCAGCGCGTTCCCGGATGGTGTAGCATTATCCTGTAAATCCTTGGGGCGAAGCAGGAGGTCTTCACTATCTTTCGATGTGTCGAAAAAGCCTCCGTTGGGATCATTGAACAACTCGATCATTTCATCTGCGAGGTCTTTTGCTGCTGTGAACCATTTGTTGTCGAAGTCAGTTTGATATAGCTCGATCAAGCCAAGGATCAAGGCTGCATAATCTTCCAGGAATACTTCGTTCGTTACTTTTCCGTCACGCCAGCTGCGCTTGAGTTTGCCATCAGGCATGAGCGCATTTAACAAAAACTCTGCATTACGTGTAGCCAATTTGTAATAGATGTCATTGCGAGGAGCGTTCGTCAGCGACGAAGCAATCTCATGGTCTCGATACGGCGGCGGTGGATGAGTGGCGTTCATTGCTTGTTGGAAATCGCCGCCTACTCGACCATCGTTTGGAATAACGCGAGCTGCCTCAGCCACTGTCGCGAGCATAAGGCCATTCCACGCGGTGAGGATCTTGTCATCTGTGCCGGGACGGACGCGCGATGCACGCGCAGATAAAAGTTTGGCGTGGATTTCGGCTAATTTAGCGGGGACAGTTACAGGGTTCAATTTGAAGCGGGCGGCGAGGGAGGCATCATCCAACGCACGCTGGAGGACCGTCTTGCCTTCCCAGTTTCCGCGTGCGGTTATCCCATAAGCTGCTTCAAAGAATTCAGAATCCTCTTTTAGAATTTCGCGGATTTCGTCCAAAGCCCAGACGTAGAATTTGCCCTCTTCACCTTCTGAATCAGCATCCAGGCTGGAATAAAACCCGCCTTCGGGATGGGTCATTTCGCGCGCGATGAAATCGAGCGTTTCAATGACAATGCGCTTGAAAAATTCGTCGCCCGTGATCTGCCAGGCATGGAGATAAGCCCGCGCAAGCTGCGCGTTATCATAAAGCATCTTTTCGAAGTGAGGCACGCGCCAGAATTGATCGACGCTATAGCGCGAGAAGCCGCCGCCAACGACATCATACATGCCCCCGCGCGCCATGGCTTTAAGCGCGTGGAGGGCGGCACTCAGTTCCCCTCTCCCCAAAGGAGAGGGGGCAGGGGTGAGGGAGGCATTCTCTCCCTCACCCTGTCCTTCGGACATCCCTCTCCTGGCAGGAGATACGCGCCGAAGTAAAAACTCAATCGACATGGCTTGCGGGAATTTCGGCGCCGCGCCCCAACCGCCGTTCTCCCAATCATAGCTGTCCACAAGTGATTTTGCTGCTGTATCAAGTTGCTCTTGTGTAAATGTCGTTTCAGTTTT
>JAKEFL010000291.1 GCA_022616105.1 Anaerolineae bacterium | reverse complement strand
GTCCCAAGGTCATAAAACCTTGTGAGTATTGCCAGAAGAATGATCCCCGCAAAGATCACAATCTCGTTGGTAATCGCCGGAAGTGCTGGGTGGATTGGGCGTTCAAGCCATGGTTTTGTTGTGTTATCCATAATTTTCTCTCGTTAGTGGAGTGTGATGTCTTTTCGGCATGTCACCCTGAGCGTAGCGAAGGGTCTCTAAGACAGTCGTAGAGATTCTTCGCTTCGCTCAGAATGACATTGTGCAAGGTGAGTTAATTCGTTGACTATACTGTATACCATATCAGGGTGCAAGCGAAGTTAATGCTCTTCGTATAGACACAATTATACAATAATTCCTTAATGAAAATTACTCCTTTACCCTGGGGTATCAATGGTTAATTCAAGGATGGGTGTCAATGTTGTTGTAGGCATGTGAGCAGTCACCGTAGGTGTTGGATTGCACTGCGGAATTTTTAGTTCCATTGTTTCATAAATGAGATCAGAGTTCATCTTATTAAAAATTATGATCTCATCCTTTGAAACCGAGTATTGCTGCGCGATGCTATCGAGCGTATCTAGCTCATCAACTTTATGTAAACTCCATTCACATTTTGGTGATTCAATGCTTGCTGTACTTAATTGAATCGATGGTGTGGGAACTGGAGCGAGACTCAGAGAAATTTGCTCAGACGAGTCGTACACAGTTGTTCTCAGTTGCCAGATTAAAAATGAGAATGCGACAACGACAATGCTGATTAGAGCCGTTCGCAGCCCAAATAAGCTGTGGGCACTTTTTTGGAAGATATTTTGGGGTCTGATCGAATCTATCGAGAGGGGGAGGGGAGGATGATTCCATTGTTTATTCATCACTTGATGTAACACGTTTTCCATATCATACATTCCATCAGCATAAGCGCGGCAGGCATCACATTCTTGAAGATGCGCAAAGAGTGTTTTCTGCTTTGCAGAATTCAGCGCGTGATCCAGGTTATATTGGATCAACTGGTGTGCTTCCGTGTGAGTAAATTGCATGTCCATTTATTCTCTATTCAAAAACTCGAGCGCGTCCTTTAAACGTTCACGGGCAGTGTGGAGTCTGGAATGAACAGTTCCTTCACGAATGGAAAGTATTTGTGAGATCTCTGCAACGGACAATTCGTGAAAGTATTTCAACACGATCACCAGGCGATGTCTTTCATCTAGGTTGTTCAAGGCTCGCCATAAAACAGCTTCCTTTTCATTTTGAATCACTGCTTCTTCAGGTGTAGATGATTTTTGAACCTCTACTAAAAAAATCGATGTAAGTGCCTTTCTTAGCTTCTCAGTGAGTCTGCTTTTGCGCAAATGGCTTCGGGCGGTGTTGATTGTGATTGTGTACAGCCATGCTTTGAAGGTTTTCTTTTCCTGATAACTTCGCAATGATCTCAACACGGCGATAAAAGTTTCTTGCATAATTTCATATGCCTCAGGCAGGTCATTGCAAATCGAAAATGCAAGCTTGAATACACCTGTCTCATACTGGCGCACAAGAGTCTCAATGGCATCCTCATTCCCGGCAATGCACTCAGAGATGAGCCATGATGGATCAGCGTGATTCATATGGTCTCCATACTTAACGCCTGTCAGACTGAAAATCTTCATATTCAATGTCATTCTGAGCGACTCGCTTTGCGAGGAGCGACACTTGCACCTGCACGATTTGCCCAGCAAATCGAAGTGCAGGTGAGAATCTCGGTTTTTATGAACTGCGCGTAGCCAATATAACCCAAATAAAACTATTATAAATATTAACAATTAAGAATAAACGGCCCCAGCCAGTTGACCGCATCCCGCCTGGATATCGATCCCGCGTCTCATTCGTATCGTGCACGGAATTCCAGCCTGCTCCAGCGATTCTTTGAAGACTGCCGCCCGTTCGCGTGACGTGGCTTGGCCTGAATAGCCCAGGGTGGGGTTGAGAGGAATGGCGTTCACGTGACACAACAGACCTTTAAGCCGCGCCGCCAGTTTCTGTGCGACTTCAGGCGTGTCATTGACTCCGTTGATCAATGCCCACTCAAAAGTGATTCGACGATGCGTTTGCGCGACATAATAATGACAGGCATCGATCACTTCACCGATCTTATACTTCTTGTTGATGGGTAACATACTGACGCGCGACTCATCATCCGCCGCGTGCAGGGAGATGGCGAGATTGACCTGTCGCTTTTCATCTGCGAAGCGTCTGATTTGTGGAACCAGGCCCACTGTTGAAATTGTGAATCGCCGCGCGCCGAAGTTGTATCCATCGGGATCGTTGAGTCTGTCAATAGCAGCCATCGTATTGTCGTAATTATGGAACGGTTCTCCCATACCCATTAATACGATATTGGTGACAACCTGATTCTCCGCTTTGAGCATACGTGCGTAATACATCACCTGTGCAATGATTTCACCACTCGAAAGATGACGCTTGAATCCCATTTGCCCCGTCGCGCAGAAGACACATCCCATTGCACAACCTGCCTGCGTGGAGATACATAATGTTCTGCGATTCTTTGCCCCGCGTAAGTTCGCGCTGAGCGGAGCGTTAGCGGAGACGAAGCGAGGAGCCGTGATTTGCGGATTATCAGCTGGGTCACCATATCTCATCAAAACTGCTTCAATCAAATTCTTATCGGGCAATTCAAATAATGTCTTGCGCGTATATCCATCTGAAGAATCAATATATGTTTTAACTTTAAAAGGCGAGAAGGTAAGGTTCTCAGCAAGTTTCTCCCTCAAGGATTTTGGTAGATTGGTAAATTGCTTAGGAGAATCATAGAAATGTTGATACAAACCTTGCCAGATCTGCTTCGCGCGATAGGCAGGTTCGTTCCATTGATTCAATAAATCTGTTAGAGAATGGAGATCGATATCGTAAATGAGCATTTGGAACTACTATTCAATTAAAGTTGCAAGATCAGCAGCAATGAAATCCATCTTTGGCTTCCACGCCTCTGCCTGTTCCTTTGTAGCAACTCCACTCAACACCAACGCGGTAGGGCATCCTACCGCCTGACCCGCGGCAATATCGGTTTCGAGTCTGTCGCCAACCACAAGAGTTTCTTCTTTTTTTGTGCCAAGTATTTCAAGTGACAACTCCATCATATAAGGATAAGGCTTCCCGGTATAGATTGGCTCGACATCGGTTGCCGTTGTGACCACTGAGATCCACGCGCCAGCGCCAGGGATTTCCCCGCGCGGGGTGGGAAAGGTCTTATCGGGATTGGTCCCATAAAACGGAACACCGCGCCGCACTAACAAAGTCGCTTCGCGCATCTTATCGAATGTGATCGCGCGGTCAATTCCCATGACAACGACTTGCGCATCCTGCGCGTTTTCCACATCCAAAACCTGAAAGCCTTTCTCTCGCAATGCCTGATAAACCCCATCTTCGCCAATCATAAAGATTTTTGTACCTCTTGGAAACTTTCGCGTAGCAGACAGCATATGTGCTACACCCAATGAAGAGGTCACAACCTGCCGAGGCTCTACAATTACTCCAAGCTCTGCCAGTTTATCCGCGTATTGTTCAGGAGTCTTTGTGCCATTGTTCGTCGCGAAGACATATTTCAAACCGCGCGCTGCAATGCTCTTGAATATCGCGGGCAAATCACCAATCGGCGCGTCTGCTTTCCAGAGGACACCATCCATATCGAGGATGAGGGCTTTGATATGAGAGGGAAGCATAATAATTCTGGTGGTTGAGTAGTTCCGAGCGATAGCGAGGAACGTATCGAAACCACCGATTTTCTATAAACTTAAATTGTGTGATCTCGATACAGGCGAGAAAAACACTCGCCTTACTCGACCACCATAGGTTATGAAAACTTCCTTACCAAATATTTCAACACCGGACCATCAATCCACTTTCCATCGGGGTCAGCGCGTTCTTCAAAATTCTCATTACCAATGAATTCCTTAAACGCATCGCGGAATCCTTTTCCATTTTTGAGATAGCCTTGTTGAGCAAGAATTTTTGCAATTTGATCGAGTGCTTCACCACTTACTTTGATACGTTCACTTTCCAGGCTTTTCCCAAAGTAAAGATGATGCATTTCGATCAATTCACCCAAACGTGGAACCGGGTCTTCATGATCATCCACGCGATAATCCAGCCAGCGATCAAGATACCCACCATATCCACCTTTTGGTTTGACCACGTAAATCGCCGCGGATTGACGTCCGCGCTTATCGCCGCCTGCGCGGTCACCGGCCAGTAATGCTGCATGGAGTCGCGTTGGCAAGTCACCTTTTGTTTTTAAGAAAGCCTTTTCCATCGCTGGGACAACTTGCTTGCCCGCCAGAATATTCCCTTGAATTGCATAACCTTTTTTTGCAACGCCACCTGCCCATGCGAAACATCCACTTCCTGAAAATGTGGCGGACCCACCCTTTGCATCCACGAGGCCAACCTGCCGGAGTTCTTTATCCGGGTCATCTTCCAACAATCGATCAAGGGTCTCCTGTGCGGATAAACCTGTGCCCATCAAAGCCAGCCCGCGCGGACCGAAGGATGTATTTGCGAATGACTGAGTGGCAACTGCACCGGTATCCGCTTGCGCCCATGGAACAACAGCACCCACCGCCGGGAACTTCGATGCCACCGCGACTCCCCATGTCTGTTCTTCAAGGTCACATGCAACAATGGAAAAGGTCATGATGAATTCCTTCTGTGATGTGTGATTATACTCTTTGGAGTTAATGATTCGCACTTCGACTGCATGTCTCGCATACGCTCGACATTCCGCTCAGCGCGACATAAAAAGCCTACTGATTTCTCAGCAGGCTTCAACTACCAAACTACTCAACTATCGAACTATCCAACTACTAAATCAACTACTTAACTTTCTCCGGCGCTTCCAATACCTGATCCACCAGACCATAATCCACCGCGCCCTTCGCCTCCAGATAATAATCGCGGTCACTGTCGCGCTCGATCACTTCAAGCGGCTGACCCGTGTGTTTCGCCATGATGCCAAGCAGCAATGACTTTAGGCGCAGAATCTGTTTTGCCTGAATTTCAATGTCTGTCGCCTGTCCCTGTGCGCCGCCAAGCGGTTGGTGCATGTGGATGGTCGCGTTGGGCAGGGCGTAGCGGCGGCCTTTCGTCCCGGCAGTCAGCAGCACAGTCCCGAATGACGCGGTCACTCCAACAGCCACAGTACTGATCGGGTTCGAGATCATCTGCATCGTATCGTAGATCGCAAGTCCCGCGTAGATAATTCCGCCCGGCGAGTTAATATACATCTGGATTTCTTTTTCGGGGTCTTCGTGGTTCAGGAACAGCAACTGTGCCACGATCACATTTGCAACCTGGTCGTCAATGGGAGTACCCAGAAAAATGATACGCTCCTTGAGAAGAAGCGAGTAAATATCATACGCGCGTTCGCCACGGCCGGTATTTTCGACCACCATTGGAACTATATTTCGACTCGGCTCAATACGAGTATTCTTGAAATTAGGGATCATTTTTGTCTCCTTTGTATTCGGACATCATACCTGCTGCATATTGGAATTACGTTAAAATTTTGTTTTCGTTCGGATTAAGAATCCGCTTCTTTTTCGGACTCCGTAGCTGCTTCCGTTTCAACAGCCTGCTCTTCGCTCATAACGGGTCCGCCT
>JAKEFL010000290.1 GCA_022616105.1 Anaerolineae bacterium | reverse complement strand
TTAACAGATGAAATGTAACGGAATGTAACAGACGAACGTAGGGACTTCCCGTATTGAAAAAGGGTAAGTCCATGATTGACGATCTTATCCTCGCTTCAAATAATAGTTGTAATTTAAGGAGATAAAGTATGAAACAAAAACGTCTTTTTGCCTTGTTAACCAGCGTCCTGGCGATTGTTTTTGTCACGAGCACTGTCACGGCAGCGCCTCTCGCTCAAACAGGTTTACCTGAATTTGACCCCGAGAACTTCGCAGGTGATGTAATTGACAACCCGTACTTCCCGCTTGTCCCAGGGACAAGATTTGTCCATCGAGGTGAGTCAGACGGGGCTCCTACACGGGATGTGACGATCGTCACCCACAAGACGAAAGAAATCCTAGGGGTTACGACGACCGTTGTTCACCACCTCAACTTTGAAGAGGGCGTGCTGATCGAAGATACCTTCGACTGGTTTGCACAGGACAAGTATGGCAACGTCTGGTACTTTGGTGAAGATACAAAGGAACTGGATGAAGACGGCAACGTAATCAGCACCGAAGGCTCGTGGGAAGCCAGAGTAGATGGCGCTCAGCCGGGCATTATCATGCTGGCGGATCCTCAGGTGGGTGATAGCTACTCACAGGAGGTGGCACCCGGTGTGGCGGAGGATATGGCAGAAGTGATCAGCTTTGAAGACTCATTCTGTGTTCGCTACGGTTGTTTTGAAGATGTTCTGGTAACCAGGGAATGGACTCCATTGGAGCCGGATATCGTGGAGCACAAATACTATGCAAAGGGTGTGGGCTTCATCTTCGGGATCATGGTCGAAGGCGGTGAAGAGCAAACTGAATTGGTACGAGTTCGGAACCGAAATGGCGATGATGACGATAAGGAGGGCAAGGATAATGATGGTGAGGGTAGAGATTAGTTGAGTACCCTCAAGCGATATAAGGTGGCAGTCACCCAGTGACTGTCACCTTTTTTGCATTACAATCAAACCATGACTGCTGATTCCATAAACGATATCCAACATCTCAAAGCGATAGGCCGCATCTGCGCGGAGACTTTGCGTAAAATGCAAGGATACGTCCGCGCGGGGATGAGGACGCGCGAACTCGATGGGATCGGCCGCGCCTTTCTTGAAACCGAAGGAGCGCGTTCCGCGCCTCAGGCGATGTATAAATTTCCCGGTGCGACCTGCATCAGCGTTTCACCTGTCATCGCGCATGGGATTCCCAACGACCATGTTTTACGTGAAGGCGAGTTGATCCACATCGATGTTTCAGCGGAACTCAATGGCTATTATGCGGATACAGGTGCGTCGATGATCGTCTCGAAGAGTGAGCGCAATCTCGAAAGATTACTGGATGCAACAAAAGCCGCGTTAACGAAAGCCCTGCGCGCGGCGAAAGCTGGAAGTCCATTAAACGGGATCAGCCGAACGGTCCAGAATGAAGCGAGGAAACGCGGATACAACGTTATCTATGATCTGACCGGTCACGGCATTGGACGCAAACTCCATGAAGATCCGAGGGAAATCCTCAACTACTATGATCCAAAAGACCGCCGCATTCTTAACGAGGGGCTGGTCCTGGCAATCGAGCCATTTCTAACGACAGGCGTGGGACGCGTGGTCGAAGAACGTGATGGCTGGTCTCTGCGCACAACTGATAATGCGATTGCCGCACAGTTTGAACATACAGTCATTGTGACAAAAAACGAGCCGATCATTTTGACTTTATGATCAGCCTGCATCTTCTTTCCACGCCGGGTGAACGTGATATTCGTTGGGTTCTCGAGGCGTGTCGGCCTTATCTTGCAGGTAAATCAGAGCCGATAGTTGCATTCCTGCCGCAAGCGTGGTTAAACGTCAATCACTGGCTTGACTACACTGTTCGCTCCTTCGACAAGTCCGCGCGCGTTGAATTGATTGATACCGAGCAAATGGATTTGCCCACGATGGAAGCCACCATTAGGCGTGCTCATGTGGTTTACATTTCAGGTGGAAATACGTTTCTGCTCAACCACCGTTTGCATGTCAGCGGGCTGATGCCCTATCTGCGTAAAAAAGTACAGGCAGGCTTGCCCGTCGTCGGGTTCAGCGCAGGGATGATCGTATGTGGACCAAACATCCTCACGTCTAAAGATCTGAACTCCGTTGAGACGACTCATTTCAGCGGCTTGAATGTGTCGCCATTCAACTTTTTTGCCCATTATATTTCGGATACGTATGGAGGGTCCGAGCATGATGACTGGCTTTCAGATTATCATTCATTTCATGACAATGCGGTGATCCTTTTGAGTGACGGCGCGTATGTAAAAGTGGATGGAAAGAAGACAGCTCTCGTGCGCGGTGATGCATGGATCCTGCGCCATGGAGCAGAGAAAGAAAAACTTGAAGAAGGAAAAATCATTATCCCCTAAGATAAACTTTCGTCATTGCGAGGGCGGCGCTTGTCCGCCTGAAGCAATCTCCTCATCGTATAAGGGATTGCTTCGTCGGGCTGGGTTTCGACTGCTTGCGTCTCAACCACCAGCCCTCCTCGCAATGACGATAATCTAATTGGAGGTTTATTATGGCTGATGAAGAACAATGGGTTCCTGGCAGTAAAGCCGAATTGATGTCCGCGATCAAACGTGAGTGGAAATCGCTTATGGATAGTGTGGCAAAGCTGGAGGAAAAGAATAAGCTGACCACACCCGATGAAGGTGGCTGGTCACCGAAGGATAATCTCGCGCATCTCGCCGAATGGATGAACGCGCTGATGGGCTATCACCTGGATCGCCGCCCACCGCATGAGGTATTTGGAGTCCCTGAAGAAGTGACAAAGGCTTGGGATTTTGAGGTGATCAATCCTGTTCTCTTTGAGAGAAACAAGAATCGTTCAACTGAAGATGTGCTGGATGAATTAAACCGAGTGTATGAAGAACTGGTTGCCAAATTGAACGCCACACCTTTTGAAGATCTGCTAAAGCCGCGCCATGCCGATGACCCCGAGAAACGTCCCGTTTTGATGTGGGTGCTGGGTGACACCACCGAACATTTTGCCGAACACCGCGAAACGATAGAGAAGATGTTATAGATTAAACGTATGCAATTTATGTCCGGCGAATATCATCCATCGTCAAAAAGCTCAACGCGAAGGCGCAAAGACGCGAAGATTAGATTCGCTTTGCGTTTGCGCCTTCGCGCCTTGGCGTTAAGAATAAGCTATGAGGAATTCGCCTGTACGTAAGGCGAGTTATAGACTTTGTTATAAGCAATGTTACTGTAGGGACAACTGCCCTCACTATAAGATTAATCATCCTCACTACCCGTATCATTTCCCAACTCAGGCATGGAGGATTCAATATCTTCCGGGCTCTGACCGGATTCAAGCCTGTCTACGACTTCATCAAACTCGGGTGGCAACTCCTCTCCCATTTCCTTCCCCATCTTGCGCATCATTTGCCCCATGGCTTTGGGATCACTTTCGAGTCCCTCAAAGCCGCTGAAATCGTCCGCCATGGAATCCATGCGGCTCTCTTCAGATTTCGCAATGCGGACCTTCGTCATACGGCGGCGCACGTTTTTACTTCCACAGTGCGCGCAGATGACTGATTTTTTACCGTATTCGCTGAAGGTGAGGAAAATATCGAAACGCTGGTTGCAATTGTTGCAAATAAAGTCATAGGTGGGCATGACATAATTTTAACGGAATTAGTTCCAGGCGTGGAGAGGACGCGTTACTCACGGATTCGGCTGCCAGGAAATGCTGTGACCTATCGCTCCGCTGCCAATTGGATCAGGCAGAGCGGATGGGTCTCTCAATGATTTTTCAACATTTATAACGTAGATATGAATTACATCGGCCGAATAAACATTGATGGCAATGTACTTGTTGTCTGGCGACCAGACAATGTCATTGAGACCGCCATCCTTTACTGATATTGGCGCATCGAACAGTTGTTTAATGAACGTCCCATCCGGGTTTGCCCAATAAAACCACAAGTCACCATTGGGACAGCCAACGCTGATTATAAGATTTTCATTGAAAGCACGTCTTGCCAGGAAGCTATATTGGGGCTCTTTCTCGAATTGGCAGTGTTTAAGCGGCTTCAATGTGCTGTATGTCCCATCCGAACGCAACCATGTCAAAGTGGATGCATCAAAGCCTGTGATAAAGGATGTGCCGTCCCACCAGCTATCCATAGGGATGTTCGATTCGGCTTTCCTGACGAGGGTTTCGGCATCTAAGCTACTTTCATACGCTATCCACTGATCGTTTCCCTCACTGATATGCTCATACGCGATGAAGAATATGGACTGTCCATCAGCAGACCAATCATAACTAAAACCGTTTAGTCGTTCATTGGCTTGCAGGGATTTTGTAATATCCCGTCGGTCGCTTCCGTCTGCATTGACGATATATAACCTCGATGCATTGGGGTTTTGCGGGTCATTCGCAATATAGGCAACATGCTTGCCATCTGGCGACCATGAGACCTCGAATAACGATATGTTTCCGCTGGCCAGCATGACTTTATTTCCTCCATTGACATCAATGGAGTAGAGTTCCGGAGGAGAAGGCGGCGGCGATCCTTTTTCAGGATACACTCTTTGGAAAAAGAGCAAATGGCTTCCATCAGGCGACCAGGGATTGGATTGGGCGTAGTTCATGGTCATTTCATGCTCGATTTCATCAAATGTAAGTTGGGAAACGTTGGATCCGTCGGCATCCATCAAATAAATTTGTGTAAATACCGCGCGGTTGCTCTCGAAGGCAATGCGTTTGCCGTCTGGTGACCAGGCTGGGTTGAAATCGAGCGCGTCGTTATTGGTGAGGTTGGTAAGGTCACTGCCGTCGGCGCGCATGGTGTAGATTTCGGCGTTGCCGTCTTTTTCGGATGTGAATGCGATCAAACTGTTGTATGAGGAAATTGGCTCGAGGGTTGGTTCTTCGA
>JAKEFL010000289.1 GCA_022616105.1 Anaerolineae bacterium | reverse complement strand
CCACAAGTCTAATGGATACTTGTTTCCTTTAACGAAGCCGGGATAGAAACCCCGGTCTTTCCGGGGATCATCCCCACTCTGGAATTCCAGGAAAATGGTCAGGCGGGAGGTTCCGGGGGGTGCAATACATTTAGCACACAGTATCAAGTGCAAGATAGCGGGATATCGTTCGGCCCGATCGCCAGTACGAAGATGGCTTGCCCAATGGAAGGTATCATGCAACAAGAACAAATCTATTTCGATGCCCTGGCATCGGTGGACCGGTTTGAACGATCTGGTAATACGCTGCGGATCTGGCATGCAAACGGGCAAAACGTTCTCACTTTTTCGAGAACCACACCCAGCACGCCCGCCGGACCTACACCCTCGCCCCACAGCGCTCGCGCCGATACCCGTCAACCCTACATCCACCTCTGGCACCTCGGGGAACGCGAATGATGCACAACGGATCCGGTTCGCGCCTGGATCTACATCTGCCACCGTGACCGGAACTTTAGCTGCCTCCGAATCGGATCAATACGTGCTGCGCGCTGTACTGGCATACGATGAGCCTGAACCTGACCTTCACGGAAGGCCAAGCCATTTTGGTCGTTTGGGGTGAAGATGGTGATGTATTGCTTTCCGATCATGCCGAGACTTCGACGTTTCAAGGAGTCCTGCGGACTACACAGGATTACTATATTCTGGTAAAGGGTCGACCCGATGGTAACACTTCCTATACTATGACCATTACCATTCCCCCGCTGCCCTGATTGGAATGTAGCCTATCATTAACCGATGGAAACCCTAAAGGTTTCATTGGTTTACCAGAACCACGGATTGCCAAGGCGAAGTAATCAACCGAGACCATGGATAGCCAGGAAACCTTTAGGGTTTGAAAATAGAGTTTGATATCAATCCAAGTCACTTCCCACAAACCACTTCGCCGCGGCGTCGGTCACCCATTGATTGTGGAGCGAGAGATAATCCTCCCTTGTCCCGAACCACTTCATCACCTCCTCGCGTTTTAGTAACCTTTGGTGCTAGTACCATATCTGGTGGTTTTGCAAAGAGAATTGCCTATATGTGGCGGCTCGTTTGCATGAGTTTGCACATAATAGTCGAAAAATGCTCCAAACTAGCACCATTGGTTAGTAGGGTAGGTTTCCCCGTCAGGATGATTCCATACGACGAGTACTTCCAGTCACGGAAGTCTTTCACAAATCCGTGTTTCTGAGGGTTTTGATGAATGTAGGCGATTACGTTCCAAAACTGACGGTCAGTAGTGATCGGGACGCGCTCGAAGGGGTGCTCAAATAAACTACTAAACTACCTGTCCGCTCGTAGGCTTTGTTGATGGTCTTGGCGTAGGCGTTGAAGAAATTGGAGAATTGATCGCTTACATAATGAGACCCTAAACGATCAAACCCTAAAGGTTTTCTGTATAAATTATCGTCACGACTGGCGGAAGAGCCTTGCACATTGTGTTTCGAGTCGGTCGAGGAAACCTTTAGGGTTTTTCCTCGATTGAGGGGCGAAACCCTTAGGGTCTTTACTCGATCCACGGGAGAAACCTTTAAGGTCTCTATTATCTCCTCTTCCGACTTCACCCTCAACGAAACATGGAAGTGATTTCTCAACATGCAATAAGCAAATAGATCCGTAACAGGCGAAAGGTGTTTTTCATATAATCTCAGAAAGAGATCATAGTTCCGTTCTTCAACGAAAATATTCTCACCGTTCACGCCGCGGTTGTAGAGCAGAGGGGATGGACTGGTCATATTATCCAGATTCTAAATCCTAAGGGTCTATAAGACCCTTAGGATTTGTTTTCAATTTCGATAAAATGCGAGAACCGCGGTCGCCAACCGCGGTTCTCTTAAGGAGGAGAAGAGAAATCACCTTACTACCCAAATGTAGCATAACGGTCTCAATCGTGCTTGACCGGATGCCTATGATTACCCCATGAGACTCCGACGGTTTCCAAGGGCGCGGGAAGGAGCACTCAAAGGTTGTTGGCCTTGGCGGACTGACCCACAGGGCGCTTTGCAGAGTCCTGCCTCAGTTCGTGAAAGTCGGCTAAAAGCCGACTCTGGTGTGCCAGTCCAAAGGCGTTGCACTGACTGCCCGATAGGGCGTGTCGAAGTGACTTCCAGGCACTGAGCAGGCGGCTTTAGCCCCGCTCGTCTGGTTTTTAACGTCAGAAACTCAAGTTATCGATGCTATCCGCGAAACATACAACGAATTTGCCATCTGCGAATTCGATCTTGGCTGCGTTGCACTTATCTGCCAGATGCGGCATCTGCAATTTGACATGCGCGAACGCTATGGCTTCAATTGCCTGTCCCAGGGTCATGTTCGACTTTACGATCGTCTCTCCGTCAGGCATATAGAGCTTATGACTTAAGAGAAAGCCGGGGTCGAGCGTCACCTGCGAACCGTGCTTACCAGGCCGGATGAAATTGTTCTTGTTCATTGACATAATTCATAACCTCCATATCAAATACTCTTTGGGCGCGGTCCAAAATCGTCTCTACGATCTGTCCGTAGAAATGGCCGTCCGTATCGCAGTGGTTGAAGAGGGGAACCCCATCATCATCCATGTCACCGGGATAATATCCAGGGAAACAAAAGACATCGCCGCTCTGTACCTCGACGCCATTCAGCTGAAACTCCAGGTTGACTTCGCCACCATTGTGTTCGACCTTCATCAGGTCGACGACAGGCTGTCCATCGCCCCCGGTAAGGTACTTTGCATAGCGCGCGAACAAAGGCACCTGCTCATCAATAAATCGTTCAACGACCTTCCGATCAGGAATGGTATTGAACTTCCACACATAGACACACATGACTTCCTCTTTATTTCGTTTAAAGGACACATATACATTTACAGGTCGCAATGTATGTATTAGAACATATGTTCTAAATTTTACTCACAAGGTTACCACAAATATCAGATCTATGGAAGAGGCACTGGCTCCCTGCGCCGTCCTCGGCGCAGGATTATTCTGTAACTGCCGCCGCCTTGCCGGAGGTGCCGAAGGTGGACGGCGACTAGTATTACAGCGCAAAGTAGGTATTTTCACGAAGGTAAATCAGACCTCGTTAGCGGCTTTTTACTCGCAACCTTGCGCTGTAATACTAGAGCAGACGAGAATTTCAATTTTATGGAAGAGGTGATTTTGACTTGTGCTGTCCAGGAAAGCGCGTTCGGCGTTAAGCCCCCGGTTTCAGATCCGCAAGATGGTAAAACTCCCCAACTGGCAAAATTTTATAAAATCAACCAGGTGACGTTTTTCATCCCCTGCAAAATGTTCAAACGGATGGACTTCCGGAGGATCAAGCGGCTGATCTTTCGGTCCCTCTTCGATGATTACTCCTTCATCTGGCAGCAACCATTCTGGAAGGTCATCCTCCTCCCGACTTTTGGGGACCCGATCTAACTCAATATTGAAATCCGGGATATCGTCGAGAGATTTTTCCAAAGCAACAGCCAAAGCTAAAGCATCTTCGGCAATTACGATCTGACCCTCATTTGTAAGATAAGTCCCATTCCAATCTTCAGGGTCCAAGCCCCAAACCTCAATCCTTGAAGCCGGGTGTGTTCCCATCGGTTTCCAACCGTAAAGCATAGCCAGGCTCAAGACCTTCGCCCAGGCTTCTCTGCTGAACTTTTTACGTGAGACTGTTGACTGGCTGGATAAATGGTAATTCATATGGATATTGACCAGCGGCTATTATACCCACCTATTTTGCAGTCACGCATGACATTACCGCTTGTCTCATCATTTACTAAACTTTTCTAATAAATTGCAGGCCAAATTATATACTTCAAGTATAGATTACGCATGTATTCAATGCGTGCGGCACTCTGTAATCTTGCTCTTCAAAAGACTCAGAAGCCCTTGGTCGCGAATCCAAATCTCGCCCTCGGCATTATCAAAAATCCGCCAACTCAGGCGGGTTTTCATTTAAGAGATAAAATTGACTTACTGATTCAACACAATCCAAAACGCTTCATTCGGGATACTTCGACTCGGTGAGCGAAAAGCGAACCGTCAGTACCAGTTTCAAATGGACACCGTTATAAAAAACATCACTCTCATTGACGGGACTGGACGCGAGCCAATTCCAGACGCGCTGCTGGTGATTCGAGAGGGAAAGGTCTTTTACGCAGGATCAGCCTCAGGATGGTCTGATGCGGAAGAGAGCGATATCCTCGAGTTGGATTTGCACGGTCAATATGTTCTCCCTGGTCTGATCGATTGCCATGTTCACTTATCTGGTTCGGGTGAAGCGGACAGTCAATTCTACGCGCCGGCTGGCTCCATGGCGTTGAAGATTCTAAAAAATGCGCAAAGGAATCTTGCCGCTGGGATTACAACAGTCCGTGATCTGGGCGGCTGGAGCGAGCTTGAATTTGATGTGAGGCGCGCCATTCAACGCGGCGAGTTCCCAGGTCCACGTATGTGCCTGGCAGGACGTTTTATCTCGATCACCGAGGCAGGTGCGGAATATTATCTTGGAATGTATCGCGTCGCGGATGGAGTGGATGAAGTCCGCAAAGCCGTGCGCGAACAGGTGAAGAACGGGGCGGACGTGATCAAGATGGGTGTGACCGGCGCGGTGCTCGTCGAAGGCGGAGTTCCAGGCACAACACATTTCAACGAAGATGAGGTCTGTGCGCTGGTGGAGGAAGCAAACAAATTTGGGAAGCGCGTTGCTGCCCATGCGCACGGCATCGATGGAATTAGGAAGGCAGTTCAGGCCGGTATCAACACGCTTGAACATGGGACTTATCTCTATCAGGACCCGCTCCTGATCACTCACATGGCGGGGCATGGAATCTTTCTGGTGCCGACTCTAAAAGTGGGGTGGGATATTATTCACGCAAAAGATTCCAATATTCCTTTGTGGATCATGGATAAAAATAAAGCCACGCAAGGCGAAGCCGCACTGAGTTTGAAGATGGCGCATGAGGCAGATGTTCCGATCGCAATGGGATCAGATGTCGGCACTCCATTGAACTTTCATGGTGAGAACGCTCTTGAAGTCTACTGGATGCAGCAGGCAGGCATGTCTGCGATGGACGCGTTGGTCTCTGCTACTGGCAATGCCGCGCGTTCACTCGGTTGGGATTCCTGGCTTGGCACGCTTGAGAAAGGAAAGGTCGCGGATTTGATCGTGCATGAGAAAAATCCGCTTGAGGACTTACGCCTGCTTGCAGATAAAACAAGTCTGCAATTTGTGATGAAGGATGGAATGATCGCTGCGTGTCATACAGAGCATCATTTGCCCCCGCAGTTGTTTGAGAAGAATTATCTTTCGATTTGAGGTTAGAGCAACTTGACAGTTTGTTGCAAAAGCACGCCGTTGGTTGAGTAGGCGGCGTTCGTCCGCCGTATCGAAACCAACAGGAAGCATAAATTGCTGGAATTTGTGGTCTCGATACGCCCTTCGCTGTGGCTTCGGGCTACTCGACCACCACTTGATTCGAAAGTATTGACTGTCACATTAAACCAATATCCCTCTTCAACAAATCATCTGTCGTCTCGCGGCGGATGATTTCTTTAACCTGTCCCTCTTCCAGCCACAACACGGCAGGCCTGCGCGCGCCGTTGTAGTTGGACGACATGCTTAGGTGATACGCTCCCGCAGCAGGGATTGCGATAAATTCGCCCACTTCGACTTTCGGCATGAACAGATCTTCGATGACAACATCACCTGATTCACAATACGGTCCCGCGATGGACACTTTCTCATTTCTTTCTCGCTCGACTCCTGTCAAGGTTAAACAAGAGTACCGTGCCCCATACATCGCATAGCGTGGGTTATCTGTCATTCCACCGTCCGTGAGAATCCAAACTTTGTCGCCGCGTCGTTTGATGGCTCCCACTTTATAAATCGCCACTCCAGCCCGCGCAACAAGACTGCGCCCCGGCTCCAGATGCAAGTGAGGGAGAGTGAGTCCACGAGTCTTACATCCTTCCTTTATTGTCTTAGCAATGATGCGCACATACTCGTCAATATCCGGCTGTGGGAGTTCATCTTCGTGATATGCCACGCCCCATCCGCCGCCTGGACTGAAGTGCCACTCTCCATCCAATCCAATTTCTTTTGCAAGATCGAGTCCGATTTCGATGGCTCTAACCAGCGGAGTTGCATCGCGGAAGTTTGAGCCTTGATGAAAATGAATACCCTTCAACGGCAAATTATGCTCTTTACAAAAATTTGCGGCTTCGAGAATCTCTTCGCGCGTCATGCCGAATTTGCTTTCATGTTGACCCGTCTGTGTGTGGGCGTGATGGGTATCGACTGAAACGCCGGGGAGGAGGCGAAGCCAGATGTTTATGTCACTCTGAGGGAGCGTTTGTTGCGACCGACACTTGCGCCTGCGCCCAGTGCAGGTGAGAGTCTTGCTCGTTTTTGGTAGAGACCCTTCGCTATCGCTCAGGGTGACATGAATACGTTTGAGTTCAGTCAAATTATCAACAACAATTGTTCCTGCACGTTGAATAGCGGAATTTAAATCCGCAGTGGATTTATTCACCCCATGGACAAGAATGTGTTCGCGCGGCACATTACCTGCAACTGCAATTGCGATTTCTCCTTCCCCTGTGCAGTCGACCCATAGTTTGTGTTCCTGAGTCCATTCTGCGATGGCTTTGCAGAGGAAGGCTTTGCCCGCGTATGTAATTTCAGATGGAGCGGGGTAATATTCCTTTAGTGCGCCTTTGTATGCAACGACTGACGCGTCCATTGTGGCGCGGTCATAAACATATAACGGAGTCAGATACCGGTCCGCTAGAGAGGCGAGATCATGTCCCGCGATGAAAAGAGAATCGTTTTGTATACGAGTCGAATCGGGGAAGAGAGCTAATCTGTCAGATACTTGAAATGGGGAGGAGGAATTCTTAATCATGATGTGATCGAAATCCTTTGTGGTATTTATCGCCATACCCCCAAAATGATTGTGCTACTCTCCAAAAAATAAACTCCACCAGACTTCCCATTTTGCCATTTGCGTCGGGGCAGGAGTGGGCGTGCTCGATTCGATGGGCGCGTCTCCGGGCTGCCCGATGGGGACAACCGGCAGGTCACCGTCCTGAATGTAGTGACCATCTGTCCGTGCCCACTCTTCCACCGCCGCGTTTGAACCGGCATAAGCAACCTCGGTTTGCAACGCAAGCTGGGTTTGAATGGCTTGCGTTGCCTGCGTTTGCACAAGTTCGTGCTGCCTGTTCAGCATATTGAGTTCTTCGAGGCGGCGGTTGAATTCAAGGACGATAAAGACCAGCACAAAAATGCCGATGATTGTTACCACGCGTCGCATGTTCATAGGGAGGTTGAGCATATGTCAATCTTAATCGTTCTCGAATGGTATGACAAGAAGCGGCTATAATCAATTATGTAAGATTAATATCTCATCTTACGCACTTCTGCT
>JAKEFL010000288.1 GCA_022616105.1 Anaerolineae bacterium | reverse complement strand
GCGGCCTATGAAACTGGCAGCGGCTGTTTGTCTTTTTATATGCTTCCACTGCTTGCAGTCTTTGTGATTGTAGGCTTTATTACCGTGCTTGCCTTGAACTCACCGATTTCAACATCATCAGTTCTTATCAACAATTCAATGGTTCAAACACCAAGCTCTCCAGGAAATAACCTTGTCCCGCCTGCTCAGGTTCCAGCAACCGCGGCGGACAGTTTAATAGCACCCAATCCAGATTCAGTCATTTCAATCACTCAACCGGAAGTAACAACACAACTGTGGAATTTCTCAATCGACAACTCGACATCTTCCAGCGGACTCTCGCCTATCTTTACAGAAGAGATCCAATACTGGGGAGAAGATATCGTTCGATGGGCAAACGCCGCATCGCTGGACCCAAACCTGGCTGCGGTTGTCATGCAGATCGAATCCTGCGGAGATCCACAAGCGCTTTCCCGTTCGGGAGCCATAGGATTGTTCCAGGTGATGCCTTTTCATTTTCATAGAGGTGAAAACGGATACAACCCGGAAACCAATGCACTTCGCGGTCTAAACTATCTAGCGCGCTCTCTTTCAACGGGAGGTGGAAACCCCCGGCTCGCACTTGCCGGTTATAACGGCGGCATTGGTGTCATCTTACGCAGCGAATGGGCATGGCCCGCCGAGACAAAACGATATGTCCTCTATGGCGCGCCGATTTATGAAGATGCACGCAGCGGCGTTACATCAAGTGTGATGTTGGGAGAATGGTATCGAAAATACGGAGCTGGTTTATGCCGGCAGGCAAACCGAAGACTCGGCATCTCGCCATAGAAACATCTTGCATGAGTGTATTACGACAACGTGGAGAGGTTTATAGCCGCAGAGTCACGGCACTCTTCGAGTATGCTTCGCGAAGACGCTGAGAGAGAAAAGTAAAACTCCGTGACTCTGCGGCTCTGTGGCAAAATTTGACTTTCGCTGGTGTCTATCAAGTGATTGGGAATGAGAACCTTAGCCAGACCATAATGGCAGCCAGATCGCGAACGTTGTCCCCATCCCTTCTCGTGAATTCACTTCAATCCTTCCACCGTGACGTTCTACAATCCAATTCGCAATGGAAAGGCCCAAGCCAAAGCTTGTGGTCTTTCCGCGTGTACGCGACTTCTCCGCACGATAGAAGCGCTCAAAGATGTGAGGCAGGTCGTCGGCTGGGATACCAGGTCCCGTGTCCCGACAGATGATGCGTGCCTGGTCCTTGATTTGTTCAAGGCTCAGGAAGATATCCCCTCCAACCGGCGTATATTGAACTGCATTCGCAACCAGATTGATAAGCACCTGTTTGAGGCGGTCCCGGTCGCCATTCACATATACCTGATCGATTTCGTTCAGATGTACGCGCACTTTATTACCAGCAAGAATACTCATTTCCTGAAACACTTCAGTAAGAAGCAGATCCAACTCCACCTTCTTCAGGGCGAGCGCCATCTGGCCAGATTCCGCCTGAGCCAGCAATAGCAAGCCACCCACAAGCCGCGTCAAACGACCTGCTTCCTGATCGATGCTTGTCAGCGACTCCTCATCCAGACTTTTCATACGGCGCATAAGATCTACATTGCCTTTGATCACTGTGAGAGGCGTACGCAATTCATGACTGACATCTGCCAGCAGCCGCTGCTGGGAGGTAAATAGCGCCTCCAGCCTTTCGAGCGTTTGATTGAATGAACCCACAAGGTTTCCGATCTCATCATGATCCGTTCCGTTATAGGGGATGCGGCGCGAAAGATCATCCGCTCGATTGATCTGTTCGGCAGTTTCTGTAATCGCTTCAAGAGGTTTGAGAGTTTGCCCGAGAGTCAACCAAACGAGAACGCCTGAAAACAAGACCGCCACAATCCAAATGATGGAAAGGACATCCAGTAAATTAGATCGAGTATCATCCACGACCTCCAAACTGGATGCAATTTGCAGTACCGCAATAATATGATCACCCCGTTTTAATGGGACACTCAACACGCGGATATGCCAATCCTCCTCTCTTAGATCACGATAAATTGGATGGGCACTTCTTAGAGAGTCTTGATCGAGTGCTCTCTTCTCAAAATTCTCAAACTGTCCAAAACTCGTTTGTAATTCCCCATCCATACCCCAAACCTGAACATAAACATCTGAAGTTAACTCTGCAGCCGCAAAATCAATTTCCACGTTGCCAAGGGAGTTGACTGTAATATTTTCGATAATGTTTTCCTGCAAAGACTCAAGATTATCATCTATCCCATTCAGCAGCAGGATTCTTACAATCATGATGACAGCCGCGCCGATCACAAGAAGGATCGCCCCCATGAGCGTTGCATACAACAGGGTGAGACGCAGGCGGAGGGACATTCACGTTCAATTTACGATACTTCGATACGGTGAGCGACAGACGAACCGTCAGTATAAGTTTGAAATTTACGATTGACGATTAGCGATTATGGATTCTCTCGCATTACATACCCCACCCCGCGCACTGTGTGGATCAGGCGGATCTCACCTTCGCCTTCCAGTTTCTGCCGCAAGTAACGGATATATACCTCGAGGACGTTGCTTTCGCCGCCAAAATCATATCCCCATACGCGGTCAAAAATCACTTCGCGGGTCAACACCTGTTTGGGATGGCGGAGGAATAACTCAAGCAATTCGTATTCCTTGGCAGTCAACGAAATTGAACGATTTCCGCGCGAGGCTTGCCGCGAACCAGTATCCAGTGTGAGATCTGCAAATTTTAAAACGGGAACACGTTCGGGTTGTGTACGTCGCAGCAGCGCCCGAACGCGCGCCAATAATTCATCCAGGTTGAACGGCTTGATCATGTAATCATCCGCGCCTGCATCCAATCCCTGAATTCGATCCTGGACTGTGTCTTTCGCGGTCAGCATCAAAATGGGAATCGAACCACCCGTGCGCAAGCGATGACAAACCTCCAAGCCATCCATACCTGGCAGCATCCAATCCAGGATCACAAGATCAGGTGTGTGATCACGCGCCAGGATCAAACCCATGCGCCCATCGGTTGCTGTGTCCACTGTGTAGCCTTCATAGGCGAGTCCCCGTTGAAGAAGCTTTAAAATCTGCTGGTCGTCTTCGATGATCAAGATGCGTTCGTTCATAGTTTTGCTCCTTGCCAAATATTACCACATTTGGAATACATGGCATTAGGGGAAATTCCCCAGATATACTCTGTATCGAACCAACCTTATGGAAATTTCAAAGTCTGAATATAATCGTGTCATACCCATGAATTAGTATTGCTTCTACCTTTTCTTTCAACACGTGCACTTATCAAGGAACATTGTATGAATGACCAAAATGAGCAAACCATTTTGGAATGGCTAAAAGATAACCTTAACTTGCGTGGATTAAGATCACTGTTTTTGCGCCCTCCAAAAGTAGAAGC
This sequence comes from Anaerolineae bacterium, assembly GCA_022616105.1. Classification (GTDB taxonomy): domain Bacteria; phylum Chloroflexota; class Anaerolineae; order Anaerolineales; family Villigracilaceae; genus Defluviilinea. The sequence continues at coordinate 9,255 of JAKEFL010000288.1, read as the reverse complement.
GCCGGTTGCCACGGATATCACTATTGGGGCAAAAGAGGTCCAGCCCGGAACGCAGGGGCAATTTACTCCCACAGGCGCTGAACCAAATATTGTGTTGGTAAGCGAAGTCACAGACATTGTTGTTTCTGACAATGAGACAAAAACAGCGAAAATTGCTCATGTTGTTATTACGGCAGATATCCCAGAAGGGTCGATCCTAAACATCACGATCCAGGCAGACGCGGAGGCAAAAGCGAGTGTTACCTCAAGAATCATTCCCGCCCAGGAGGCAGCTATGGGCGGGCCGATTGCCTTGCCTAAGTTCAGACAACCACAAATTCGTCATGCCATGTCTGGATATTTTGATAAATTGGGCAAACTAATCAAGCAGCGGTGGCAATGGATACTGGCGGTCAGCGTGCTGCTGGTATATTTATATGGAGTATCTTTCCAAAATGTTGGAAATATTGATGAGATAATAGCGCCTGAAAGCCGAGAACTTACAGAAACGGTCAAGGCAAATATCCAGGTCGAAGGTGAAAACATGGAAATATCCTATTCACCAACAGATATGGGGCAGCCAAAAGACATATTTGATGATGATTTTTTTACTTTGATGCGCGGAGCGGCAGCCAATCCCTACGTTCTTAATTTCGACTTTTCAAGTCCCCGCCATTTGAGCGGCATCTTTGGCCAGTTTGCCATGATGGATTATCAGATCACGGTGGATTTATTTTCTCCAGATAGTAATGATCCGGTTCATTATATGTTCACTGGTGAGAAAATTACCACGGATGTGGAACTTGAAATGACGTTTGAAAACGCGCCTGATCCGGTAAAACGTGTATACATTGAAATCCTGCAATTGAACCCAGGAGAAGAGGTTCATATTCACATCCGTCAAATCAAGTTTCTTCCATGAATTCGGGGCAGGAGTTTTACCCTTGCGCCTCTAAGGCAGATTCAATGAATTTCCCCTGCGGAATGGATCTAACTCAGGTTTAGCTTCTGCTTCAACCAGATCTTGCGATCATTCGCGGCTGCTTCATTGAGTCCATGCCCTGATTCATACCACTTCATCTCCTTCGGGAATTTCGCCGATGCAAAGAATTCCTCTGCGCGTTCTTTTGGCACGTGAGGATCATTGGTTCCGAACTGGAAAAATATTTCAGCAGGTGAAAGGTTTGGAGCATGGGCAATCGGGTCTATTTCGGACATTTGACGGATGAATGCCTCCCGCGCCTCTCCTTCCAATTTAGGGGAATACAGGTACCAGTCCGGGAAACGCGGCGTGGCTGCCAAAACGACATAATGTGTCGGGCGCTGATCCAAGCTTCCAGCCAGCACACCATACATCCCGCCGAAGTCGTGTCCCACATAGGCAAAACGTTTTGAGTCTACATTAGGTTGAGATAACAATAAATCCATCGCGCGGCGAGTGTTCACTACTTCTTCAACTGAATTCTGCAGGTCATCATCCTGTGTGCGCTTGAGGAAGAAATCAGAATCAGACCATAAAGTTTCAATGAGAAGACACACGGCACCTGCGCGTGCCATTTCCTTTGCTTCTTCTACAAATTGACTGCGATTCGAATCAGGCGAGCCTGGCTCATACCAGTGAGAATATAGAATCCCCGCAAATGAACCTTCATCTGTTGGGCGAAACTGTTCAACAATGCGCCGATAACCGAATGGCGTTTGTATGACCAGCAATTGACTTTCAATACCATCTTCCGTTCGTTTACCGATGATACGCAAATCTTTTGATTCAAAACCTTGATATTCGCGCATTTTCTGTAACATGGTTTCTCCGATTGACTTTAGGCTGCTCCCATTATATTAGAATTAGATTGCTTGACACGCTTCCACAGGAGTGTATAATCACGCTCAACAAAACAGCGTGAAGATAAGTAACTGTTTATCCCGCTCAGAGAGCCGTCGGTGAGTGTGAGACGGTCGGGCAGGCAGTGAAATCCACTTCACCCTTGCCCTGAGTGGCGAAAGCCGTATCGAAGGGAAAGTTGCTCTTGCAGGGATTTGAATGTAGTGATGACTTCAGTCATCTAAAAAGCGACTAATCGCTGCTACAGTTGATCGTAAAAGAGACGTGAGCGCCCGTTACAGCGCAAGTCTGAGATTATTGCCGTGAATGACCTCACCCCGGCCCTCTTCTAAAAGGAGAGGGGGTAATAATGAAAGCAGGTGGCACCACGAGACGCCCCCTCGTCCTGCAAATGGACCGGGGCGTATTCTTTTTTCTGGAGCCAGCTTATCGACTTGATGTAGCAAGCTCCAGATGCACACGGAGGTGCAACCATGTTAGATCTAAATCTCATCCGCGAACAGCCCGATCTGCTTCGCACCGCGCTCAAGAATCGCCAGATGGATGATTCTTCTGTTGATGAGATTCTGAGGCTGGATGAAAAGCGCCGCATCCTTCTCACGGAAGTTGAGAAGTTAAAGGCTGAACGCAACAGCGTCTCGAAAGAGATTGGCAAAATGAAAGATGCGGCTGAACGTGAAAAGAAAATCGCGGCGATGCGTGAGGTCGGCGATAGAATTTCCGCGCTCGATAAAGAGGTGGCAAATGTTGAGGCTGAGCTAACCTCTTTTGTCGCGGCACTGCCCAACATCCCGGATGAACGTACGCCGATAGGCGCATCCGAAGATGAGAATGTTGTCCTACGCACGGTTGGCCAGCTCCCTGAATTTGACTTCGAGCCAAAAGCACATTGGGATCTCGGACCCGCGCTTGGCATCCTTGACTTTGAACGCGGCGCCAAGATCACCGGTTCGCGCTTCTATGTGCTAAGTGGTGCAGGCGCGCGCTTACAACGGGCGTTGATCGCCTTTATGCTCGACCTGCACATTCGACAAGGCTACACTGAAAAGTATCTTCCCTTCATGGTGAAGTATGATACAGTCTTCGGTGCGGGACAATTACCCAAGTTTGCTGATAATCTCTACAAAGACCATGAGGAAGAGTTGTATTTCGTGCCGACTGCTGAAGTACCACTCACTGGCTTGCACATGGAAGAGATCCTAGATGAAGCCGCCCTGCCTTTGCTTTATACCGGATACACGCCCTGCTTCCGCCGCGAAAAAATGAGCGCGGGACGCGATGTGCGCGGTATCAAACGCGGGCATCAATTCGACAAGGTTGAGATGTATATGTACGCGAAGCCTGAAGAGTCAGATACCCTGCTCGAAAAGATGCGCGAAGACGCTGAAGCAACCTGCGCCGCGCTGGGTTTCACCTATCGAGTCAAACAACTCTGCACAGGCGACATCGGATTCGGTTCAGCCATCACTTATGACATCGAGGTTTGGGCACCTGGCTGCAACGAGTGGCTTGAAGTTTCGTCAGTCTCGAATGTGCGCGACTTTCAGGCGCGTCGTGCGAATATAAAATATCGCCCAGCGGATGGAGGCAAAGTGCGGTTCCTCCACACCCTGAACGGATCGGGTCTCGGACTCCCCCGCACCCTGATTGCCGTGATCGAACAATATCAACAGGCTGACGGTTCTATCGCCGTGCCTGAAGTGCTTCGTCCATGGATGGGCGGAGTGGATATAATCAAGCCATAAGAATCATCGCGTTGAGGGAGCGAGCCAATCGGCGAGTGCAGTCGAAACGCGCTGCTATAAATGAATTCTTGTCCCTCGACCTCCACTCAGGACGTAAGATTGAGGAGAAGATGTGCCACCTGAATTTCTGCAATCTGCATGGATCGTAATCGTTGACACGCTAACCCTTGTCGTATTGATCGTTGGCTTGATCGGCTTGATCATGCCTGTCTTCCCCGGGCTGGTTGTCATGTGGCTTGCCACATTGGTTTACGCGCTTCTTCAAGGCACGGCTGGCAGAATGACGGGCTGGGATTGGTTCCTGTTTGCCCTCATTACAATATTCATGCTCGTGGGCAGCATAGTGGACAACATCATCATTGCACGTAAAATGCGCGATCACTTCATCCCGTGGAGTTCCATACTCTTTGCCTTCGCGGCAAGTATTGTCGCCAGCATCTTCTTTACACCATTCATCGGTCTGGCTGCCGCACCGGTGGCATTATTTCTCGCGGAACTTCGCAGGCTGAAGGATCGCGACGATGCCATCACATCTACAAAAGCTTATATGATCGGCTGGGGGTGGGCTTTTGGTGCGAGACTATTAATCGGTCTTGTAATGATAGGCTTTTGGATGCTGTGGGCTTGGGTATGAGGGAGATTGGAGAATTGGAGACTGACCGTCATTGCGAGGAGGGCGTAGCCCGACGAAGCCGCGAAGCGTCCATCACCGTGTAGGGGATTGCTTCGCCCTATCGGGCTCGCAACGACGGGTTATGTCTTGTTATTTAGGCACTCTGTGATTTTATTTCTTTGCATCTTGCGCAGCTTTGATCACGATCTCTTTAAATCTGCTTCCCGCTGGTCACCCACACCAGCCAACGGAGCGTCACCACTGCGCCTGTATACACAGTCTGTTCGCTACCGAAAAGACCTTTCTTTGGTTTTTAGAGTCAGTTTGAATGCACATCATTGCATCCGATAAGATCGGACCAAGATTATATTGCTCAATGTGCTTCTTTATCGCAGTTACCATCTCAGGCATCAGGTTCTCAAACGAGACTTCCTGAGTCTTTCGCTTCCAGTCAGACATCCTGAATTTTCCTCATCGTCATTTCAATTGCTCAATTATGCTTTCTGATACCACTTCAGGTTTTTCGCCGTTTAGCACACGGATCACTGCGTCTTGCATGAGGGGTCCTAACACTACCAACACATCATTCGAGGGAATTAGCTGCGCGGACTCAAGAATCGCGGACATTGTGGCATCCTCAGCATCCACACTGGAGGGACGGGTGGGAAGATAACCTGATGCATTTGTCCAATCGCCGAGGAAATCATCAGCCACGAGATAATCGGCAAGTTCAACTGCCAGTTGCTGGTTTTCAGCATTCGACCCAGCCAATGCCCATACCCAGCCTGTTCCAAACGAGAGATATGTCTCTTCAAGACCCGGAAGCGGCAAGGTGAATTGACCCTCAGGAGCGCGATAATTCGACGCCCAGAAAATCGCCATGTTTGCACGTTCACCCAGGTATGCCTGCAAGACCTGCTCATCTGAAGCCATGTTGCCTAATGAAGAGGAAAAAACACCGGCAATTACACCGTCTGAAATCAAAGTTAGAACGCGTGTCAAAACATCCTGATTCAGCGTGGGCTGTCCTTGTGCGTCCAATAACTCTCCATTTGCAGAAACATACAATGATAAACCAACCAATCCCTTCGGATCACCTGCGGCAAATACGAGCGGGTTCTCACTCGCCAAAATATCATTCCAACTGCTTATCCTTTTAACTTCGGAACGATATACCAGAACCAAAGAATCTCCCGCAAATGGGAGCCCATACCCTGTGTTTTGTATATGTCCTAATTGGCGGGCGTAATCATACCAGTTGGGGTCATCCAATGTAGGAGAGAGACCATCGATCGGATGCAGGAGTCCTTCCAAAGCCGCGGTTTCAAGCGCAGGGCGCGCGAGGGCGATAAGATCCGGCAAAGCAGAAGGCGCAGCCATACTGGTCACAGATAAGGCATTGACCAGACCTAATTCCCCCTCATCAGACTTGATACGAACTTCCAACTCAAGCCCCGGGTGTTCCGCTTCAAAATCTGCAAGCCTTTGACTGAGAATATTTGCGGAGCTGGTCGCGGCATTTGGATCAAACTGAGGCGGCAGCCAGATGCGCAAAATCCGCGCCTGACTTGTGGGAGGAGCTGTCTGTGTCGCGTTTGATGCCTGTGTTGCATCTGGAGATGATATAACGGGAACAGGTGTCGGGCTTGTTTGAAGCGGAGCGAAAGGCGTGCGCTGCGCGAGAAACTGCTCGATGGACGCACATCCCGTTGCCAGTAGTAATCCAAAATGAACGATAAATCGTAAAGCGCGTGACATTATCCCAAATCGATCTTTGTGTTCAGAACAGCAGTCAATAACTTAACTGAGTTCTGCACATCTGAATAGTCCACCATCTCTGATGGCGAATGAACATAACGGGTAGGTATCGAGAGGCAGCCCGAAGGCACTCCTGCACGCGTAATCTGGATCGCACGAGCATCCGTGCTGCCAATCAGCAAGACTTCGCGTTGATAAGGGATTTTGTTTTTCTCGGCGGCGCGGATCATCCATTGCACCACACGCGGGTCGGATATCATGCCTGGGTCTTGTATCTTAATACATGGACCTTTGCCGAGAGACATTTCCATTTTCAGCGCGTTCGGTGTATCACCAGCAGGCGTCACATCAATTGCGATCCCAACATCAGGGTCAATACCATAGGCAGACGTACCTGCACCGCGTACACCAACCTCCTCTTGCGTAGTGAAAACAAAATAGACATCGTGCAACGTGGATTTGAGTGCGCGCAACGTTTCGATTGCGACCAAAACGCCGATTCGGTCATCCATTGACTTCGCGACGAGACGATTTCCCATTTCAATGAACGGACGTTCAAACGCGGCCACATCGCCGATCTGCACCGGACAATCTTTTTTGTTTGACGCGCCAACGTCAATATAGACTTTATCAAGTGTTGGAAGATCATTGATATTATCCAGACGATCAAACCCGATCACGCCCTGGGTCCCGTTCAAAAAGCGGACGCGGCCACCGAGAACATATCTTCTGAAAACCGCACCAATGGATGAGAAGCGGACAAACCCATTCTCGTCCACATGGCTGACAATAAGCCCAATTTCATCCATGTGCGCGGCAACCATGATCTTCCTGGTATCTTTCGTCTGGCTGCCAGGGCGTTTATGCACAATGAGATTACCCAGCGCGTCAACTTTGATCTCGTCAGCAAATGGTTTGACCTCTGCCTGTACAATTTTTCTCACATTATCCTCATAGCCTGATGGACCAAATGTCTCTGTGAGTTGTTTGAGAAGTTTTTTCATTAATAATCCTTAATGCTCAGAGAACTGTTGATTCGCTTTACACACTTTAGGTATGTCACCCTGAGCGACACTCCCCGGCACTTGCGCCCGGGGCAAGTGTGCACCCGATTTGCCAGGCAAATCGTGCGTTTGGTGCAGTGCAGGTGTAGCGAAGGGTCCCTACGATAATCTCAGAGATTCTCACCTGCATAATTTGCTAAGCAAATCACGTGCGGCGCAAGTGTCGCTTCGCTCAGAATGACATTGCTTAGGTGAGTTATTGCAGGAATAAAGACTGACCATTTTCATAAGTAAGGTGTTCTTTACTTGTAAACATATGCACCTTGCCCTTACCCATCACTTTCCATTCGCTGCCAAGTTGACCTACAAGGGCAGTGTTCTCATCCACGCCGATCATGCGCTCACCTTTTTTGAGTTGACCTTTTAGCGCATACACTAAAGGCTTCCAGATTCCCGGAATGGCATCGAAGTGCGGAATAATAAATTTGGCAGGCACAATACCGAATCCTTCCAGCGTTCCCGCAAGGCGAAAACTTGGAATCCGCTTCGAAAGGATCATCGCGCCTGCAGAACAGCCCGCGTAGACCGCGCCATTACTCCATGCCTTTTGCATGGCAGTCCAGGCGCGCGAGCCATGCAGTGTCTCAAAAAGATATTGCGGGTTTCCACCCGAAAAGTAGATAAGATCTGCATTCTCAAGCATCGATTCATACTGAGCATCGTTGGCACTGGCTTTGGTAGTGATCCTTAATGCCTGAACATCAGCGCCGAGCCGTTGGAAATGTTCGGTTCCCATACGCGACCAGCGATTGACACTTTCATCTCCCTCCTGCCCGGCAGCCGCAGGGATACAAACGACGCGCGGGGTTTTGACATTCAAATTTGCCAGCAAATAACGATCAACATCTTCCATCACAGGCAGATATTCACCAGAACCAACGAGGGCAATTAATCCATTCATAGTTACCTATTCTATATATCACCGATGGTCGAGTAGCCCTGAGCCGCCGCATTGAGCCTGTCGAAATGGTTCGTCCCTGGCACCACCCGCCAGGGCAGGTGTGCGAAGGGCGTACTGAGACCATCAATAACAAGTCAGATCAATCAAGAGTGTGGTCTCGACACTCGCACCTGGCGCAGTGCAGGTGTATGCCCCTCCAAAACCATTCGGGGCCACTCGACCACCAGTCGAAACTTCATCGCTTCGCAATCAGCGCAGGCGTAATTCGTTTCAAGGCAGCATGCAATAAATTCAATGTATGCTTCCAATCGTCCACGCGGGCGACGCTGATTGGGGAATGTGTATAACGATGTGGCACTGAAACCGAGACGGTCGGTATGCCAGCCAGTGAACGTTGGATTGCGCCTGAATCCGTGCCGCCACCTCCAGGCTGGCGGAATTGATACGGTATCTTTTGCGATTCCGCAGTCTCCTGTAAAAAGCGGACAAGCCGCGGGTCGTGAAGAGTCGAGCCATCCGCAATGTAGATCGCGGGACCGAGTCCGAGTTTGGTATTGTAAGTTATATTCTCGCCACCATCAAAAACAGGCAGGTCGTTTGCGGGAGTCGAGTCAATAGCGATTGCGAGATCGGGGTTGAAATATTGCGCGGCTACTTTTGCACCGCGCAAGCCAATCTCCTCCTGCACGGTGAATGCGGCACATAGGTCAATATTCGATGGGGCATGTTTCAGCAGTTCGATCACGGTTGCAACACCGATTCGATCATCAATGGACTTTGAAAGAATGGAAGGACCCGCGCGGCGAAACCTGGTCGCAAAGCCGGCACGGTCACTCACTTTGGCTTTGCCTGCTGGACCCAAGTCAATGCGAAGCCCATCGAGCGGAACTTTCCGCGTGCGTTCATCTCCATTCATTAAGTGGATTGGCTTGCCGCCGATCACACCGGGCGTTCTTTCTTTACCAACAAATACCTGCTTTCCAACCAAATGACGGACATCCATTCCGCCAACCGTTTCAAAGCGAAAGATTCCTTCCCCGTCATCTGCAACAATCATAAAACCGACTTCATCCATGTGCGCATCCAGCATGACGCGCATACGCTTCCTGCTTCGCGTTTGCCCACGCTTGGTTGCCAGCACATTTCCCAATGCGTCCACTTTGACATCATCTGCGTAGGGCTTGATCTCCTCAAGAACAATCTTGCGGACTTCACCCTCATCGCCAGAGACTGCGATAACGTTGCAAAGTCTTTCGAGGAGTTTCAGTTGTGTGTTTCCAAAGGTTGGCATAAGTTCCTAATATAAAAACCTGACATGTCTTCGCAAAACACTTATCCGTGATGACCGTTGT
>JAKEFL010000287.1 GCA_022616105.1 Anaerolineae bacterium | reverse complement strand
CGCAGTGGTCCACATACACTTCGATGATTTTGTTCGGCTTGGCCACCAACGGACGTTCTTGTTTTTCATGCCCAGGCGGAGCCCCTTTCCTTTTGCTTCGCCTGCTTGCTTCGCCTGCGTTTCTTGCTCCTTGACGCCTTGAAATCGCGGGAGGGCGGCTGGGATGAGTTCCGTGAAGTGCTCGGCGGTTGTTTCAACCGCGCAATCTCTGCTTTCAGTTCGCCGATTTCTTTTGCCATCTTATCGATCAGCGATAGCAGCTCTTCGCGTGACAGCTCCTCCGTTTTCAACTTCGCCCTGTCTGGTATCATGCTCCTTACAACACTCTTCTTCGATCAAAGTCGTGAACTGTTACATTGAATCTATCACCATGAAAAATATCAGCATGAACTTGCAAGCAAGCCTGCGTTGTGATACCCTTATATCATCACAAGGTAAGGAAGCATGAGTGAACCTGTCCGCATTCTGATCGTTGAAGACGTGCCGTCAGACTTCGACCTGGCACAACGCGAAATTCGCAAGGCCGTGAATGAATGTGTGTTTCAGCAGGTGCAAACACGGCAGGGCTTTCTGCATGCGCTGGAGACCTTCGGACCTGACCTGATCCTATCAGATTATCAAATGCCCGGCTTCGACGGATTAACAGCCCTGAAGCTCGCGCAGGAGCATGCCAAGTTGACCCCGTTCATTATATGGACAGGCACGATGGGTGAAGACGTTGCGGTTGAATGCATGAGGGCTGGCGCGGTCAACTATATTCTCAAGGAGAATATCAAACGGCTGGGGGCTGCAGTCACCCATGCGTTGGAAGAGAGGCGTTTATTACTCGAACATAAGCGAGCCGCAGAGATCATAGAGAATAACGAAAAACGCTTTCGCGCGCTGATCGAGAACGGGCTAGATAATATTTCGCTTTTGGCTGCAGATGGTACTTTAGTGTGGGAAAGCCCGGCCACCATCCGCATGCTGGGGTATGCGCCAGATGAGTTTCTCGGTCAGAATATCTTCCAACTCATACATCCTGATGATCTCAATTGGACCAGCGAGCGGTTTGCCAGCGTGGTTCAGGAGCCGGGCAGCCGCGAACAAGGCATTTTCCGTCTGCGCCACAACGATGGCACCTGGCGTTGGACCGAGGCGGTCGTTACCAACCTGTTAAATGAACCAAGCGTGGGTGCTATCGTCATCAATTATCGCGACATTACCGAGCGCAAGCAGGCAGGGGAGTTGTTGAAGGACGAACGGAATCTCCTGCGGACGTTGATCGATCACCTGCCGGACCGTATCTACGTTATGGATGCTGAGGGACATAAGACCTTATCGAATACTGCGGATTGGAAAGCGTCTGGGAGGAAAACGATGGATGATGTGATTGGAAAGACAGACTTTGATACCTATCCTGCTGAAATGGCAACGGAATTCTGGGCACTGGACAAGGCGGTCCTTGATTCTGGCAAGCCAGTCATCAACTATGAAGAACCCGGGCTTGATGCCTCTGGTGACCTGGTCTGGGTACTATCAACCAAGGTGCCACTCCGCGATAGCCAGGGAAAGGTTGTAGGGTTGGTGGGGATTGGTCGAGACATCACTGAACGCAAACAGGCCGAGATCGAACGCCAGACACTTTTGGAAATTATGCAGGGCCTGGCGGACACAGACGACCTGCAGCACTTTTTAAGGATCATTCACCGTTCGATTGCCAGGATGATCTACGCCGAGAATTTCTTCGTCGTGTTATACAACGAGGGTACCGGTTTATTCGAAGAAATCTATTCTGTGGATCAGTACGACGAGCCGGCTGCACCGTCCGCTCTCGAAAAGAGCATTACCTCCTATGTCTTCCGTACAAGTGAACCTCTTCTGCTGACAACGCCCCTGTTCGACGAACTTGTGGCGCAGGGCGAAGTGGAACTCGTTGGCACCGATTCGCCGTCCTGGTTGGGAGCGCCCCTTAAAACACGGAATAGGACGATTGGCGTAATCGTGGTGCAGGATTATGAAAACCTAAACCGCTATACAGAGCGTGATAGGGACTTCTTGGCATTGATTGGGTCACAGATTGCTTTAGCTATCGAGCGGAAGAAGTCGGCCGATCAACAAAAATATCATGCCCGCCTGCTCAGATACATCAGCGACGCGGTCATTGCCACAGATGACCAACTGCGCATCACTGCCTGGAACCGTGCCGCCGAGAAGATGTATGGTTGGCCCAGTAAGGAAGTGATGGGTCGTAATGTTTCTGAAATTCTGAGCTTCGAACTCACCGATGAACAACGTGTAGAAGCCAGCGAGCTTCTTAAGGAAAGCAGTGCTTCTCGTGACCAAAGAATCTACCAGCGCAGAGATGGACGAACGATATATGTGGAAGCCAATACAATTGCGCTTAGCGATGAACAACGCAAGTTTACTGGTTATGTAAGTGTAAATCGTGATATCACTGAACGCAGGAAGGCAGAGGAACAAACCCTGCTTCAGATCCAACGCCTGAGATCATTACGCGCCATTGATGTTGCCATCAGTTCCAGCTTCAATTTGAGTCTCACGCTCGATATTTTGTTGGATCAGGCGATTGCGCAACTCAAAGTGGACGCGGCGACAGTATTATTGTTCCAACCGATTACAAGGACTCTGGTATGTGCCGCCAGCCGCGGTTTTCGCTCCACCGCCATCCGTGAAGCCAAAGTAAGATTAGGCGAAGGGTTTGCAGGGCAAGCGATCCTCGAACAGCGCATGATCCACATCCCAAACTTGATGGAAATAGATGGTCAACTTGCTCAAGCCCTGTTGCTGAAAGGTGAAGATTTCATTGATTACTACGGCTTGCCGCTGCTTGTGAAAGGAGAAGCGAAGGGCGTTCTCGAAATCTTTCATCGAAGTACCCTGGCTGGCGACTCTGAATGGTTGGACTTTCTGGAGGCGCTCGCCGGACAGGCGGTGATCGCGATTGAGAACGCAACCTTGTTCGAAAACCTGCAGCGTTCCAACCAGGAATTGTTCCAGGCTTACGATGCCACGATTGAAGGCTGGTCACATGCCCTCGACCTGCGCGATAAGGAAACAGAGGGTCATACCCAGCGAGTTGCTGAAATGACTGTAGGGTTGGCACGCAAGTTTGGCATCACAGAGGAACAATTGATAACCATCCGTTGGGGTGCTTTGTTGCACGATATTGGCAAGATGGGCGTTCCAGACAGCATCCTGCTCAAGCCCGGCAAACTTACTGATGAAGAATGGGAGAGCATGAAAAAACATCCCACCTTTGCGTTTGAAATGTTATCGCCCATCAGATATTTGAAATCTTCTTTGGATATCCCCTATTGTCATCATGAGAAATGGGATGGGACGGGGTATCCGCGCGGGCTGAAAGGTGAGGTGATCCCGCTAGCGGCGCGCCTGTTTGCGGTGGTAGATGTGTGGGATGCTCTGCGCTCGGATCGGCCGTATCGTAAAGGATGGACGGTAGAAAAGACGATCGAGCACATCCGCAGCCAAGCGGGAACTCATTTCAACCCGAAAGTCGTGGGACAGTTTCTAGAGATGATGGAACACCCAAATGGGTAACGAGACTTTCCATGCGGGACAGGACACTCAAATTTTGAAGCATATGAAAATCGCACTGTTGCAGTCTGTTTTGCAGCCTACCCTGTTTTAGAATTCCTATGGTTTAATTTTGTGGCGCGTCTATAGGCGAGATGACCAGATCAATTACCTGAACTATCGAAAGATCAACAGAAAGATACGGTGTTACGGCGTTCTTTCCCGTCGTGATGAGAGTGAGGAAAAATGAAGAGGCCGGCGTTATGCTCAACGAGGGTATCGTACCATCCCTTGAATTTTTACTTTAAAGACTGTATAGTTCACCATGCAGAAGTATAGATTTGCTAATTACAAAGCAGCATGCAGCAAACGAGGATGGATAAAGCATGGGTGCCATTGAATTTTCACATCAAAGAGATTCCATAGTGGAATGTAGACAGACAAACAGTCTAATAACCTTATAACCTGACAATGAATTCACATCTCCTGTCCTTCTACCGCAGTACCTCCCGGGTGGCGAGTGGAGTTGTTCTAACAGTTGGTTTTCTGGTGCTGGCGGGCTGGCTGTTCGACATCCCCGCGTTCACGAGCATTCTGCCAGGCCTGGCAACCATTAAAGCCAATACTGCTCTGGCGTTCATCTTATGTGGCATCTCGCTACGGGCGCTCAATCACAAACAAACGAAAAAGCCAATACGCCTCTTTGCAACTGCCTGCGCTGCAGTCGTTCTTCTCATCGGAGTCTTGACGCTCGGGGAATACGTATCGAACCGTGACTTTGGTATTGACCAATTGTTGGTCAAGGACGAGTCAACTTCTCAAAACATTAACCCTGGGCGGATGTCGCCCTCCACTGCTCTGAATTTTTCCCTGTTGGGTCTGGCGCTTTTGCTTCTCTCCATGAATCAGTTGCCGCGGCTCAGGGAGTCCTTTACTATCATTGCATTGATTATTTCCATACTGGCGCTGATCGGTTACCTCTATGGAGTTCCTTCTCTATATGAATTTTTTCCTTATTCCTCTATAGCGCTGCACACGGCTCTGGCATTTTCCATTTTGAGCATCGGCATCCTGTTTGCGCGCCCCGATGCAGGACTGACGAGGCTCTTCAGCAGCGACACGCTGGGTGGTGTCATAGCGCGCCGCCTCACGCCTGCCGCGGTCGTGATTCCCATCCTGCTGGGCTGGCTGTATCTCAGCGGGCAGCGCATGGGGCTTTACGATAGCACAATACGATTGGTCCTGTTTGCAATGTCTAACGTCATCATCTTCGCATTTTTGATCGGGTGGAATGCTGACCTTCTCTCGCGTGTGGATGTCAAACGCAGGCAGGTAGAGAGAGCATTAAGCCTGAATGAAAAACGTTCGCAAGCATTAATTGAAAACAGTTGGGATGCGATTGCTCTATTTGGCGCCGATGGAAGTATCCTTTACGGGAGCCCTTCGACTCCTCAAATTCTTGGTTACTCTGTAAACGAATTTGTTGGGCGAAATGCATTTGAGCTGATCCACAAAGAAGATCAAGCCTTCGTGACGGAGCGCCTGACCCTGTCGCTCCAGCAGCCCCGCGAACATGTCAGCGTTTACGCGCGGGTCCTTCACAAAAATGGCGAATGGCGGTGGTTGGAAGGTGTCTTTACGAATTTACTTGATGAACCCAGCGTCCAGGCTATCGTCAATAATTATCACGACTTTACCAAACGCAAGCAAGACGAAGATGCCTTGCGCGAAAGGGAAAGTTACGCCCATTCTTTACTCAATCTATCGAAGAGGTTGGAGCAGGCTCAAACGTATTCCGAAGCTCTTGATGCGGCCTTGGACCAGGTGAAGGCTGTGCTGGGCTATCAGAACGTCTGGACGTACCTGCTCTCAGAAGACAAGCAATATTCGCGCTTGCTTACCACAACAGGGGAATTGTCGCAGGTGATCACAGACGACTTCCCCACCTTGCCCATCAAAGGGGATCGCTTTCTGGAGGAAATCGCTGAAGGGAAGGATATTGTATTGGTCGAAGACGCCCGCACCGACCCGCGCACGAACAAGGACATCGTTGCTCAGTTGGGGAATCGCACGATTGTGAACGTTCCAATTGTTTTGATGGATAGACACTTAGGCGCTTTCGGCACAGGAAGTTTCGGCGAGGAGGGCGTGCGTGTGCCCACCTCGACTCAACTGGATTATCTGCGCTCATTAGCCAGCCACATGGCGGTGACGCTCGACCGCATCCATTTGCTTGCAAAACACCGGCAGGTAGAGAATGAACTCCGCAAATTGAACGATCAACTGGAACAGCGCGTTTTCGAGCGTACGGCGCAGTTACAAGAGTCTGAAGAGAAATTTTCGAAGGCTTTTCTGGCAAGCCCTGCAGCAGTTTCGATTGCCAGTCTCCCAGACGGTCGTTACATTAATGTGAATGAAGCTCTCGTAAAACTCACCGGCTACAGCAAGGAAGAACTCATTGGTCGCACTTCTGCTGAATTAGGATTAGTTGACTCCACAGCCCGCGCAAAAATCCTGGAGGTAATACGTAACCATGGGTTTGCACATAATGTTGAGATTCAGATCCACACCAAATCGAATCAAATAGCCGAGGTGCTGACCTCCATTGAACAGTTCGAGTTAAGTGGGCAGGCATGTGTGTTATCCGTTAATTATGACATCACAGAACGCAAGCGGGCTGAAATAGCATTGCAAAAAGCCAAATTGGAACTCGAAGCTGCCAACAAGGAATTGGAGGCATTCAGCTATTCCGTTTCTCATGACCTGCGGGCACCCTTGCGCAGTGTCGACGGGTTCAGCCAGGCGCTACTGGAAGATTATGGCGAGATGCTGCCCCCTGAAGGTCGTAATTTTCTCGAGCGTATCCGCAGCTCTGCGCTACGCATGGCAGATTTGATCGATGACTTGTTGAATCTCTCGCGAGTTACACGCGCGCCGCTCAAATCTGTAGCGGTGGACCTAAGTAAACTCGCGGAGAACATTACAGCAGAACTTAAGCGTCATGACCCTAAACGTTCTGTGAGCTTTATCATCGCACCAAACCTCAGGGCAGGCGGTGATCCTCATCTTCTGCAGATCGTTCTAGAGAATCTCATGAATAATGCCTGGAAATTCACCTCCAAGCGAGGGCTGGCGGAGATCGAGGTTGGAACAAAACATGAAAACGGTGAAACGATTTATTTCATCCGCGATAATGGCACAGGTTTCGATATGACCTATGCAAACAAGTTGTTCGGGGCTTTTCAGCGTCTTCATTCCATGACAGAATTTCCCGGAACCGGCATCGGCCTTGCCACGGTTCAACGGATCATTCACCGGCATGGCGGGCGCGTCTGGGCGGAAGGTGCTGTGGATCAGGGAGCGACATTCTTCTTCACCCTGCCGGTTTTGGCAGGCGCTCCACCTGCGATTCCACCCGAGGAAGAGGATTCCATACACAAGCGCGCAAAGGAAATCATTTAATCAAGAGGCCAATGATGACGAACCAGCCCACCTTATTATTCAGTGCCATCTTCGCCGTGAGCGTTGCCAGCATTTATGGTTATGTGGGCTGGCGCTTAAGCAAACGCGTTATCCCTTCTTCAGAAGCCAGGCTGGCTTGGGGGTCCTTTACGATGTGGTGGTATGGGCTGGCAGCTACAACATTGATCGGCGGTTTCCTAAGTTTGTTTGGAGCGTTTGGGCTGACAAGTCTTCCGCTCTTCGTGACCGCAACCTATATCAATGTTCTGGTTATCTGCCTCGCGCTGTGGGGCCTTTTATATTATCTGATCTATTTGTTCACAGGGAGCAGACGAGCGCTCCTGCCCCTGGCTGTCTTCTACACACTCTACTACATTCTGCTTGTTTACTATATCACCGCCAGTATTCCTGAGAGTATAAATGTCGAGCCCTGGAACACAACCGTTGTCTATCGCGCGCCCCTGACGGGACCTTTCTTCGTCATGCTGGTGGTCCTGCTCCTGTTGCCGCAGCTCATTGGCGGTTTTGCCTATTTTACACTCTACTATCGAATGTCTGAGGTAACGCAAAAATACCGCGTTCTTTTGGTATCCTGGAGCATCATCATCTGGTTCTTAAGCCCTTTTGCAGCCGTGGCAGGAGGATTGGCAGGACAAGACTGGTGGCAACTTGTGAGCCGACTTATTGGTCTGGCCGCCGCACTGACTATTCTGATGGCATATCTGCCTCCCCGCTGGTTGAAACAGCGTTACGGTATTATTTCCCTTTCTGACGAGAGCCAGGAAGGATAAATAAGCGAATGCCATAAAATGAAAGGAGTATGGATGGATGAAAAGATGATCCTATTGGTGGAAGATAATCCCGATGACGAGGCTCTAACCCTGCGCGCATTAAAGAAGCATAACATCGGAAACAAAGTCCTCGTGGTACGGGATGGGGCCGAGGCATTGGACTTCCTGTTTTGCACGGGCGCCTATGCCGACCGCGATCCGAATGATATGCCTCAGGTGACCCTATTGGACCTGAAGTTACCCAAAGTGGATGGGCTGGAGGTGCTGCGCCGCCTGCGAGCCGACAAGCGCACACGTTTGCTTCCGATAGTGATCCTCACCTCTTCAAATGAAGAGCGGGATTTGTTCGAAAGTTACAGGAATGGTGCGAACTCCTACGTGCGCAAGCCGGTGGACTTCAATCAATTCCTTGAGGCAGTACGCGAGCTGGGTCTATACTGGCTGGTGTTAAACCAGGCGCCCCCACGTGAGAAGTGATCCTCCGGACATGGGAAAACCCTTGCGCGTCCTGATCGTTGAAGACTCTGAAGATGATACGCTGTTACTATTGCGCGAACTCAAGCAGGGCGGCTATGAGGTGGAATTTGAACGTGTCGAAACATCCGTGGCCATGCAAATGGCGCTCACGAAAAAGACCCGGGATCTGATCCTTAGTGATTTCAGCATGCCTGAGTTCAGTGCGCCCCAAGCATTGGAACTGCTGAAAGCCAGTGGCCTGGATCTGCCCTTTATCATCGTTTCCGGTACGATTGGCGAAGATACCGCCGTAGCAGCGCTGAAAGCGGGCGCACATGATTTCCTTGTAAAGGGAAAATTTGCGCGGTTGGGACCCGCCATCGAACGCGAACTACGTGAGGCTGAATCACGCCGCGAGCGCCGGCGTGCCGAGGAACAGATACGCTATCAAGCCTATCTCCTTTCCAATGTGAACGATGCCATTATCGCTTCGGATGAAAATTATTTGATTACCTTTTGGAATCGTGCTGCCGAATCCCTTTATGGCTGGAGCGCAGAGGAAACCCTTGGAAAATTTGGACCCGATATCACGAAGACAGAATTCCCGGGTGTAGATACAGATGAAATGCTGCGCCACATTCGCGAAGCTGGATTATGGAGCGGCGAGGTGACACAGGTTAAAAAGGACGGAACACGATTCCATTGCGAAGTTTCAACTCTCTTGCTCCGTGATGAAACTGGCAAAGTTGCAGGCTATGTAAGTATTAATCACGATATCACAGAGCGTAAACGAGCGGAGGAACAGGCTCAACTTCAGATCCAACGCCTAAAGGCCTTACGTGCCATCGATGTTGCTATCAGTTCCAGCTTCAACTTAAATCTGACGCTCGATATTCTGTTGGATCAAGTCAGTATGCAGCTCAACGTGGACGCGGCAGCAATCTTATTGTTCGACTCGACTGCCAGGGGCCTTGAATATGGAGCCAGCCGCGGTTTTCGTACCACCGCCATCCGTGAAGCCAGAGTGAGAGTAGGCGAAGGCTATGCCGGGAAGGCCATCCTTGAACGCCGCATGATCCACATCCCCAACCTGATGGCAACAGATGGCGAACTCAAGCGTGCCAATCTGCTAAAAGGGGAAGGTTTTGTTGACTACTATTGCGTGCCGCTCATTGTAAAAGGAGAAGTGAAGGGTGTTCTCGAAATCTTTCATCGCAGCGTTCTTGCTGGCAATCTTGAATGGTTGGATTTTCTTGAGACCCTGGCCGGGCAGGCAGCGATTGCGATTGAGGATGCAGCCTTGTTTGAAAACCTGCAGCGTTCCAACCAGGAATTGTTCCAGGCTTATGACGCCACGATCGAAGGCTGGTCTCGCGCCCTCGACTTGCGCGATAAGGAAACCGAGGGCCATACTCAGCGCGTGACCGAACTGACCCTGGAGCTGGCACGCAAGTTTGGCTTCATTGAGGAACAATTGATCAATATTCGTTGGGGTGCATTGCTGCATGATATCGGCAAGATGGGCGTTCCAGATGGCATCCTGCTCAAACCCGATAAGCTTACTGAAGTGGAATGGGAAACGATGAAAAACCATCCCAGTTTTGCTCTTGAAATGTTATCACCGATCGGATTTCTGAAAGCTTCTCTCGACATTCCCTATTGTCATCATGAGAAATGGGATGGGACGGGGTATCCGCGCGGGTTGAAAGGGGATGTGATTCCTCTGGTCGCGCGGCTGTTCGCAGTGGTGGACGTGTGGGATGCGCTCCGGTCGGACCGACCGTATCGCAAGGGATGGAGTGCAGAAAAGACCATCGAATATATTCGTACTCAGGCTGGAAGTCATTTCGACCCGAGGGCAGTTGAACATTTTCTGGAGTTGGTGGAGCAGCGAAATGATGAATGAAAACTATTCAGATAAAAAGCCAGTTTTGATTGTTGAGGATCTCGCCGCGAATCGTGAGCTATTCTCTCTGCAACTTTTTCAGTTTGGGCTTGCATCACGGCATGCCCCGAACGGCAGAGATGCGCTTGAGTTGGTTCAGGCAAACCCACATGCGTTTTCTATGATCCTGATGGATCTACAAATGCCGGTCATGGATGGGTTTACCGCCACACAATTAATACAGCAACATGAAGTCAATACGGGTACACACATTATCATTGTTGCCCTTACCGCCAATGAGACGGAGGGCATCCAGGAGCAATGCTTGCAGGCCGGTATGGATGATTTTATCCACAAGCCTGTTACTCTTGACAAGCTGGATAGTCTTCTTACAAAATGGCTCAAAGACTCTTGATATCCAAAGCCTGATTCATATAGCGCCGGTCGAGGCAGTACGATCAATAAGGATGTCAATTCGTGGGGCGACGAAAAACTCCACCCGATTGAGCTTATAAGATTTTGTCGATGAGGAAAGTTTGAAATATTGTGAGGCCAATGTATTTTCAATATACCTGAAACCCTGCTATGCACAAGGTTAAAAGCATTGCCAGCTAACCACTTGGCGCGTTTTATGGTGGATGTGGTTGCGCAACTGGATCTGAAGCCGATTTACGCGCGATACTCGGTTCGTGGAGGTGAAGCGAT
>JAKEFL010000286.1 GCA_022616105.1 Anaerolineae bacterium | reverse complement strand
ATCTAGAATTAATACGGAAAGTAGGCTGCATTTTACATTCTTCCCTTCCAAGTATGTAATCAAATGCACTTCTGCCTTAATGAACGCTCAATAAACCCGAATTAGGGATTTCATTCTAGTCTAGAACTAACAATTTTGCAAGGATTTGGTAATTGACCTGGCAATAACAGTTACTTGTGAAAATGTGATTCTAAAAATTATCAATTGAAACGAGATTGTAATTATGCTAAATTGGCATATAATACGCCTGTATTGAGAAAGTGATAGAAAAGTGAAAGAAACAGGATGATAGAGGGTACTTGGTCTTCGGGCTCTGAAAGCGAACAAGTGTAGTCCATATGAAGATTTTCATTTCCTACCGCCGTGCAGAAGATAATAAATCTTGGGGACCATCCACGAGAGGGCTGCAAAAGTCTTCGGAAATGAAAATGTTTTCCGCGATACCTATGATATTGCTGGTGGCGCGGATTGGAGACAAGTTTTGAAGCTGAAAGCAATAGGCGCATACTTGGACTACCTGAAGCGCGGCACAGCTTTCGAGTTGTAATGGTCGTTTGATTGATCAAGGAATAGCAGAGGATGTATCCGATGGGAATCAATAGACGTTTTGCAGAGGCCCGGGAAAGGTTAACGAAAGAATCCTCAGCCAAAATCGGTTTTTGGGAAGATATCATGCCGCGTATCAATCAAGGCATCGTTATTCCTATCATCAGTAATTCCTTTAGCATTGAGCAGATCTTTCGCGAAGGAAATGAAGCATCTGTGACAGACGAAGAAGGGTTAACAATTAATGAGCAGTTAACTGCTGAATGGGCGAATTGGATTGAATATCCTATGCTCGATAAACAAAATCTGGCTCGAGTCGCTCAATATTTCCTGGTGGAACAAAAAGATAATCCACAAGCCAGAACAAAATACCTCGAATTCTTAAAATCGTTTTTACTGACCATTGCCAAGGATGATAAAGAATATTCAGACCTCGCAAGCAAGCTCAAACTGCAAATCCAGGAACAGCGTTTATCTGAAATTGTCCACCAATTAGATTATCCCAGATTTCCGCCAGGCGCTGATCAGGATCCCCTACGACTGCTGGCAAGACTTCCACTCCCGATTTACATCACCACAAGCTATAGTGACTTTCTGGAGCGCGCTCTTGATGCGGAAGGGAAAAAACCGCTGACTCAGATTTGTTTCTGGTCTGGGATCATTTCGAGTGCTAAAGGTGAGCACCGAACTGACCCGGATTTCACGCCTACCGTCACAAACCCGCTGGTCTATCATTTATATGGCTTGGAAGACTACCCACAGACACTGGTACTGAGTGAGGATGATTACATAAACTTTCTTATATCCATGGTGGAGGATACCAACACACTGGATCCGATTGTGCCATTAAGTCTGCGCAGAGCATTGAGTGAGTCACACCTCTTATTGTTAGGTTACCACTTACCGGATTGGGATTTCCGCGTCTTGTTCAGGTTCATCCTAAAATTCCGAAGGGATGAATTTTCACCGCGCGGGATGGTCATTCAACTTAAGCCGAGTAAGAAAAGCATGGAGAATACAGAAAAATCACTTGATTATTTGAGGCGATATTTCGATAGAAAAAAATTCGATATCGAGTGGAGTGATGCTGAGGACTTTATCCGAAGACTCTGGAATAATTGGAACGTGTACAGGCAAAGTCAGTTATGAATTCGATCACGGGCAACCCTTATATCGGTCCGCGCACATTTCTAAAAGAGGAAGGTCATCTCTTTTTCGGGCGAGACCGTGAATCCCGCGATCTCTCTGCATTGGTTCTTTCAGAGAAATTGCTTCTTTTTTATGCTCAGTCGGGCGCCGGAAAAAGTTCGCTCATCAATACACGCTTGATACCCGAACTGGAGCATAATCTTTATGAGGTTCTCCCGGTGGCCCGGGTGAGTGGCGATTTGCCCGAGGGATTCGAAGCAAAGAACATCTATGCCTATAATTTGATGCGTAGTTTGATCCGGCGTGAGATCGAACCGGATTCTCTTGCGGACCTATCATTGTCACAATTTCTGATGAGATTGAATGAAGATGAAAATGGATACTTCTATGATGGCACGCTGGCGAACCCAATTCGTGGAAGCATGGAAATCTCTCCATGGCGGCGCGCCCTGATCATTGATCAATTTGAGGAGATATTCAACACACATCTCGATGCATGGGAAAAACGCGAGGAATTCTTTCGCCAACTGGCTCAAGCCATGCAGGATGATCCGTTTCTTTCGATCGTTCTGGTCATGCGAGAGGATTATATAGCTTCACTCGACCCATACGCACATTTGTTGCCTGATAGATTACGAATACGCTATTACATGCAACGCTTTCGTCGGGAGGCGGCCATCAAAGCCGTGAAACGCCCGGCAGAAAAAATCCGCGCTTTTGCCCCGGGTGTCGCCGAAAAACTTGTAGAGGATCTCGCCAGTATAAGAGTTCAAAAACCAAATGGCAAACAGACTATTTATCCCGGTCAGTATATTGAACCAGTGCAATTGCAGGTAGTATGTTTTGGTCTCTGGGAAAATCTGACGCCCCGCGGAAAACAGATCACCGAAAAGGATCTGCAGCAAGTGGGTGATGTAAACCAGTCGCTGGAAAGGTATTACGACGAACGTATCAGCGTGGTTGTAAAAGAGATGGGCATCCCTGAACGTCTGATCCGCGAATGGTTTGACAAGGAGTTGATCACAAGCGAGGGAAACCGTAATATGGTTCTTCGCGATCCGAATAACAAGGGTGGGTTGAATGAGAATGTAATACAGGCACTACAAGGGGGACTGGTGCAGGCCGAAATGCGCGGCGGTCAAATATGGTATGAACTCTCGCATGATCGGCTGATCGAGCCGGTGCGCAATAGCAACGCGAAATGGTTCGAGCAAAACCTCAGCCTCTTCCAGCGTCAGGTCGTGCTATGGATACAGCAGGGACGTAGCGAAAGTTTGTTACTGCGGAGCGATGAACTGCAAGATGCCGAAAAGGACGCTGAAAGGATGACATTGACAAAGGACGAGCAGGACTTTCTGGAAGCCTGCCGGGTTTTGAGAAAGCGTGAACAACTTGATCAATTCCAACGCCGCATCATTGTTGCCGCGCTAATCGCTTCGGTGCTGCTTCTTGTGGCAGCAGTGTTCTCTTATAATAACGCCAGGGAGGCTCAATCCGATGCAGAACAGGCGCAATCTGTAGCAGTTCAGGAAAAAACGAGGGCCGAAGAAGCACAGGCTGCTGCCCAAACCAGCGAAGCAGAGGCCCTAAAGCAAAAGGAAAATGCTGAAGAACAGGCAAATAGAGCTTTAGCAGGCAGTCTCGCCGCGCAGGCAGAATCCTTGAATAACAGTAACCATGCACTTGCCCTGCTGTTGGCTTTGGAAGCTTATCAGCGTGAACCCAATCTCCTGACTCGGACGACCTTATTCCAAATACTTCGATTCTCAGCTTATACGCGGCTGTTTGGATTTAACGAATCGGTCAACAGCATCGTTATCAGCCCGAATGGAAAGTGGATCGCTGCATCAAGTTCCGATCAGATCAGCATCATCGATTCAGAGACGCATCAGATCCTATCTAACATAACGGGGGACCTTGGTATCGTAAACAGCCTGACATTAAACAGTGATGGTACTCTACTTGCTGCCGGAGGTTGCGTTCCAGAGGGCTGCTCAGAACCTAAGGGACAGATAACCATTTGGGATATGAGTAACCCAAAAGAGCCTCGTAAACTGATTGGTGTTGGCGATAGTCACAGCGCGCAAATAAAAGCGATTGCTTTTAGCCCGGATGGAAAATACCTCGCATCCGGGAGTTATGATCGAACAATCATTTTATGGGATGCATCTACCCCGGGAACCCTGAACGCGAGCGGTGAACCCATGCAAGATCAGACACGCGGCGGTCTCGTAACCAGCCTCGCATTTAGCCCGGATGGCAAAACTCTTGCTTCTGCGAGCGATGATGGGTCCATTCATCTATGGAATGTATCCACTCCGGCAACTGTGACGCTCATAGGAATAGCGCCCTCGCAACACACCAGCTCGATTTACAGTATCGCGTTTAGTCGCGATGGCACGAAATTTGCATCTGCCAGCGACGATACTACTGTTGCCCTGTGGGAATGGAATAAAGAGTCCCTCTCTCTCCAAAACCCGATAAAACTCGAGGTGCATCGTGGCTTTGTACGGAGTGTTGTCTTTAACGCGGATGGAACAGTTCTCGCATCAGCCGGTTTCGACAGCACCATCGTTTTGTGGGACACCAGCACAGGCGAACAAATAGGTCCGCCGCTCCGTGTACATTCGAGACCAATTAACACGATCGTTTTTGGCGTGGCTGAAACACAGGATGTTTTACTCTCTGGCAGTGATGATCGCACCATGATCTTATGGGATCTATCCACGCGCCAACCGTTGAGCCAGCCAGTAAAGGAAATATCACCCCCGGCGGACATTGGGCAGACCGCGCGAAGCGGCGAAATTGAAGCCACGGCTGAAGGACAACAGATCAAACTCACGGGAAGATCGGAACCGTTGACGGATCATACTGGTGTAGTGACCACATTGAACTTCAGCCTACAGCAAATTGACGGCAGACTCCTTCTAGCTTCTGCCAGTGACGACCAGACTGTGATTTTATGGGATGTGAGCAACGTTTCAAGGACAGATGTGTTTCTCAAACTAGAGGGCTTCGAAAGCCCTGTTACAGCTGCCTATTTCAAGGATGGGAAACTGGTGACCAGTGAAGGTAATGGTGTGACCACCCAATGGATTATTGATCCCGAAGATTGGACGTCCCTTGCCTGCGAAATTGTAAACCGCAACCTGACATCATCTGTGTGGGATCAATTTCTACAATCTTTGAATGAACAGTCGCCCAAAGAGACATGCGTGAACCAGCCTTGAGGGCAGTTTGCATCGCAAACAAATAAGGTCAAGTTGCAAGAGGATGGACCGATGAAAACCACAAAAAGTGCTGCATTCACGATCTTAACCGGGTTGGCGCTTATTGTCCAACTTATGAGTCCTGTCACTGTTCATGCAGATGGCGAAGCCACGCCTCCACCTGCCGAGACCTTGACAACAACCAGTACAGTTGAGCCGGTAGATCCGCCAACGGAAGTCGTCCCTGCTGAATCGCCGACTCCTGCCCTCCCAGTGGATACACCCTCAGCAACTTCAACTGAGGCTCCCACGGTATCACCCATAGATCCAGCCTTGCCCACAATTGATCCAACTAAGACGAACTCTCCGACAGAAACTCTTATTCCCGTGCCAACGGACCAGCCGACAGAGATCGTTCCTACTGAAGCGCCCACGCTCGCCCTCCCAACTGACACGCCCATCTCCACTTTAACTGAGTCTCCCACGGTATCACCCACCGATCCAGCTTCCCCAACCACCGATCCTGTTGAAACTGTTACTCCGTCAGAAACTTCCACTCCCGTGCCGACAGAATCGGCGACTGATACCGTAATTACGGAATCGCCAACGCAAGAGGGGTCATCAGATACACCTGCCCCAACTGCAACGGACGCGCCAACTTTGATGCCCACCGATTCTGCCTCGCCGACGGTTGATCCCGTTGAAACCAGTACACCAATCCCAACTCAACAGGATACCCTCGAACCGCCCTCAGACACACCTGCAGGGACTTCTACTCCCATGCCGACGGAAGCGGCGACTGACACGGTCCCTGCTGAAAGCAGCACTCCACCTGAATCGCCGACTCGTGAACACACTCCAAATGCAACACAGACTACAACCTCCACACCGGAGCCGACGGAGACCACTTCACCCACGGATACTGTTCCAGTTGAACAGCCTGCCTTGCTTGAATCTGTTCAAGCGATTTCCAGCGATACAAGCGTTGTGGTATTGGATGCAAACGGTCAACCACTACCTCTCGTCACCCAGGAGGCGGCTAATGTCATTGCAATTAGTGACCCAATGTGGTGCCCGGCTGGCGTGCCGCCAGGTGGAGCAGGTTGTACAAGTTCTTATACAAGCCTCGCTTTACTTTTGTCTGATCTTAGCGCAATGAATAGCGGTACAGGGGTTGGTGCTAATGGCACAATTTGGATCGAATCTTCTTACGATAGCTCAGTCAATGATCCTTTATCAACGGACTTTACATTGAACGGTAGCACATTGACAACCTGGGCAAATTTCTCTCTCACCCTGCAAGGCGGATGGGGCGGTAGTGGGAATTCGATCTTTTCCGTTCCCATTTCAATCTTGAATTGGAATAATAATGTTACCGTGAATAACATCACAGTCAATAACGCTGCAGGTACTGGATTGACAATAGATACTTCGCAGGATGTTGCTATTAATAACAGCACCTTTAGCAATAACAATAACACCGGCTCTTCCTTCCCAATTGATGGCCATGGTTTAGATATACAACGCGCCCGGAATGTCACTATAAATAATAGCACCTTTAGCGGGAACGAGAGGCATGGCGCGTTCATAAATTCCTCTACCTCCACGATTCTCAACAGCACTTTTAGCGGAAATACTCAGAATGGTGCGTCCATATCTGCTAATAATGATGTTGCCATTTCCAACAGTACCTTCAGTGGGAATGGCGG
Organism: Anaerolineae bacterium; assembly: GCA_022616105.1. Classification (GTDB taxonomy): domain Bacteria; phylum Chloroflexota; class Anaerolineae; order Anaerolineales; family Villigracilaceae; genus Defluviilinea. The sequence continues at coordinate 11,981 of JAKEFL010000286.1, read as the reverse complement.
TGATGGCGCGTTTATAGATTCCCTTGATGCCACGATTACCAACAGTACCTTCAGTGGCAATAGCGGTGTTGGTGCTACGATATGGTTGGCTAATAATGTTTCTATCACCAACAGCACTTTCAGCGGTAATGGTGAAGATGGTGTATACATGCCTTCTTATAATATTACGATCAACGATAGTACTTTCAGCAGCAATGGCGGGAATGGCGCGACAATATATTATGAGAATGTGACCATTGCCAATAGTACATTTAGCAACAACAATAATGTTGGTCTCTCATTGAATGGAGGAAGTTTAAGCAGTACGCCGGGTGTGGCAACCCTCATCTGCAATCACTTTCAAAACAATGGACAGGATGAGAACTTCACTTCTGTGATCGCCTTAGTACGCGTTTCATGCGAAATTATTCCGAAACCTCTGCCGCAATTTGTTATTGTCTTTCCAGCAGATCAGGACTTCGTCGAATTTTCGCTTGATTGCACACATTACAGCAGTTTTCTCGTCTGGTTGCCCAATGGCGATAAAGTAGTCATATCCTGTGTGTTGAGTGGTACTGCGCGCATCTCGCGGCTGGATAACACCACGCTCCCCAAGGACCTGCCCGCCGGCTTTGAATATGCCTCCGCATTCAAGGTGGATATTTTCCAAAACGGCGTTCCACTGCCGGCCATTACGACCAGTGGTTCCATCCTTGCTTCGTTCGCGTCCAGGCACGATGATCCTCGTTACAGCATCATGGTTTGGGACGAAAAAATTAATGATTGGAGAATTCTCAACGCATACCAGATCGATCCAAATGGTGCGCCAGTCGTGTTCCCGCTTGATCCAGCCGACCCGCAGGATGAACGCAGGATCTTAAGCGGTGTGAGGCTGATAACGACCTACGACCCGGACCGCGAAGAAGTCACAACCAATTTCCCCGGCACTTTTGTGCTGGTGCAACAATAAAAAGTACGTCGGATTGTCAATCCGACGTACACGATTTTTTTGCAAAAAGGTCGGACCACCAGTCCGACCTACGCATTTACACCAACATCCTCACCGGATTTTCAAGGAAGCCCGCCAGCGCTTGCACGCTTCGCAGCGCGCGGCTTCCGCGCTGATCCACCGAAATCGTAGCTTTCATCTGCCAGCCAAGTTTTCATAAAATGATCCCCTCAGGTGTTTCGATTCCGGAATCCTCAAATTCCAGTGCCTTTTCGACAGTGCACACTCATTCATAATACAGACTCTTCGCGCTCACAATAATTCCGCCCGCATGACGAATCCGTTCCAGGCCAATTTGGTGTGCATTGCCGGGAGAACCTGTTGCGTCTGCTACAACAACGATTCTATAGGCCTATCCATCTGCCCCAATGCTGAATATGAGACACATACATCGGTTTCATAACCAATAAGGACAGCAGTTCTGCGTTGCGTCTGCGGCACAGCTTCAAGAATGTCAGGTTGAGCGGCGAGGCTGAAAGTCATTTTGTTGTAGATTTTCGTATCGGATGGAAGAGTTTCTGCAACTTCTTCTGAAACATTTCCTGTGCGTGCAATGTTCTCAGCAGTAACAATTAAAGGAACACTCAGCCAATTTGCAACTTTGATTACCCAGCACATTCTCTGCGACGGTGGGTTATGCTCATTTTTGATTCCATTTTTACGAAGGAAGTCTGAATGTCAATCACGATGAGCATGGAGTCATCAACTTCGATGAGAGATGAATTGGTCATATGTTTCTGTCCCTTCTGGTGAAAATAATATTGGATTGCACCTGTTTAGCTCAAACAAAAAACTCCGAGTTTTTTGCGAAGCAACCTGAGGGCAAAACTCGGAGTTTTCTCTCTTTAATACCAACAAATTCTGCACTGGATCAGGTATTGGCATATCAGATATTAGCAGTGATCCTGGTGTATTGGTATCGAGTGGCGGAGGTGGTTCTGGTGTATTGGTATCGGGTGGCGGTGGTGGTTCTGGTGTATTGGTATCGGGTGGCGGATTGGTAGGTTGTGGCGTATTGGTATTGGGTGGCGGATTAGTAGGTTGTGGCGTATTGGTAGCGGGTGGCGGATTAGTAGGCTGTGGCGTGGGTGTTCTAGTTGGCTTTGGTGTATTGGTTGGCCCTGGTGTATTGGTAGGTTGTGGCGTGAGTGTGTTGGTAGGTTTTGGTGTATTCGTTGGCTGTGGCGTGAGTGTGTTGGTAGGTTTTGGTGTATTCGTTGGCTTTAGTGTATTGGTTGGCAGCGGCAGTGATGTTGAGGGAAGATCCAGTCTTTGGCAGTTGGGGTCTGATCTGTCTATCAAGCGGTCACCGTCGTCATCCCTGGCATTGAAACAATACTCTCTTGCACCCTGATTGGGATTTTGCACAGCTGGCGGCACATCCCAGATGATGATCGAGTCGAAGTTGATAAGCGCATCAGGACTGTCCATAGATTCGACAAATAAACCGACTTCTCCACTGGCATAATCAGGATCACTGATCCAATCAATGAACCGGCCGTTTATGTAAAGCAGGAAGATTGAGCCGTAGGCTTCGACGCGCAGCGTCTTCCTGGCCTCCAAACCGCGCATGCGTTCATCTGTACCCTCCCTCAGGGTTTCCAGCCCAGTCGAGGAACTTTTGAGAAAATACCAGGTCTTGTTAACCGGCGATATGATGAAGGCATAATACTGATCTCCTGACTGGCGTAAGATCAGCCCGTAGCGAAAGTCACTGCTGCTCGCCGCCTCAGCAGCAACTTTTATATCGACGTTCACGTCCCCGTATACGCGATCCTTGGGTACAGAAGCGAAATATTGATCGTTGGGACCTTGAACTTGAACCTGGTAGTATCGGTAGTATCTCCGTCCGGATAAGCGAAGGTAGTCAACAATGAAATTACCGATGGTTCCTCGAGCCCATCCGCTGGATGGATTCCTGAATTCATCTCGATACAGTATGCGTGCATTAAATGGGAACCCCGACGCGGTCACAGTGCAAGGCTTCTGTGGTAATAGAGATAATTCTTTATCCAGAGCCCGGGCGTTTACGAACCGTCGATAACGTCCCTCCCAGGCGATGAATACCGGGGTGGGCGCACAAATAGTCGGAGATGGAGATTCATCTTTTAGAACAAGGCCGGCCTCTCCGGCTTTGACGATATTCATCCTGCCCTGAGCACTGACCTCGACAACTCCCTTTTTTACCAGAACGCATGTGAGCTCTTCGTTGTGGCAAACATCAAATTCCGCGCCATCCGTGAGAGTTCTTATCGTTGCATATAGAGTCTGGACCATGACCTGGGAGGTCGTTTGGTCATTTAGATGCACAAACATATTCCCGCCCTCGAGGCGCAGGGTTACATGGGTAGAACCTCCTGCTGCTTGCCTTAGATCTGCGAGGAAAACCGATGTATTGCCGAAGAGTTCTACCTCGAGGTCGTCTGAGAAATCCAGAATACTGTAACTCTGCTCATCCTGCTCTTCCAGCTTAATCACTTCGATGCTGTCATCTACCTGAAGATTCGCCGCTTGGGCTTGTTGTACCTCGGTGATATCTCCGCTCCTGAACACCTTCGCCCTTGACCTTATGGTAGATAAGCGGACCTCAAACGGAGGCTCAGCCCGATCTATCTGAGGCTCAGGTTTCGTGGATTGCGCCGTAGCAGTCGGCGCCACTATCGTTGGGCTTTCCCGAACCTGAAAATTAGGTAACTGCACAGGGCCGGCTGGCACAGCCGGGGAACATGCCGACAATATTAAAAAGGGGATCAAAAAAAATGTTGGCCTAAAAGAAAACCGGAAATCGAGTTCTATGTTCTACCTTCTTTCCAGTACGCCGTCTAAAAGTTATGCCCAGCTTAAAGGCCGAAAAGTGGGCCAACTGCGAGGCTGGCTTTATTCAGGGACTGACAAATATGCAAGGTTGTAGTCATGACGCTTGGATTAACGGTTGGTTACATAGCCCAAATAAATGAAAATTAGGCGGTCAGCTGAATGTCCCTCTGCTGATGGATACAGTGTTAATTTAACCAGAAGGCTCAACGGCTCTACCTAATTATTCGTTAAGACTTATTTCATAGATAAAACATCCGAAGCCCGCGGCTTCGGAAATTTGTTTGTTACACCAGTAATCTCAATGGCTCTTCCAAATACTTTGCCAGCGCTTGCATGAACTGCGCAGCCTCAGCTCCATCGCTGACGCGGTGATCAACCGAAACTGTCGCTTTCATTCTCCAGCCCGGTTTGATCTCACCGTTTTCGACAACTGGCACTTCACGTGCGGAGCCAACGGCCAGAATCGCGGCTTCAGGTGGATTGAGAATCGCGATGAAATGTTCCACGTCATACATGCCCAGATTACTGACTGAGAAAGTCGAACCTTCGATATCCTCCGGTTTGACTTTGCCTTCCCGTGCGCGGGAGACCATGGTTTTGACTTCATTGGAAATCTGGCGCAATGGTTTTTGGTCAGTATCTTTATGAGCAACGGTTAGCAATCCATTCTCAACTGCAACAGCGACTCCAACATTCACTGCGCCATGACGAACGACTTGATTATTGCTGGCAAATGACCCATTCAGATTGGGAAATTGCCGCAATGTCAATGCCACGGCTTTGAGGACGAAGTCATTGACGGAAAGTTTTTCATTATCGGGTAAATACTCATTGGCTCGTTTCCGCATCGCCATCACTGCATCCATCTTGTATTCGTGAGTCACATAGAAGTGAGGAACAGTTGTTTTCGATTCTGTCATACGGCGCGCGATGGCCTGGCGGAGTTTTGTGAGTTGAATCGTTTCATCTTCGTGAGAGACGGGAACGGGAGGTGGGATCGGCGTTGAAATCGATGGCTTTGCAGCCGCTCCGCTGGAAAGCGCGGCTTCAACATCTTTGCGGACAACACGTCCGCCGGGACCCGTCCCTTCAACGCGCGATAAATCCACTTTGTTGTCGCGGGCAATCTTTTTCGCGAGAGGGGAGGCTTTAACGTGACCATCCCCTTCGGCTCCGCTCTGGGCAGGTTCAGGTGTAGGCTTTGTTTGAGCAACGGGAGCACCCTGACGGGCATCTGCGACAGGCTCAGGCTTCGGCGGAATCGGTTTTTCTTCCGTTTTCTGCGGGGTGGCAGATGTCGGAGCATCCACTTTTTCCCCCGCATTTCCAACAACTGCTATCGGTGCATTCACAGGGACAATGGAACCCTGATCCACAATATGTTGGAGGACAACCCCACTTGCAGGTGACTCAACCTCGACAGTCGCCTTGTCGGTTTCGATTTCGGCGAGCACATCGCCTTTGTTGATATTTTCACCGACCTGTTTCACCCAGCGGATCAGCGTGCCTTCCGCCATGTCGAAGCCCAGTTTGGGCATATTGATTGTTTCTGCCATTATTTCAAGACCTCCTTGACCGCCGCGACGATGTCAGGCACCTGAGGTAGTGCAGCCTGCTCGAGCGTGCGGTTGTAGGGAAGCGGGACTTCCTTTTGTGTGACGCGAAGTATGGGCGCGTCGACATAATCAAAAGCTTCTTCGTAAATGCGGCTGACGATTTCCGAGCCGACGCCGTAGGACTTCCAACCTTCCTCAACGACAACCGCGCGATTTGTTTTCTTGAATGACTCAAGCACAGGTTCCATATCGAGCGGGCGCAAAGTGCGAAGGTCGACGATCTCAACTTCGATGCCTGCATTTGATAATTCATCGGCGGCTTTCATCGAAAGTTCGAGACCTTTGCAATATGTCACGATGGTGACATCTTTTCCTTCGCGCTGTACTTTGGACTTTCCAATCGGAATGAGATACTCTTCATCAGGGACATCGCCGCGGATTTGATACATGGTCGCGTGCTCGATGAAAAGAATAGGGTCATTCGACCGAATCGCAGACTTAAGCAATCCTTTCGCATCTTCTGGCGTTCCAGGCGATACAACCTTCAAGCCTGGGAAGTGAGCAAAGATGGCATCCGGTGTTTGTGAGTGAGTCGCGCCAAGCTGACGCCCACCGCCACCCACCGCGCGGATCACCAGCGGGACCATGAATTGCCCGCCAAACATATAATGAAGCTTGGGCGCCTGATTAACAACATAGTCCATTGCCGAGAATGCAAAGTTGATGGTCATCAGTTCCGCAATAGGGCGCTGTCCCACCATTGCCGCGCCAATTGCTGCACCGATAATAGCGTTTTCTGCAATGGGCGTATCTTTAATGCGTTCGGGTCCATACTTGTCATAAAAACCTTTGGTGACGGCATAGGTTCCACCCCAGACGCCAACTTCCTCGCCGATAATAAAAACTGCGGGATCGCGATCCATTTCTTCCGTAAGAGCTTGCGAGATTGCCTCGCGCATTGTGATTTTTGCCATAATTCCTCTTCACTATGTCATTGCGAGGAGGGCATAGCCCGACGAAGCAATCTCAACTTACGAGGACGCTTCGCGGCTTCGGGCAAAAAACGCCCTCGCAACACTTGCACCTGATGTAAGTGCAGGTGTGATATAAGGTTATTCTGCATAAATTTCATTGAACAAATCTTCCATCGCAGGCTCGGGGCTCGCTTCCGCGAATTCCACAGCCTTGTTCACTTCCTCTTCCACGCGCGCTTCAATTTCATCCAGCGCCTTTGCAGTGGCAGCTTTCTTCTCAAGTAGATGTTTACGAAAAATTCCAATCGGGTCGCTTTCTTCCCACTTCTTCACTTCCTCTTGCTTGCGATAGCGCTCAGGGTCGCCCATTGAGTGACCCCGGAAACGATAGGTATCCACTTCGAGGAAATATGGGTCACTGTTCTTGCGGACGTAATCAATTGCTTCCTTTGCAGCTTCGTAGACCTTCGTCACATCCATCCCGCCTATGCGCGAGTTTTTCATTTCATAACCTTCGGCCTTTTGGCGGATTTCCTTCACAGCCGAAGCGCGTTCGACAGACGTCCCCATGCCATAGACATTATTCTCACAAACCCACAATACGCGCAATTTCCATGTCTTGGCAAGATTCAATGCCTCATGGAAATAACCGATGTTCGTTGCGCCATCACCGAACATGCAAATGGTCACGTTATCGTTTTTTGCATATTGATCGCCGGTGGCAAGCCCAGCAGCAATCGGCAGATGCCCGCCAACGATTGCGTGTCCGCCCCAAAAGTTTTTCTCGACACTTGCCATATGCATCGAGCCGCCCTTACCTTTTGACATGCCCGTTGCTTTTCCGAGAAGCTCCGCCATTACTTCGTTGGCAGAGAGTCCACAGTTCAACGCCACACCGTGATCACGATACGCAGTGATCACGCGGTCACGCGGCTCGCGCGCCGCGATCAAACCAGTGCTGACAGCTTCCTGCCCAATATAGAGATGCATAAAGCCGCCGATCTTGCCAGCCTGGTAAAGTTCGGCACCACGTTCCTCCACGCGGCGGATCAGCACCATTTGGTAATACAAATCAAGTTGTTGTTCTTTCTTCATCGTTACTCCCAATAAAAAATGATGGCAAACTACAGGCAAAATAACATGGCGCTACGAGCGCCACGATGTGCTTTCCTCTAAACAGCAAAAATTATATCAGAGATTATCAGTCCAATTTCTGGTGCTACGGAGTGGCTAAAAGGGTGGGCCGAAATCCTCCACCACAGAGAACACAGACGCTTCGCGCACAGAGATTGTTTAAAGGCTTTTCTCGGTGTTCTCTGTGCGCTCCGTGGTTAAATCTTTGGACAAGCCCATGACATTCGCCACTCCCTGGTGCTGAGAATTTATGTCATTGAAAAAATTTAAGGTAATCAACTGATAAAAGTATTGTATTATCAATGACTTTTTGCTATAAAGAGTTAAGTGATTCGCCAGCCTCACTTCAATTTGCAAGTTCAGGGAGAAAAAGGAAACTAGAATGAAACTTACTCCCCCAAATCCATTAATTTTTTGATTTCAGTAGTGCTTGGTGTGCTCGGTTTGCTTGGTAATCTTGGTGTTGTTGGTGCTCTTGCAGGGTTTTCGTTTTGGCTCGCGTTTTTGGGACTCGCTCTGCTCGCTGTCAGCCTGATGGTTTAGGGCCTCTAAAATTCACTTTTGGCGGATCACTGCTCCTCGCATCGCGAGGAGTTTTCTTTTGGCTAATCTATTGAATGAGTAATCAGCAGGTAGTGTGCGTTAGAGAACGCACTATGCGCTAGATTATTTGTGTAGCGGACCGCGCTAAAGGCGTCTAACGTCCGCCGTGAAAGAAGCACTTTTTTCATAGTTGAGCCTTTCTTTTAAGATAAAATAAAAATATGAACTGGCTCACTGGTGGACGCTCCGCGCAGGCGCAAGCCAAGCGCCTCATCCCCCAACTTTCGGATCCGACCAAACGCGACTATGCTGCACAGGAACTAATTCGACTCGACGCGGATGCAGTTCCAGCTCTTCTTGAGGCGCTTCAAACCCAGGACTTGAGCCTGCTCCCGATTTATCAGCAGGTCCTCGCTCGAATTCCCTCGGCTACGCCCACATTGACAAAGTTACTTGCAACCGCGCATCCCATCATCCGTGGACGCGCTGCTGAAGTGCTTTCAATTAGCAAAGATCGAACAGCTGTGCATGTCTTATTGGAAGCACTGCAGGGCGAATACTTTACCGTTCGCTCGCGTGCCGCACTGGCACTGGGGAAAATTGGGGATAAAAGGGCAATGTCTCTTTTGCTTGATGCATTGAAAGACCCTGAAGATGAAGTCCGTATTGCGGCATGTTTGGCGCTCGGATCATTCAAAGACCCATCTACATTTGACGCCATCACGAATGTGTTGCTGGATGATCCAAAGATAGAAGTGCGTCAGGCTGCGGCGAAAGCACTGGGTAACACTGAACATCCTGCCGCGTTGCCCTATCTGATGGAAGCCTTGCACGATTCCTATTGGTGGTATGAACGCGAATACGCGGCAGTGGATCTGTTGCAAGCCATCGAAAAGATGGGAGGTGCGGCTGTTGATCCGCTGATCAAGGCGCTCGAAGATAAAGAAGGGACAGTCCGCAAGTTTGCTGCAACACTGCTAGGCAAGTTAGGCGACCCGCGCGCCATTGAGCCTTTGGGCATGAAACTGTATGACATGCACTATGATGTAGGGAGCGCGTCCGCTGAGTCGCTGGCTAAATTTGGCGCGCCAGCTGTCGATGTATTGATTGAGGCGTTGAGTCATCCCGAAATGTGGATACGAATCCATTCAGTCATCGCGTTGAGCAAGATCAAAGATCCGCGCGTTACGTTGGTGTTGTTGGAAATTTTGAATGACCCGGAACGTGAGGTAAAAAAGCAAGTCATCGCGGCATTGGGAGAATTAAAGGATAGACGCGCTCTGCCCGCTCTACAGGAGATCGCATCCAACCGCGCAGACAGGGAACTTTCCATGCTCGCAAAGCAATCGCTGAATCTCACGAATTGAAGGTGACCAGAACCCCTTTCAAAATGTCACCCTGAGCCCTTCGGCTTCTCTCAGGATAAACTCCGCGAAGGATCCCTACTCTCAAAAACATGAGACTCTCACCTGCACTGCACCGAACGCAGTGCGGTGCAAGTGTCGGTCGCAACAACCGCTCCCTCAGAGTGACATGATATAACTTGTAGAAATATTGTCTGATAAATCATTCATGAAATCAGAACGTGCTGCTCAAATCGTCCCAAGCAAATCAACCGATCGAATTCTGGATATCGATATCTTGCGCGGTTTTGCGCTGTTTGGCGTCATTCTGGTAAACATATTCTACTTCAGCGTCCCTGCCCCATACTTCAGTGAATACTATGATCAATTTACCGATCCGCTCAATGCGAGTGTTTTCCGCATTGTCAGTTGGTTTTTTACCGGGAAGTTTTATCCGATCTTTTCCTTCCTGTTCGGGTTGGGTTTTTCGATCCAGTTTTTGAATGCCAGGCAAAAAAATGCAAACCCATACGCGTTCCTGGCGCGGCGTTTGGCGATCCTGATGTTATTTGGGCTGGCACATATGATCTTCGTCTGGGAGGAGGACATTCTATTCATTTACGCGGCATTTGGTTTTGTGTTGCTTTTGCTTGTGGAGTATTCACCAAAATTCATTTTAAGCACTGCGTTGGCTTTATATTTTGCACCTCACGTGTTCAATATCGTTAATAATTTTTTTCAGTTTCATGTCCAGCCAGCGCCAGCATTGGGGTCGATCCAGGGGTACATCAATTTTTATACAACTGCTCCATACGGGCAGATCCTTCAACAACGCATCACGCTTTATCTTCAAAAATTCAGTGAATTGGAGGTATTGATCTCGCATCTGAATCGGCTGGCATTCTTCCTCATGGGACTTTATGTCGGAAAGAAAAACTACATCTCCACCTTCAGGAAAGAGTCTCGATATTGGTTCAGGGTTTTGATAATCTGTTTCTGCATTTTTTCAGTGGGCTTTCTGGCGGATAAAATCATGCTGAGAGATTTGGAAACCCTGCGCTACCCTGCCCTGCTGCTTTCCGTGGAAGAAATCGTTATTGGGGTAACCAATCTTTTTCAGGTCTTTATTTATATTATTGGTTTCCTGTTGCTTCTCACAATCAACCGCATCAGACCTTTCCTGCTGCCTCTGGCAAACATTGGCAGAACAGCCCTAACAGTATATTTGACACACACAATTGTTTTTTCGTTCCTGTTTTATTCTTTTGGCTTAAGACTCTATGCCTCTCTGGTTCCTACTCAACTTTTGATCATCGCCATCGGTCTCTTTTTCGTGGATGTCATTCTAAGCATTCTATGGCTGAAATATTTCCAATATGGACCGCTGGAATGGGTATGGAGATCACTTACGTATAATAAAGTATTGCCATTAAGAAAACGCGCAAGCTAAAGCCATGTACCGTAAGGGCGACCCGTCAGGATCGTCAAGGTATTCGATCAACGGGGCGGGTCGCCCCTGCGTCTATCAAGAATAGAGCAACAGATAGGATATAGAGGTGTTTCTAACAGCGGTCTTGCTGTGAGGAGAATCCATGCAACGTATCCATCTTTTACTGGCTGTGCAATCTGTTGTGGCAATTCTGGTTTCGATCAACCGTTTGGGAACATGGACTCTCGGCTATGTTCTGCCCAATGAATTCCTGCGCTGGGTGGATTTCAACAACATGCTCATCCTGCCGCTGATCAGTTTAGTGGCTTTCTATCTCCTCAAAAAGAGGATCGAGTACGAATCGCCTGCCCGCGATGGGAACGCTCATCTCACAGTCAACCTGATATTTATCGTTGGAGTGTATCTTCTCGGCGCGAGTTATGGCGACCACGAAGTGACCAATTACCTGCATCATCGCTTTTGCTTACAAGACGCCAACAGCGATTTATGTCGTATCGTTATTTTCAATGATGACGAATTCAGTCACTGGGTGTTCTTCATAGGATTTGTAATGGTAAATGCGGCATTGCTATTTCTCCAAGTGGTCTTCCCGTACAGAGGAACGCTGACAGGCGGTGATGTTGCGCTGCTCATATTCAATGCGCTTTTTCTTGGCTCCGGCATTTTGGCAAATCTGGGCTTCGAAGAAATTGGACTCGACTTGTATATCGTTGCATTACTCGCAGTCCTTTCAGCATGGTTGTTGTGGAAGCGCGGCAGGCAGCCATTATTTATCTATTACACCGCTGCATATTGGCTCGGTTTGATCGCGAGTTTTATCGCGCAGGCACTGCGATAAAATCTATTGATACAGGGGAATCTTATGAAAACCGATCCCATTCTCAAAACTGCCAGTGACTTACAGCTTGGGTGGGCTGTGGAGGCAAATCTCTTCGCGCTGTTTCATGCCATGACTGCATTGCCAAACAGTCAAATCGAAAAGACAACGAAACTATCACGCCATCTTGTTTTCCCGACCAACCCCATGTACAAAGGCGCCTGGGGAACAAACCTCGCGCCCGAGGAAGTTGAGTCCGCCATCCATGAAACCATTGACTGGTTCAAATCACGCGGCGCGCCGTTTTTCTTCTGGTGGACGGGTCCTGGTACCGAACCTGATGATATTGGCAAATATCT
>JAKEFL010000285.1 GCA_022616105.1 Anaerolineae bacterium | reverse complement strand
TTGCGGTCCCAGCGATGGCTTAAGAGTTTTTACATCTCCTCTTCGCGCAAGTTCATTCTCAGGGATCCAATCGCCTGTGAAGATGAGGGTATCGCAATCAATGATTTGAGTTTTCCCCGAATCCAGATCTGTAATCTCGATTCCCTCCACACGTTGATGACCGAAGATATTTGTCACCTTCTTGTTATTAAGTATATTTGTGTGAGCAAGAATATCCGCGAACAAAATTTTCGCAGGCAGGAATATTGGCATGTAAAGTTGATGGCGCGGCAATTCAGTCACCATGTTCACCGCACGTACTCCTGCGTGCATGAGAGTCAATACTGAGGAGAGACTCACAACCTCTGCGCCAACGATCACCGCGCGCGTCCCAACGGGCAGATACTGTTCATACACAAAGCGTTGAAGTGAACCTGTGGTAAAGACTCCCTGCGGGCGCGTGCCGGGCACAAGCCGCGCTGAGCGCGGTCTTTCACGCACACCTGTTGCCATCAAAACAGCTTTTGCTTCGATATTCCCAATGCCGTCAAGTGATGTATAACTTAAGGTGCTCAAGCCGCCGTCTTCGGCGGCGTTATTCCAGCCCGTAATTGTGGTATTCGTCGCTATTTTTATTCCCGCCTTTTCAGCTATCTCCCGATACTTACGCGCGTACGAAGGTCCCGTCATCACGCGATACAAATCGAGCATGCCGAATCCTGTATGCCCGCACAGGCGCGGAATACCGCCAGCCTCTGTTTCGCGTTCTGCAATAAGGATATTCTTCACACCCAGTTTTTTCAACTCCAACGCGGCAGAAAGCCCAGCAGGTCCCGCGCCGACGATTAATACATCCGTTTGTTTCTTGTCACTCTGAGGGAGCGCTCGTTGCGACCGAAGAGTCTCGCTCGTCGTGGTAGAGATTCTTCGCTCACTCCGTTCACTCAGAATGACATTCATATAGGCGTGGCAATTAAACCCCTGACATCGTCCCTGCATTGCACGCGTTCTTCTTCTAAGTGCGTCCAATGTTTTCGCGGGAATTTCAGAGTTAATAGCGCCCCTCAACTCACCCAGTGTGACGCACTCACAGTGGCAGACGATCTTTCCGTAATCAGAGTTTTCCGCAATCATCGCCGCGCTTTGATGTGGACGCGTAAACGCTTCGCCGATGTTGGGCATTTTAATTTTCTTGAATTCAGGCTTGGCTTTCAATGTCACCCCACCTTCCTGCAACAGTTCGCTCACATACTCTGCGATTCCCAGACATCCAGAAATGCCCGTGGATCGAATCCCTCCAACGCATATATATCTTTGTTCTGCATCGAGCGAAATCTGATAGTCACTGTGTTCAGTCGCGGCGCGCAAACCTGCATAAGAAGCAGTGACCTCTTCATCAAGTAATTCAGGCAAAATTGACTTGCCTTTTTCCAGCAGCATCTGCAAACCAGTGGTGCTTGTATTCGTTGCAGATTTATCATTGACTTCCTCAGCAGTCGGTCCTAATAATACATTTCCATAGATCGTCGGACTCACTAATACGCCTTTTGTTGTAGATGTAGGGACTGGCAGCAGAACATGATTTACCAACTTACGCGCCATCTTATCGAAAACGATCAACTCCCCGCGTCGCGGCGTGACTTTGAAACTATTGAGGTCGAAATGAGAGTTGATTTCATCTGCAAATAACCCCGCTGCATTGATGACCCACCGCGCCCGAATCTCCCCTCTCCCATTCGCGCTGAGCCCTTCGACAGGCTCAGGACAGGCTCCGCTAGCGGAGACGAAGCGGGGAGAGGGGTGACGGTGAATTACATGGAAATCGTCCTCTTTGGAAATTTTCTCAACTCGAAAATTCAATTCAAGTCTCACACCATTGACCACAGACTGCGTTGCCAATGCAATCGGAATGGTGAAAGTGCAGAGAATCCCTTCACCAGGGACGAACATTCCACCCAATGCGCCTTTACCAAGATGCGGCTCTCTTTTATAAACTTCATCTTTATCAATCAGATAACAATCTGTGTCCCCGTTTTCAATTGCCTTCTCCAACAATTTGGGAAGTGTTTGCAGTTGATCTTCATTCCACGCTATCAGCAATCCACCGATTTTTTCAAATGGACTTCCCGCCTCTTCCATAAATTCTTCCAGCAACGAGTAACTTCTCTTCAAAAGCACGGATTCAAGCGAGCCGGGCATCGCGTCATAGCCTGTATGCCAAATCGCAGTGCTGGCTTTTGATGTGCCCATACCCACGTCTGAATTGGCTTCAAGCAACACGATGTTCAATTCATAACGCGAAAGTTCACGCGCTATCGCAGTTCCAATCGCACCCGCGCCGATAATGGTGATGTCAAATATGTTTTCCATATCATCGGTGGTCGAGTAGGGGCGAGGTTTTCCCGACCCGTATCGAGACCATATTCTAAAATTTCATGTTCACTTGTTATTGCTGGTTTCGACACCTGCACTTGCGTGCTGGTGCAAGTGTACACCATTCAATCAAAGAATTACGAATGGTAAAACTTCAATACTTCCAAGGCTTTATTCCACTTCTCAAGCCGATATTTGCGTTCAGTTTCATTGATTTTCGGAAAATATACTGCTTCTGACTGCCAGTGTGAAGCAAGCTCATTTAAGGAAGTTCCCATGGCGGAATGTGCAGCAAGATTTGCAATTCCAATCGCGGTTGCTTCCCGCGCCGCCGCCACACGGACTTCCATGTTTAACAAATCTGCGATGTATTGCATTAGATATGGATTCCCCGATGGACCCCCATCTACTTTCAGGTGTGGGGGACTTTTGCCAGCATCGTGTGACATGGCATTCACCACTTCGTATACTCTACACGCGATTCCATCCAATGTCGCGCGGACAATGTCATCAGCTGTCGTACTGCGATTCAATCCAAACATCGCGCCGCGCACATCTGTCCGCCAATGCGGGGCGGCGAGACCTTGCAGCGCAGGGACGACTACCACACCTAAATCGGTTGATCGCTTTGCTGCCTCATTGCTTGAAGCTGAGTCTGGAATCAATTTCAAATTATCTCTCAACCACTGCACAGCCGAACCGGTGACAAATATCCCTCCATCGAAAGCATAGGCAGTATGTCCGTTGAAATTCCAGCCGACGGTTGTGAGCAGTCCATGATTGGATAACTGTGGTTTGTCGCCAATATTCATTAATAAGAAACTGCCGGTCCCAAACGAACACTTCATATCGCCCGCCTTGAAACACGCTTGTCCAAACAACGCGGCTTGTTGATCTACGAGCAAGGCATGGAGAGGTAACGGTTTGCCATTGCCAAAATCAATATCGCCAATAAATCCAGCGGATGGTTTCACTTCTGGCAGCATACTACGCGGGACATCAAATAAAGCCAATAAGTCATCATCCCATTCGAATCGATTCATATCGAACAAAAGCGTACGCGAAGCAGTCGATGGATCAGTGACATGCAACTTACCATTTGTCAGTGACCAGAGCACCCACGTTTCTGTCGTGCCGAATTTCAGTTGCCCTTCGTGTGCCTGTTTGCGAATATCTGGATGGTTTTCAAACACCCACTTCAGTTTGGGTGCGGAAAAATAACTGTCGAGGAGTAAACCTGTCTTTTGGCGGAGCAGGTTCACGTCGACGCGCGAAGCGAGTGCATCACAGACAGATTGTCCGCGCGTGTCCTGCCAGACGATGGCAGGTGTCACGGGCTTGCCTGTATCCTTATCCCAAAGGATGAAAGTTTCGCCTTGATTATCGAATCCGACTGCGGCGATATCATATTTATCAAGCAGGGGTGCGCATGCTTCTTTCACCGTGCGAAGGATATCATCAGGTTCCTGTTCCACCCAGCCCGCTTTTGGAAAGCGCGCAGGTAATT
>JAKEFL010000284.1 GCA_022616105.1 Anaerolineae bacterium | reverse complement strand
TGATGGATATGGCGCACAGAAAAATTCTTGATACGTCGCGCGTTGTCTCGCAGATCATTCCATTGGATGCGGATAAAATCAACAAATGTTTGGACGACCTTGATAGTTTCACCAGCGATGTGCGCGCGGTGATCGTCCCATAACATGGATAGGATGCTGCTTGCTTATCTCGTTTTGATCGTTTCAATACTTTTATTGTATTTCCCGCTGTTCGTTTTAGACAATGTCGAAAGAATGAGTTTGAATGAATTGATTCGGTTGAATCCGCAATTTACATGGCTCAAGCGTGGTTATCAGTTCATTGTCGCGGCGATATTTTTACCGCTGGTAGTTTTGGCTGTTTACATCTTTATACATCAAGATAAATTCAAAGAACAATTCTTTTTGTTATTTGTCCCATTCGTGAGTACGCTTTCTTTATTCGATGGGATGCTTGCCTTTGCAACAGGCATCTACCCAATGTGGGTCACCAAATATACAATTCGTTATTGGTATGATAAAGAGAAAAAGAAAACATGGGTTGCAGAAGTGCAGATCGGTTTGGCGTTGGCAATGATTGCCGCAAGTCTTCTGCTTTATTTTGCCTGATCGCTTCATCAAAGGAGATATCAACCATGAACACTCCAAAGGTCACCCGCCCAAAATTTCCAAAAGGATATGTGGACAAACCCGTCTCATTCCTGACCTGGGACTGGGTCGCCGCGCAATTGACCGAGTCCAAACACTATTGGCTTTGTTCCGTCCGTCCCAATGGGAAGCCGCATGTCGTCCCGCGCTGGTGCGTTTATGTGGATGGAAAGATTTATTATGATGGCAGCCCAGAGACTCGTCACGCGCGTAATATAGAAATAAACCCGCACATCTCGCTTCACCTCGAAAGCGGAAGCGAAGCCATCATCCTGGAAGGGATCGCTGAACCCGCGGGAAAACCTTCACCAGAATTAGGAAAGAAACTTTCGCAAGCCTACAAAAAATATAAAGGGTTTGGCTACGCGCCCAAATCCAATTCATGGGACGGTGGTGGACTGTTCGTATTTACTCCGCGCCAGTGCATCGCATGGTCAAATTTCACACAAGACCCTACAAAGTTTATATTTGAAGTTGAGTAAATCACTCATCTCGCACAATGTCATTCTGAGCGAAGCGAAGAATCTCTAAGACTGTCTCAGAGACCCTTCGCTATTGCTCAGGGTGACATGTCGAAAAGCCTCATGCTGCGTAAGGTGAATAAATCTCAAGTGATTGAAGTCTTGCGCATTGTTTTCAGCGCAGAACGTATCATGAGAAATTCTGTGATGTTCTCTGATGTAATCAACCCTACCAATTGACCGTTGTGTGTAACAGGCAATGTCTTTGCACCTGATTCCTGCAGACGCATCAGAGCCGCTTCAACCATATCATGAGAGTCAATTTCAGGCACGTCCCGGCGCATTCCATCCCCGACCAGCGCGTTTTGACCGTTCTGTGAAAGGGCAGAGATCAATCTATCGCGATCCAGGATGCCCACCACCCGTCCGTTCTCAGCGACAGGAAAATCGTGCTGTGAACCCGATAAGATCAATTCAACTGCGCGTCCCAGCGTATCAGACGGTGAAAGAATATGAAAGTCAGTTTGCATGGCGCGTGTGACAGGAATACCGCCGAGCGAGTTTCTCATCTGCACCATGCTTGCCTCCTGAGCCGCACCGATCCACACAAATAAGGCGACGAAGACCAGGAAGGGGTTACTGAACAAACCAATGAACCCAAATAAGAATGCAAATCCCTGACCGACATACGCGGCGATCTGTGTAGCCTGAGTGTATTCCAGTCTCAGTGCAAGCAAGGCACGCAGGACTCGGCCGCCATCCATTGGGAAGGCAGGGATCAGGTTGAATAAAACCAGGGAGACATTCACTGCCATCAATCGTTCGAGGAACGAGCCTCGAGCGATGCTCATATCCACAAGCGAAGCCAGGCCATTCGTTAGAACGAGATATGCGATCAAAACCGCAGCGATGACGAGATTCACAGCCGGTCCGGCCAGCGCGACCCATAGTTCTTCAATCGGGCGGTCTGGAATACGCTCGAGGCGGGCTACACCTCCGATGGGGTAAAGTGTGATATCGCGTGTCTTGATGCCATACTTGCGCGCAGTCAACGCGTGCCCATACTCGTGGAGGACAACGCAGACAAACAGTGCAATGATGAAGAGGATTCCGATCAAGACCTGACTCCACTCCCGAGTCTGAAGCCAGTAGTTGTAACCAACCCACCCAATGAGCAGGAGGAAGGTTGCATGCACATATACATCAATGCCGGCAAAGCGGCCCAATTTCCATTGCCATCTCATATGTTAATCTCCTTCTCTAAAACTCTCCCGAAGTATATCTGTGTTACTGGCTTCTATTATATATCTATATATCCTGTATACAATCTTGAGAATCCAACAAGGTTTGTGTTTTAATTGTTATCATGAGTGAAGCTGGCATTGACGTATCTTTGATTTTCATCGAATTGGGTCTGGCAGTCATTGGCCTGGCTCTTTTGGCACGCCTCGCAAGCCGCTGGGGGTTTTCAGCCATTCCATTATATCTGCTGGCGGGACTCAGTTTTGGAAACGGTGGTCTCCTGCCCCTCAATTTTAGCGAAGACTTCATCCATGTGGGGGCAGAGATCGGCGTATTATTATTGTTGTTTATGCTGGGGCTGGAATACACAGGAACAGAACTAAAGGAAAACCTTCAGCGCGGACTACCAGCAGGCATCATGGATCTTTTGCTGAACTTTCCACCTGGCTTACTATGTGGATTCTTATTAGGCTGGGATCCTCTTGCGTCGGTCCTGCTTGGAGGCGTGACATACATTTCCTCATCGGGCGTTATCGCGAAAGTCTTGAGTGAACTTGGCAGGATGAACAAACCAGAAACGCCTATTGTTCTTTCCATCCTCGTTTTTGAAGACCTGGCAATGGCAGTGTACCTTCCCCTGATCGCTGTGTTGTTGATCGGTCAGGGGTGGCTGACGGGATTGATATCCATCCTGATTGCACTGGTTACAGTAAGCATTGTGTTATTTGTCGCGGTTCGATACGGCGAAAATATCAGCCATAACATTTCTCACGAATCGAACGAGATCATTTTGTTGACGACGTTTGGCATGATCCTACTGGTTGCGGGCATTGCACAGAGGTTGCAGGTCTCCGCTGCGATTGGAGCATTTCTCGTTGGAATTGCGCTATCAGGTCCCATTGCGGAACGCGCACATGATTTGATCAGCCCGTTGCGTGACTTGTTCGCGGCGACATTCTTTTTTTTCTTCGGCTTGCAAATTGACCCTGCAACTCTTC
>JAKEFL010000043.1 GCA_022616105.1 Anaerolineae bacterium | reverse complement strand
TAGCTCGTGCCATGCCAGGCATTCTTCCTGAAATGAGCATCGAAGAGTCTTTGGATGTCACACGCATCTATTCCGTTGCAGATCAACTCCCTGCGGGTACACCATTGATAAGACACCGCCCCTTCCGCGCACCTCATCATACGATTTCACATGCAGGCTTGGTGGGCGGCGGAAATATTCCGAAGCCGGGTGAAATATCGCTGGCTCACAGGGGTGTTTTGTTTTTGGATGAGTTTCCTGAGTTTGGAACGCGCGTCCTCGAAGTGATGCGCCAGCCGATGGAAGATAAGATCGTTACCATCAGCCGCGCAAAAGGATCGCTGACTTTTAGTGCCAGCTTTCAGCTCATCGCTGCGATGAACCCGTGTCCATGTGGGTATTACGGCGATTCGCAAAAACCATGTTCCTGTGCGCCAGCGGTAGTAACAAAATATCAAAAGCGAATATCAGGGCCCTTGCTCGACCGAATCGACATCCACATCGAGGTGCCGCGCGTGGATTATGAAAAGTTGAGCGGAGACCGCGTAGGGGAATCAAGTGAGTCGATAAGAGCGCGCGTCCAAACTGCGCGGAATATACAGAGCAAGCGGTTCGCAAACAACGAATCAACGATCATTTGTAATGCAGACATGCGCGTTGGGGAGATACGGCAATTTTGCAAGTTGCAGGATGAAGGCGGCGTGCTGACGGTTCGTCTTTCGCTCACCGTGTCGAAGCATCAGAGTTTGATACGAGCGGCGACATGGTGCTGTGCATGAGTCAAATGCAGTTATCGGCACGCGCCTATCATCGCACGCAAAGCGTGAAACTGGCGCGCACGATTGCGGATCTCGCAGGGAGTGAAGAGATTCAATCTACGCATCTGGCAGAGGCGCTGCAATATAGGCCTAAATTGATGCACAGCACAATGTGATGGGGTAAACCGTCGAATTATTCGGCATATATCTGTTCTGTGCCTGAAAAGAGGCGTAAGCGTAGCGATGATGTATGGGACTTGCGGCTCGCGCCTATTCCCAATTTCTCGAACTTGCACGCTCGATGAAAGACCTGCTAGGGGCAAGTCTCCTTGAATGTTAAGAAATGTTACACATGCAGTAACCATATAAGACTTAAATTGCAATTTCATTGTATATTATCAACATTGTTTATCCCCCTCAACGCGAAAGCGTCTTGTAAACGAAATATCCGTTGATCTGTCCAGCCTATTAGTGATCTGGTCGTGGTTTCACTTGGAGAGATAACCTTTTTAAAGGACTCATAACAAGAATCAGTTTCTCATTTTGAGAACAGCTTTATGACTGCGACAAATGTCAGGTGAAAGCAGGCCCTTCACTTGAAGACTCGCAGGTCGCATCGATTAACAAGAGCTCGATCCTTAACAAAGTAGATTTTAGGATTTGCTGTTCGGGGACGACAATCCGTCTCTGCGGGCGACTGCTTCCTGCTCGGGAAGCCTGCAATTCAATTTTTATTTCATAAGATTGTAATGTCACGCGATATACATTCTTTTTTTTCGGAGGAGATCATGGCAATAAAATTGTTTCGTTCTTTTCATCTTTTCACCATCCTGGCCGTTTTGATATCTCAGATCGGGTTAATTTCAATCGCCGCGACGGAGGTAGGCGCTGCCCCTGCTCAATACGTTATCCCAACGAGTCCTGGTTTTGCCGGAGTGACCATCTCTAATGTCAGGATCAACGAGGGCAGCAATATAGCGTTTATATCCCCAGGGAGCACCTTTTCCGTAAGCATGGACTATTCGATCGTTGATCCGGGCTGTCCCGGGTGTATCGATGAGATTGAGATCGGTTTCAGCACAGGCAATCCCTTTACTTGTATCTATACAGGGATTCCAGGCGTAGAGGGGAAAACTGGCAGTGCAACCATTGAAGTGACAGCCCCCAGTACACCGGGTGTCTACTTTCTTGGGTTTGATCGGGCGCAGCATTTCAGTTGTGGACAAGCCCTCGAAGTCGGGTGGTGGAACGGCGCGCCTGATTCAAGTCGCTACATTGCAAACGTTATTGTTACAACGCTGACCGTTAACTCGACCGCGGACACGGATGATGAATTCTGCGACGCGACCAATTGTACGCTGCGGGAGGCGATCCATGCAGCGAATGTCAATGAGGGACTCGATCTCGTAGCATTTAACATCCCTGCGGAAGGGGTGCGGACCATTTCGCTCGCATCCGAGTTGCCTCCGATCACCGATCCTGTGATCATTGACGGTTATACACAGCCAGGCGCAAATCCAAACACGCTGGCCGTGGGCAACAATGCAGCTATTCAGATCGAGCTTGATGGAGATAGCTGCGATGGCTTCTGTGGTCAGGCGTTGTTGATCAGTTCCGGTGGCAGCACAATCAGGGGATTGGCGATTCATGGGAACTTCAACAATGGCATTGAAGTGAACGGAACCGGGAGCATTATCGCCGGAAATTTCTTCGGTCTCAAAGCGGATGGGACAGCCAATGGGGTTCTTGCCTCTGGCGTGTATGTCAACAACACCTCTGATAACACCATCGGCGGCAGCGCACCGGCTGATCGTAACGTGATGTCGGCCAACAGGGATGGTATTTTTATCGCCGCTGGCGCGGCTGACGCGACGAACAATGTTATTGCAGGCAACCACATTGGAACGAACCCAGCAGGCACGTCCGCGCTGGGTAATTCGCAACGCGGTATCTTCGTCGGCAGCTTTGGCTTCACAGCCAGTGACAATACCATCAGCGGCAACCTGATCTCCGGCAACGGCCACTTCGGCATCCTGCTGCGTGATGCGAATGTCACGGGCAACTTCGTGCGGGGCAACCTGATCGGCACGACAGCCGATGGCACCGGCGCGCTGCGCAATGGCAGCAGCGAATCGCCTGATGACGGCCTGGCCGGCACCGACGCCCGCGCGGGCGTATACATTGGCGGGCCCGACAATACGGTCGGCGGAACCACACGGGGCGTGACCGGCAACCTCATCGCCTTCAATGCCGGCACAGGTGTCAGTGTGGCTTCCGGCACGGGCAACACCGTCGTCGGAAACTCCATCTTTTCCAATGATGGCCTGGGCATCGATCTCGCGCATGACGAAGTCACGTTCAACCATGTTGGCTTGATCTCCGGCCCCAACAACTACCAGAACTATCCCGTCTTGAGTCTGGCCACATCCGAGGGCGAAACCCTGCGCGTGGGCGGCATGCTCGAGTCCGAGGCCAATCAAACCTATACAATCGACGTCTTTTCGAATGAGACCTGTGATCCCACCTTCTTTGGTGAAGGGGAAGATTATGTAGGCTCATTCACGGTGACCACTGACTCGAACGGCTTAGTCATCTTCGATCAGAACCTCCCGGCGGGTGGTATTCCCGAACCGCAGGGCATCTCCACCACTGCGACCGGCAGCGGCGGCACCTCCGAGTTCTCGTACTGCCGACCAGTTTCCACATCCAACTTGAATTGGGTGCAGGCGCAGTTGGTTTCAGGTGAATCGCAAACCGGACAATACATCACAGACATCTTTCAGGAAAAGTGGTTCAAATTCCCTGTCCAGCCAGGTTCAACGGTCAGCATCAAATTGACGAGTTTGCCCGGAAGCGCGGTTAGTTTGCACCGCGACCCATATCCAATTTATAACGCGCTGATCGATCCGCAGAACGCCGAGTTGTTGAGTGCAGAGGCCTCCGATGCAGCGTTCCTACCATCGGGCTCTTTGCCCTCCGGTTCACTACCTTCAGGCTCACTCCCTTCTGGCTCTCTGCCTTCCGGGTCTTTGCCCTCCGGCTCACTGCCAACAGGTTACCTGCCCTCAGGGTCACTTCCATCGGGCTCACTTCCTTCGGGTTCATTACCTTCTGGCTCGCTGCCTTCTGGCTCTTTACCTTCTGGCTCACTGCCTTCTGGTTCGCTGCCTTCCGGTTCATTGCCTTCAGGTTCGCTCCCCTCTGGTTCACTGCCTTCCGGTTCGCTGCCTTCCGGCTCATTACCTTCTGGCTCACTTCCTTCGGGTTCACTACCTTCCGGCTCGTTGCCCTCTGGTTCGCTGGATGCTTACGCGAGTGCTGCGGTGAACAGTCTGCTGGGTATCTCGATGGATCCATATGCAACGGTACAAACGATTGAACGGAACACGTATGACTTACAAGAGGATTTATATGTGCGTGTGGTTGGACCCTATAACCTTGAGACGCCCTTTACTCTTGAGGTGATGGTCACCGGCGGGATTTGTGGTGACGTTCAATCGGTTCCTGGTGCGCTCCCGATCATCTCTGGGCCGCCGCTGGCTTCCGGTTCCTTAGCGTCCCTCATCCTGACCGATTCAAGCCGTCTGCACGGAACACCCACAGAGATTGCAGACGCATTGGCCACTCTTGAGACCCTCGCCCAACGTTCTGATGTGAACGGCATAGTGATTGACCTCAACGATTCCAAATACGAGCGCGTCGCCTTTGGCAATACACAAGCTGACAACCATTTGGCTTGTGCCTCAGCCAAGAACACAGTCGCAAAAGAAATCAAAAAGGTGATCGATGCGTACCGCGCAGCAAACCCGACTCTCGAATACATTGTGCTGGCGGGTGGTGCGGATGTCATCCCATTCTTCCAAGTGCCAGATGTTTCGGGCCTTGCCAATGAAAAGGATTATGTCCCACCCGTGTTGTCATCCACTGCCTCTGAAGCCGGGTTGAAAACCAACCTCGTGCAGGGACAAGATGCCTATGGCTCACAGATCGATTTCACGCAAGCTGGTCACACTCTGGCTCTACCAGACCTGGCGGTTGGACGGTTGGTGGATAGCGCCACCGAAATCAGCGCGGTGGTGGATGCCTATATCGCGGCCGATGGTGTCATCGTGCCTAGCTCAAGTCTGATCACCGGTTATGACTTTGTCGGTGATGCGGCCGTTGCAATCAAAGCTGAGATGGACGCGGGCACAAGCTCCACCGCTGACACGCTCATCCAGGCCCCCGGCCTACCTCCCACTGATGCAAGCGCCTGGACAGCGGATCAACTTCGTACAAAAATACTGGGCGGCAACTTTGATGTCGCCGTGCTAACAGGTCACTTCAGTGCAGGCAACTTGCTGGCCGCGGATTATGCAACCGAACTCTCGGCCGAAGAGATCGAAGCCCTGGCAGATATGACCGATGTATTGGTGCTTGCCCTGGGTTGTCATGGTGGCTATAGCATTCCAAATAGTGACCTGCTCACAGGCATCTCTCCGAACCCTGATTGGGCGAGGGCATTCCTGAGCAAGGGCGCGGCTGGCTATGTCTCAGCCACCGGCTACGCCTACGGCGATACAGAACTGGTTGAATATGGTGAGCGACTCTTCCTCAGGATGGCACAGCAGCTCCGCACTGGCAGTGGTCCGGTCTCGGTCGGGCAGGCTCTTGTGAAAGCCAAACAGCAGTTCCTGGCAGAGACAGCGCAATTGACCGGCATTGACCAAAAGACCCTGGTCGAGATGACGCTCTATGGTTTGCCGATGATGAAGGTGGACATGCCCGGAGCGCGCCTCAATCCGCCAACAGAAAGTTCCATCGTGAGTGGGACCAGTCCGGTTCCAGGCGGACCCGGCGCGAGCTTCGGCCTACGCCGTAGTCCTGTTGTACTGAATCCAGTCGTGAACACGCATACAAAGACGCTTCAAAATCTTTCTGGCGGCGGAACCGTTACAACGACATACCTCTCCGGCGCAGATGGTGTGGTTGTCAATCCATTCGAGCCGATCTATCCAAAGGAAATCTTCAACGTTACCTCGAATGGCAATGTTCTGCGCGGTGTCGCTCTGCGCGGCGGCACTTATGCTGATCTGACGGGAATCGTCCCGCTGACCTCCTCCCCCACAACAGAGACCTCTACTGCGCACCTGTCTTTCAACGCAGACGTTTTTTACCCGACACAGACCTGGGCGCCGAACTTCTCGGACGCGATCAGCGGCGGTACAACACGACTGATTGTCTTCCCGGCACAATTTCAATCGAGCGCGCCCGGTGCTATTGATGGCATACTACGCAAATTCAATCAATTGGATTTACAGCTTTACTACCTCTCTGCTAACTGGACCGATGCAGGCAGCCCGGCAGCGACCAAGGCAGCCGGCGTCAGCGCCTCTCCAAGCATCCTGGGAGCCTCCGGCGTTGAGAATGGCAATGCCATCAACTTCAGTGTAAATGCCGCGACAGATGGCTCGGCTGGAGTGCAGGCGGTCTGGGTGCTATACACCGGCAAACCCGGAAGTAGCTATTATGGAACGTGGGCTCCGCTGGATCTGACTCAAAATCCAAACGATCCTACACTGTGGGAAGGCACCCTGACCCTTCAACCTGGTGAAAATGCAGAAGATATCCTGTTTATGGTACAGGCTGTGGGCGGTGCCGGTTTGACAACCCTCGCAACGAATCTCGGCGCTTACTACAGTGTTGCTGATGAGAACGCAACGCAGCTTCCGCCTCCCGCTGTGACAACGCTGACTCTACAATCGCCTCCGACTTCAGGAATCTATCTCAAGGAAAGTACCTTCAATCTGTTATTGCAATCGGGCGGGCAACCACTGCCTGACCAACTTGTGACCATCGATATCGGCGGACAACAAGCTTCCGGGATCACAGATTCCACTGGTGAGGTGACACTCACCTTGAAACTGGTGGTACGGCCTGGCGGCTACACAGCTCAAGCAAGCTTCCGCGGCAATGCCGAGTATCTGGGCTCGAATGATGCTAGCGACTTTACAGTCCATAAAGACAGCACAACACTAACAGTCACACCGATGTCGGCAAGCATTTTTACAAATCAACCTACGCCGTTCGTTGCGGTCGTGCGCGATTCTTCCGGGCGTGCGCTGGGCGGAAGGTCTGTGTTCTTCATCATCCATAACAGCACAGATACATTTGCCACTTCCGTGATCGCAGATTTCGCGGGCAATGCCGCACTTAGAGACGTGCCGCTGCCATCGGGAACGTACACAGTGGACGCCTATTTCAATGGCACCATCCCGGTCAGCCCCAGTATCACATTGAGCGATGATTACTATGAAAGCTCGAGCCGTGTAGGGTCCTCACTCACAATCTTGGGCGACACGACACTGCCAACGATCACGGCGACTGCCACTAAGGCCGACTCCACGCTCTATACAGCGGATACATGGACAAACCAAACGGTCACGGTACATTTCACCTGTACCGATAGTGGGAGTGATATCGCCTCCTGCCCCGCCGACCAGACCTTTAGCACAGATGGCACGTTAACCGCCAGCGGCACGGCCACTGATAACGTGGGAAATTCTGCCAGCACCAGCTTTGGTCCGATCAAAATCGATAAGACCGCGCCGACCTTAGCGCCAAGCGTATCGCCTAATCCCGTCTTACTCAATGGGACCGCCATTGCCACCGCCGGTGCAACGGATACTGGCTCAGAGATTGCAAGTCAAAGCTGTGGTGCGGTGCTCACAAACGCAGTTGGCACAAAGACTGTCACATGTATGGCTACGGATGTAGCTGGAAACACAGCAATGGCCAATGCGCAATATAGTGTGATCTTCAACTTCACGGGCTTCTTCCAACCAGTGGATAACCCGCCCGTTATGAACCAGATGAATTCGGGTCGTGCTGTTCCCATAAAATTCCGTCTCAACGGAAATCAGGGACTGAATATCTTTGCAGCGGGCTACCCGACATCACAACAGATTCAATGTACCAGCCTGGCTCCGATCGACAGCGTCGAGCAAACAACCACCGCCGGTTCAAGCTCGCTCAGTTACGATGCGGCGACGAATATGTATAACTATGTCTGGAAAACCGAGAACTCATGGCAGGGAACATGCCGGCAATTCACGGTGCAATTCATTGACGGGCAGTCCTATACACTACTCTTTAAGTTTGTCAAGTAGAAGTTAGGCAGGCTCACTGAGACGCTTGTGGGAATCGGATTCCCACAAGCGTTCTCATTTGCAGAACTGGAAGTCAACTCCACTGATTCGTTTCATTAAAATTTCTGGAGAACTATTCCTGCATGGTCAACTTCCTGTAAAATCAAGTCATCATGGAATCTTTATACGCCTACATTCCCACCGACAGACGCCATGCACTGGCGCGAGGCGCGGATTTACCCGACCACACCAGGGGCGCCGCGCTCTTCGCGGATATATCGGGCTTCACATCACTGACCGAAGCCCTGGTTCAGGTACTGGGGCCTCAACGCGGCGCAGAGGAATTGACGCGCTGGCTAAATGAAATTTACGACGCACTGGTGGATGATATTGAGAGCTATCGTGGCAGTGTAATTGGTTTCAGCGGTGATGCAATTACCTGTTGGTTCGATGATCAAAACGAATCATTATTGGACCCTCAACCCAAAACCTCCACAGTGCTTCGCGCGACTGCCTCTGCATTGGCGATCCAGCAGACCATGCAGCGATTTGAACAAGTCAATATCGAAGGCGCGGGTAATGTCTCTCTGGCGATCAAAGTGGTGGTGACCGTCGGTCCGGCGCGACGCTTCTTAATAGGCGATCCGACAATACAGTTGGTGGATGCGTTGGCAGGAGAGACTCTCTATCGGTTGGCAGCTGGCGAACATCATGCCGAGCGAGGCGAAGTATTGCTCGATCAGGCAGCGGTTGCAGCCCTTAGTGATCAGATCGAGGTATTGGAATGGCGTGAAGATCCCGAAAGCCATGAACGCTTTGCATTGGTAAACAAGTTGAAGGCGAACGTTGAGACAGATCCATGGCCAACATTGAAGACGGATGAGCTAAACGATGATCTGCTCCGCCCCTGGTTGCTGCCGCCTGTCTACGACAGGCTGATGAGTGGTATGGGAGAATTCCTGACCGAACTACGACCCACAGTGGCCTTATTCCTGCGATTCTCTGGCATCAACTATGATGACGACCCCGAGGCGCAGTCCAAGCTTAACGCTTATCTCCAGGCCGTTCAGCGGACCCTGGCACGGTACCAGAGCTACATGCTCCAGTTAATCATCGGCGACAAAGGCAGTAATTTCTATGTTTCATTTGGTGCGCCGCTGGCTCACGAGGACGACGCCATTCGTGCGATGAGGGCGGCGCTGGAATTACGCGATCTGCAAATGGATTTCATCACAGAAGTGCAGATCGGCGTCAGCCAGGGACTCACCCGTACGGGTGCTTGCGGCGGTATGTATCGCCGTACCTATAGTGCAATCGGCGACGCGGTCAATATGGCTGCCCGTCTCATGCAGAATGCCCCGTCCGGTCAGGCGCTGGTCAACCAGAATGTGCGGAAAGCGACCGCAGAGGAGTTTACCTGGGAGGAACTCCCCCCTTTGCGCGTCAAGGGGAAGTCCGAGCCGGTAACAGTCTTCCGGTTGATCGCTGGTCAGGAACGGCAGGGCATCCGCCTCCACGAGCCAAAGTATGCCCTGCCCATGGTAGGGCGCATTGCCGAACTAGCGGTGATCGAACAAAAACTTGACAGGGCGTTGCGCGGTCATGGTCAGATCGTGGGGATCACGGCCGAGGCAGGCATGGGGAAATCGCGCCTGATGGCTGAGGTCATTCGCCTGGCAAGAGGGCGCAATGTGTTGGGTTATGGAGGTGAATGCCAATCCTATGGGACGACTACCAGTTATTTGGTCTGGCAGAACATCTGGCGAGGATTCTGCGATCTGGATCCGACTTGTTCGCTGGCGGAACAAATCGAATCGTTGGAGCGGCAGTTATCCGAGATCGACCCCGCTCTTCTCCCGCGCCTGCCCCTGCTTGGGGCGATCCTCAACCTTCCGATCCCTGATAATGAGTTGACCGGCTCCTTCGATGCCAAGCTGCGCAAAGAGTCATTGGAATCGCTGATCGTCGACTGTTTGCGTAAACGGGCTCGTTCAATGCCACTCCTGCTGGTGCTGGAGGACTGTCACTGGCTCGACCCGCTCTCCCATGATTTGTTGGAAGTGATCGGCCGGGCAATTGTTGATCTCCCGGTCTTGATCGCGATTGCCTACCGGCCTCCTCAACTCAATAGACTGCTTGCTCCGCGCGTCGGCAAGCTCTTCCATTTCACCGAGATCCCATTGACCGATCTGCCGGCAGAGGAGATCGAACAGTTGGTTTCGTTGAAGCTTGGGCAGATCTATGGGGAGCAGGCCAAACTCCCGCAGGCGCTCATCGAAAAGATCAGCCAGCGGTCGGAAGGCAATCCATTCTATATCGAGGAGTTGCTTAACTATCTTCATGATCGGGACATCGACCCGGGACAACCCGAAGCGTTGGAGCAGATCGATCTGCCGGATAGTCTTTACAGCCTGATCCTCAGCCGCATCGACCAGCTTACTGAGAATCAGAAAACCCTCTTGAAAGTAGCCAGCGTCATTGGACGTTTATTCCGCGTCGCCATGTTATGGGGAGTCTACAATCATTTCGGGGATCAGGAGCGCGTTCGAAATGATCTGGAGGCTCTCAGCGCCCTGGATGTCACGCCGCTTGATACACCTGAACCGGAACTTGCCTATCTCTTCAAACACATTGTGACGCAGGAGGTGGCTTACGAAACAATATCCTTTGCCACGCGCGCCATGCTCCACGATCAGATCGGAAAATATATCGAGAAAACCTATCCGGATGTGCTCGACCAATACACGGACCTCCTGGCTTTTCACTTCGAGCGCAGTGATAACCAACCAAAGAAGCGCGAATACCTGCTGAAGGCTGCCGAGGTGGCTCAGACAGACTACGCAAACGCTGCGGCAATTACATACTATCAGCGGGTACTGCATTTGTTGCCTGAGGACCAGAGAGTCGGCGGGTTGCTGAAACTGGGTCAGGTGTTCGAATTAGTGGGCGAGTGGGAAAATGCCGCGGAGATCAATCGAGAAGCTGAGAGGCTGGCAAACCATATCAACGATGCTCTGGGTCAGGTGCAGTCAGGACGGGCGCTGGGCTGGTTGCTGAGAAAACGGGGCGATTACAGCGCGGCGGAAGAACGGCTGGTGCGCGCCCGTGAGGGCTACCAGCTTCTGGGTGATGGCGCTGGTGTCAGTAACGTATTAGCTGACATTGGTGAGATCTACCGGCTGCAAGGCAAGTACGCGGAGGCGCGGGCTTATTATGATGAAAGCCTGACCCTCGCTGCCGGCATTGCAGATCTTCGTCTTCGTCAGAAGGCGCGCGCTCACGCCCTCAAGGGCGCGGGAACCGTTGCAACCTGGCAGGGCGATTACGCCACCGCTCGTGAATTGAACGGGGAAAGCCTGGCTCTCCGCCGCGAATTAGGCGATACTCCGGGCGTAGCTACCCTGCTCAACAACCTGGGAATCATCGCCCGCTTCCAGCGCGACCTGACCGGCGCACGTCAGATGAATGAGGAGAGCCTGGCGCTGTTTCGAGCGATGGGCGATCGCTGGGCAGTGGGGCAACTCCTCAATAACCAGGCCTGTGTTGCCAGCGACCAGGCGGAATATGCTGAGGCGCGTCTTCTTTTGCGGGAGAGCCTGATGATCCGCCGCCAGTTGGGGGATAAGGCTGGGCTGGCACTATCTCTCAATACTCTGGCAGATGTTGTCCTGGATGAAGGTGAATTTGCCGATGCCCGTCCCCTGCTCGATGAAAGTTTGGCGATCAACTGTGAACTTGGTGATCAGACAGCCATTGCCTACCTGCTCGAAGACTATGCGGGGTTGGCTGCCGCAGAAGCCAGACCCGAAAAAGCCCTTAAGTTAGCCAGCTTTACAGTTGCGTTGCGCGAATCGATTGGCGCTCCGCTGCCACCGTCTGAGCAGGCACGCGTTGACCGGATGATCGCACCCGCGCACCAGGTCCTGCCAGAATCGGCTGTGACCTCCGAGTGGGAGGCCGGACGATCCCTCGCGTTGGAACAAGCCATTGAACTGGCGCTATCCAACGGATAACACTCTTAATGCTGATATCCACAACTACATCACTATGGAAGCATCGCGCCTCTAACCAGCCAAAGTTGATGTGGAGTTAAAGGTGTGTTATCGTAAACGCTGGTTGGAAATCGGTCATATTTTTATGCAATTCAACGCTGTCTCGATTGGTTCGGCAGTTCCTCAGGATGATTTCGATGCGGTCATCCAAAGCGTGTTTGATTCATCCGTTAACCTGCGTCTTGCGCATGAGAATAGATTGATCACGGTTCTTATTTCGGATCAGTATGAACTCCCACAGGGGATTCGGCTGGATGTGAAAAACGCTCCGCTTCAATCTCTGACCGTGGGTCTGCATGCCGCTTGCAGAGGCGGGATTCTACGCTTTGACTCTTCACCGTTAAGCATCAATCTGCGCGGCGCATCCATCTGGGAAGCACAGTTACCCATCATTGACATAACTAAACCTATCATAAAACAAGCCTGGTCAATAACATGGCAGGCTCTTAATAGACAGCAAAGACTCAAACAGACTGATCTGATTGCAGATGATTTATTTCAATCAGATAAAGGATCATTGCTCACTCGTAAACTCAGCCAGTCAGTTCTTGATCTGCTCCCCGCGACAAAACGCTTTGATATCGAGGCTTCTGTTGAAGCCGCGCGAAAAATGATCGGGCTGGGTCCCGGTGTTACTCCAGCGGGTGATGATATTTTGATCGGTTACCTGGCGGGCTTGTGGAGCACGGCTGGTGAGGACAAAGAAAAGTCCGCGTTTATTGAATCCTTTGGAAAGGCCTTATTACAACTTGCAGATCAAACGAATGAGATCAGTCGCACTTATCTTTATCATGCCATTCATGGGCAGTTCTCCGGTAGTCTTATCAATCTGGTGAATGCCATAGTTAGTGGTGAAAAGGAACAACTCTTGTCCACAGCAAAAGACGCGCTGCGCGTGGGACATTCCTCTGGCATGGATTCGGTGACTGGTCTCTTGATTAGCCTGGCAGTTTGGGGCAGTCATTTGGCATCCTATCTCACTCCTCCTTCAAGTTTGTCTTCTGATTTCTCATCTCGATTCACTGTATAATAAATTCAGCTGTGATTCGTTTAACAATTCATAGGAGGACTCATGCGTCAATCCATGCTCACTGATGAACAAGCCAAATTCCTGCGCGAAGAAAAAGAGGCGCTGGCCGAGATTCGGCTTGCATTGGCTGAGATTGACGTACCGCGCGAAGCCCTTGATACATTACAGGAAGCCATCCTGCAACTGGACGAATTATTCCTTCTCGTGATCGTGGGAGAATTCAACGCAGGCAAGAGCGCGTTGGTCAATGCTTTATTGGGTGAGAAGGTCTTGCCTGAAGGAGCTACGCCGACCACCTCGCGCGTCACACTGGTCAAATGGGGAGAGCAGGTCGCCCAGCACCCGGTGGATGAAAACTTTGCGATCTATACCTATCCTTTGCCGCTCCTCAAGGAGTTGAACATTGTCGATACGCCCGGCACCAATGCTGTCATCCGCCAGCATGAACGCCTCACAAACGAATACGTTCCCCGCAGCGATCTGGTCTTGTTCACGACTTCAGCCGATCATCCCATGACGGAAAGCGAACGCCAGTTCCTCGAGCGGATTCTCGCCTGGGGCAAGAAAGTCGTCTTCGTGCTAAACAAAGCGGATATCATCGAAAGTGAAGCTGCCCTGCGTGAAATACAAACGTTTGTCCTCAAACATGCTGCAACCGTCCTGGGAGACGCGCCTGAGTTCTTCCCTGTTTCAGCCAGGTTAGCTCAACGCTCTCTTTCGGAACCGGACCCTGAACAGCGCAAACGACTGCGCGAAGCCAGCCGCCTCGACGATCTGGATCAATACATCACCGCCACCCTCGACGATACCACGCGCCTGCAACTTAAATTCAACAACCCACTGGGTGTGGCAGAGAATCTGGTTACGCAAGCCGGGAAGACCATTCATGATCAATCGGAGGATATAAAAGAAGATCAGAAAACTGCTGCCGCCTTGGAGACCACCATCAGTGATTACGAGCGCGATCTGCAAAGTGAGCTTGCCCCGCGCCTGGCGGAGGTGGAAAATATCCTCTACAAACTCGAACAGCGCGGCCTCGATTTCTTCGATAACACCATGCGCCTGACCAACATCCAGGAGTTGATGCGCGGCGATAAAGTGAGGGCTGAGTTCGAGAAGAAGGTACTGGCTGACGTCCCGAAACAGATCGAAGAACAGGTCCAGCGCCTGATCGACTGGCTGGTGCAAAGGGATCTACAGGAGTGGCAGCGCGTGATGACGTATGTCCAACGGCGTCAGGCGATCAATATCGATCAAATTGTCGGCGCGGGCATTGAGCCGCGTGAAGTACGCCGTCGCGAATTGATAGACAGTATGGGGAAGACAGTGCAGCGCATTGTGGACACCTACGACCGCGATAAGGAAGCAAGTGAGTTGGCTGCTCATGTGGAGACTGCTGTAGCACAGACCGCGCTGCTGGAGGTAAGCGCAGTAGGGCTGGGGGCATTGGTCACGGCGGCGGTGCTCTCTTCAAGCCTCGATATTACCGGCATATTAGCCGCAGGGACACTGGCCATCCTCGGTATTTTCGTGATCCCTTACAAGCGCAAGCAAGCCAAGGATAATTTCAAGGAAAAGATGATCAACCTGCGGACAAGGCTGCTCGATACCCTCACGACTCAATTTACCAAAGAGTCTCAAAACGCAGTGACGCGTTTGAAGGATGGAGTGATGCCATACGTTCGTTATGTCCGTTCGGAGCGTGAGCGGATCGAAAAAGGCGAAGCCATTCTATCCAGGCTGCGGCAGCGCCTCTCCGCGCTCCGTGCACAGAGTCAGGCAGTAATAGGGAAATAGTATCTATGCATCTGCATCTGCGCGGCGAAGTGCCAGGCATTGATAACACCACGTTCCACCAGATTGTGCTGGAAGCGGATAGAGGCTGCCCCGTTTCAAATCTTTTGCGTGATGGGCTTGAAATTGAAATCACTATTTAATAACTGACAATACAATAATGAGTGGGATCGTCATACAGCTACGGCATTATGAAGTTGAAAGGACCTGATGGTGGTTTGATTTGCTGAACACCCTTACGCATCAGCCACTCCGTTACCGCTTAGAGTGAACCATCCTGTGGACTGAAAGCATTCCAGTTTTCATAGATACCCTTCTCTATTTTGGAAACAATGGTGTCGAAGATTTTCCCCCTTTATCCTGGCATAGCCAATATTCTTCCTTCGTGCCGATGACCAGATAGGCTTTGAAGACACCATGCTTGTTCATGCAGTTGCGAGCCTGCTCATTCTCGATACCATGACTGGCGACAGCGTGCTTTGAGACATGGACAGTTATCTTATTTGCCATCATCAAAGGGATGCCGATGATCATAATAACTATTGCGATGACAATAATCAAAACACCCGACAGAAGTCGAGTGTTTGGAGCGTAGTTGTTAGGTATGGCAGATGCAGTCATGTAAGTTTCTCTTTTTGCTCTTCAGCGATGATGCGAATTTCATCGTTCAGGTCTCGGACGATTGAACGCCTGAGATTGGGATCCATATTCATTCCCTGGATATAACCTACAATATGATTCAGCGGAAGCGGGATATCATCGCGCTTGATCGCATCTATGGCTGCGATGGTTTCGTCAGAGAGTTCTCCGCTCAAAATCTCCACCAGTGCTGCGCCGATGACACTTGTTTGGATTGCAGAAGCCAGCATAACAGTCTCCTTGTCAAGTCTGGGTATTATAACTCACTACCCCTCCACCAGCATCCAGGCAGGGTCTTCCAGCAATTGCTTGATGTGAACTAAAAATTGAACTGCCTCGCGCCCATCCACAATGCGATGGTCGTAACTGAGCGCCACATACATCATCGGGCGGATGACGATCTGACCATTTTGAGCGATGGGGCGTTCTTCGATTTTGTGCAATCCTAAGATACCAACCTGTGGAGGATTCAGAATTGGTGTGCTAAGCAATGAACCAAATACACCACCATTTGTGATCGTAAATGTTCCGCCGCGCAAATCCTCGATGGATAATTTACCCTGATCGGTTTTGGCAACAAAATCCTTCACCTGCTTTTCGATTTCTGCAAATGAAAGTTTGTCGGCGTCGCGTATCACCGGCACGACCAACCCCTCCGCCGAACCCACTGCCATGCCGATATCGTAATAACGTTTGAGTACAATTTCTTCGCCATCGATCTCAGCATTGATCTGCGGGAACGCTTTCAACGCGCTGACGGACGCTTTGACAAAAAAGGAAGTGAAACCGAGTTTAATTCCAAAGCGTTTCTGAAACTCTTCATTGCGCCGGCTGCGAAGATCCATCACAGCGCCCATGTCAATTTCATTGAACGTGGTCAGCATGGCAGTATTTTGTTTTGCTTCCAGCAAACGCTGGGCGATGGTACGCCGCCTGCGTGACATTCGCATCCGTTCTTCGCGACGTTGCGCGGACGCGGATGGAGTCACAATTGCAGACTCGACAGGCTGCGCCTCACGCTCCGCGCCCGTCTGTGGCTGCTTCTCGTTTTCTTTTGCCTTTTCCTGCCCTTGCAGGAACAGTTCCACATCTGCTTTCGTCACGCGGCCTTCACTGCCTGTGCCAGATAACTTGCTAATGTCTACATCGTTTGCGCGCGCCAGGCGCGATGCTACAGGAGTGACCTGCGGCGCTGTCTGACGCTGCATCTCGCGCCCATCTTTGCCGGAGGCGGCGGATACTGTTTCCTTTTCTTTTTCAGCCTCTTTCGTTTCCGCGGCTGCGGGTTCAGGTTCAGGAGCGGATGCCTTTGGTTCCTCAGCTTTCTCATCAATCGTTCCCAATACATCACCTACTTTAACGTCTGTCCCTTCAGAAACTTCGATCTTTTGCAAAACGCCAGATCCCTTTGCGCCTACTTCAAGATTTACCTTGTCAGTTTCCAACTCTACAATCACATCACCTACCTTGACGAAATCGCCTTGTTTCTTAAGCCAGCGGGAGACAGTCGCCTCAAGTACAGATTCTCCCAATTCTGGAACCACAATTTTTATCGCCATATTAACCTCTCTCCTTCACCACGCTGGAAGTACCTGCCTGCTTTTCAAGCTTGAACGCCTGCTCGATCAATGACTGCTGGTTGATTCGATACAACGTGGAAGAACCTTCTGCCGGGCTTGAACTCTCGGGCCTGCCCACGTAATGCAATGGTAAACGGTCTTCAGTAAGTTGGCGCAAGCGGGGGCGTAAATAGTTCCATGCACCCATGTTGAGCGGCTCTTCCTGTACCCAGATCACCCCTTCGAGGTTTGGATACTCAGACAGCAATTCCTCCAGTTCCTGTTTTGGGAACGGATAAAGCTGTTCGACGCGAACAATGGCATTATCGTGGTTTTCTTTACGCAGCTTACTGGTCACAAGATCCACATAGATGCGCCCGCTGCACAAGATCAGGTTCTTTACATCCGTTTTCTTCCCTGGCAAATCTGCATCATCTATCACACGCTGCCAGTTGCTTGTTGTCATTTCATTTGAAGATGAGGCTGTAAGAGGGTGCCTCAGTAATCCTTTCGGAGTAAAGACAACCATAGGCAAAGGATCTGTTTTGAGCAGCAATGCCTGACGTCTCAGCAAATGGAAATATTGCGCCGACGTGGACGGATAAGCAATGCGGACATTGATCTCAGCAGCCAGCCCCAGGAATCGCTCGATGCGTGCGCTGGAATGATCGGGTCCCTGCCCTTCGTTTCCGTGTGGTAATAACAAGACGAGAGACGGGGTCAATCCCCATTTTGCGCGGCTCGAAAAAAGGAACTCGTCAAGAACCCCTTGGGCGTTGTTGACGAAGTCGCCATACTGTGCTTCCCAAATCACCAGCCGGTCGGGCGCCATAATGTTATAGCCAACTTCAAAGCCAATTGCACCGATCTCACTCAATGGGCTGTTGAGGACTTCAAAAGCAGCACCCGCTTGAGGGATCGTTTGTAAAGGGATGTGAGATTGATTGGTCTCAGCATCATAGAAAACCGCATGACGCTGGCTGAATGTTCCCCGCGCGCTATCCTGGCCTGTCAAACGGATCGGCGTTCCATCTTCAAGGATCGAAGCGAATGCCAATTCTTCAGCAGTTGCCCAATCGATCTTTCCGTCATCTGATTTGTCAAACAACATTCGCCGTCGTTCAACGGCTTTTACCAGTTTGGGGTTCAGATGAAAATCTTTGGGGAATTCCAGCAATGACCGATTCAATTCCTTGAGACGTTTGAGTGTGATGGCGGTCTTGACCTTTTGCGCCGCGCCGCGCGGAGGGGGCTGCGGGACAGGTTCAACCAGGGCTTTTTCTGCATCCAGTTGATCGTTCGCTTCCTGTAAATCCTTTAAGTGTGATTGCAATAATTCTTCAGCCTCATCCTGTGTAATGAGACCTTCCTTTTCCAAAGTATCAGCCCACAACTGCCTGATCGTGGGATGCGCGTCGATCTTCTGATACATCACAGGCTGGGTAAAGCGCGGTTCATCTCCTTCATTATGACCATAGCGGCGATAGCCAATCAGGTTGATCACAAAATCCTTGCGGAATTTTTGCCGGTATGCAAGAGCCGTACGAGCAGCTTCCATACAAGCAAAGGGATCATCCGCATTCACATGGATGACCGGTATTTCAAATCCTTTTGCCAGATCGCTGGCATGAAGACTGCTCCGTGATTCGCCTTCTGTAGCTGTGAAACCCAATTGATTATTGGCGATGATATGCAGGCTGCCGCTGGTTGCATACCCGGCCACATGCGAGAAGTTCAGGGTTTCAGAAACGATTCCCTGTCCCGCAAAGGAGGCATCTCCATGAATCAGGATCGGCAAAGATTCGTTTTCAAAATAACGCGGCGCACCCGCAGAATCTGCTTTTGTGTTGGCGGCTCTCGCCATGCCTGCGACGACCGGATCGATTTGTTCCAAATGGCTGGGGTTGGGCGGCATATGGACAAGCATCTCAACATCCTTATCCTGCCCCAGAGATCTATATGCTCCCATGTGATATTTGACATCGCCGGTCCAACCGAGTTCATCCCAGGTTGTGGCGCGGCCCTTGGGGTCACTAAATTCTGCCAGAATTTGGCTGTATGGTTTTTGGAGGATATGTGCCAGAACGTTCAACCGCCCACGATGTGCCATGCCAATCAGAACCGCGCGAATTTTTTCGTCAGATGCAGAGGCAATAATCTCATTCAACATGGGGATGAGCATATCCAGCCCTTCAATGGAAAAACGTGTCTTTCCCGGATATATACGGTGGAGAAAGAGTTCGAAAACTTCGATCTGGGTCAATCTTTCCAGTAACCTTTTTTCGTCCACAGTCTGCTGAGGTGGGCGGTAACGTCCCGTCTCAGCAGTTTGATATAGCCAGGTCCTTTCTTCAGGGATGCGAATGTGCCCGTAATCGTATCCGATCGTTCCACAGTAAATGGAGAGCAAAATTTCAATTGCCTGATGAGCATTTTCAGCTGGCTGAGCCTGGGGCAGGTTGAAAATCTCAGCCGGTAAGTTAAGCAAGTCTTCCTTCTGTAGATGATGAAACTCAAAAGTTAATAATGGATCCCCCGTAGGCGCGGGCGCGCCGCCCAGTGGATCTAATTTGGCTGAGAGATACCCATACGACCGAATTGCCTGGGCGAGGTTCATGGCTCCGGTCAACGGAAGCAGGCCCGGGGTAGATAGAGTCGAAACGGATAAGGGAAGCGCCGGTTCTATTCCATTAGGTGACCACTGCGCGAAGAGCTTCCGCGTTGCCTCATCCACAGAATTGGGATCGTTCAGATACCGTTGATGGAGTTCGAGAATATATCCAAGATTGGGTCCGTGAAAATCCTTTTCCAATGTCATATTACAATCGTCCTCACTGTCTCTTGATATTGATAAGACAGTAAATTTAGATAAAGTTATTTCCGCCGTTTCTTTTTTACCACAAATTACATTGTTTTTCAAAATGATATTCCGCAGATTACCAGGCTTTCTTGACGCATTTAGTCAAGACTGGCGTCAGTGCAACTGTCGCCAGAACTTTAGATAACGTGAATAACGTTTAAGCCGAGAGTAAACCGGAAGGGAAGAGGTTCAAAGACGGCTTCTTTGGCTGATGACAATAAGCGATCAAGCTAGCAAGGATGTTGACGAAACAGTTGATCGGGTTGCGATGGGTGTTGCAGACGCTCAAGGCAGTTGAGTCAATGAAAGAAATGCCGTGACAACGTCCGTACAGACTTTTCAAATAGGCACTCAACGGTCCAAGGACAGAAGGCATCAAGATCACAAAACGTTCATAGCTCACCAAATTTGGAAATTCTGCTCTGAGGTGCTGGCAGACCTGTTCCGTGTAGTAGGCTTTGAAGTTCCGGTATTGAGACTGATGGAAGTAGATGATGATCGTCATGATTTCACTGACACGCAATGGTCCTGTCCGAAGACGTTTTTTGGGTTGTACCTAAAGTTTACCCAATCTGCCCCGCCTTATCCATTATTCACGTTAAATATATCGAATAGCAGATTTTGTACAGGAATAACTCGTACTGGGGGGAGGCTAATGTTATGGGCTTGTCCAAAGATTTAACCACTGAGCACACACACCTGCCTGATTTGCTAAGCAAATCACGGGTGGTGCCAGGGGAGAGCACGGAGAAAAGCCTCTAAACAATCTCTGTGGACTCTGTGTGCTCAGTGGTGGAAGATGTCAGCCGACCCTTTTGGCTACTTCGTCGTACTGAGATTCTGGTCACTTTGAAGTCTTGCGCGATGCAAGCGTGATCACGATCTCATGAGTTTTTTCATCATCAATAAGAGGGATATTCCCATCTTTCAAGGTCTCACCATCCATAAGGATCTGATTTGTTTTATGACGAGTAGTCTGTTTGTTTTTGACAAGAATATGATACATTGTTTTGCCAAAACGATAATTCAATTGGTATTCAGGCCAGTCTTTCGGGATGTGGGGCTTGATTTGTAAGTAGTCTCCCACACGTTGCAAGCCAAGTAACATCTCCATACCGAGCCGATACATCCAGGCTGCCGAGCCGGTGTACCACGTCCAACCGCCGCGCCCGGTGTGTGGCGGCATGCTGTATACATCGGCAGCGATGACATACGGTTCGACGCGATAACGATTCATCTTTTCTGGCGTATCTGCATGATGAATAGGATTAATGAGACGGAATAATTCAGCCGCGCGATCACTTTCTCCCCTTTGGGCAAATGCCCATATTGCCCATAATGCGGCATGAGTATACTGGCCACCGTTTTCACGAATGCCTGGTGGGTATCCCTTGATGTAGCCAGGGTCGCGCGCTGTACGATCAAATGGAGGTTTGAATAGCAATATTAACTGGTCATCGAACCGAACCAGTTTTTCATAAACCGATTCCATTGCCTGGGTGGCATGCATGGGATCTGCGCCTTTGGATATTACTGCCCACGATTGCGCAATGGA
Source organism: Anaerolineae bacterium (assembly GCA_022616105.1). GTDB lineage: Bacteria > Chloroflexota > Anaerolineae > Anaerolineales > Villigracilaceae > Defluviilinea. The sequence goes on along the minus strand of JAKEFL010000043.1, from coordinate 6,474 downwards.
GTCGATCTTGCATTCGTTGTTCGAGGCTGAACCCAGTGGTGAGCCATCATCGTAATAGGCTCTGCGGTACCATTCGCCATCCCAGCCACTTAACTCAATCGTCTTAAACACTTTCTTTGCTTGTGCGCGATATTCATCTGCTCGATTATGATCACCCATCGATTCGCAAACGTCTGCAAAATTGATCAACGTGGTAGATAGGAACCATCCCAGCCAGATGCTTTCACCCTGCCCATCTATACCGACACGATTCATGCCATCGTTCCAATCGTGCGCGCCCATGAGTGGAAGCCCATGCGGACCTGCTGTCCCCCCTTTGGCAATAGCGCGGCAGCAATGCTCGTATAGAGTTGCTGTCTGCGCGGATGGGAACTGCCCATAGCGTTCATGTTCTTTAGCTTTCAATGGTTCAGCGCTGAGGAAAGGAACCTTCTTGGCAAGGATGGATCGATCTCCAGTCGCGTGGACATAATAGGCTGTAACGTATGGCAGCCAGAGCAGGTTATCAGAGCAACGCGTACGAATGCCGCGCCCAGCAGGCGGGTGCCACCAATGAAGTACATCGCCTTCTTCAAACTGATGACTGGCAGCCTCTAGGATGTGCTGGCGAACCAATTCGGGCCGCACATGGATCAATCCCATTGCATCCTGCAATTGGTCGCGAAAACCATAGGCTCCACTGGATTGATAAAACGCGGTTCGTCCCCAGAAACGACAGGATAGCGATTGATAAAGCAGCCAGCGGTTCAGCAGGATGTTCATGCCTGCGTCGGGTGTCTGGACTTGGGTCTGTTCCAAAATCTCATCCCAGAATTCACCGACAGCCCGCCATGCTGCTTCAACATGCTCAATGTTTTTATAATGGCTGATCAATCTTTCCGTGTCTGCTCGGTCAACACCCTGACCTAATAGAAACGTGACCTCTTTCGTCTCACCAGGCTGAAGCCAGAGCAGCAACTGTAACGCGGCACACGGATCACCACCTGCCTGTACATGCGGCGTCAGACCAACGCGCTCCAACGCGGCAGGACGATCATAACTACCATGTTTTCCGAGAAACTCTGTACGATCAGTTGTAACGCCATGTGGTTCACGTGTGGAGGCGAGGAATGCCACGCGCTGTCCGAAATCCATGCTGTATGTGTTGCGCGCCAGTAAGGCGAAATGACCGGATACAAATTCAGGAACGATATAAGCAGCTGTATTCTCATGTGTTGTGCCGAGCACCCACTCTGCATAGTAGGTTACATTGATGCGGCGCATGCGTTGGGTCGAATTATGAAGTTTCAACTGAACGATTTTGAGAGGTTCATCCGGGACAATAAAGACACACATATTCTGTTCCAGTCCGTGGCTTATATGTTCATAATTGGAATAGCCTGCCCCGTGGCGGATGAGGTAAGGCCCGTTGGCGCGCGCGGGAAGCGGGGTGGGTGACCAGATCTGACCCGTATCTTCATCCCGCAAATAGATCGCTTCTGAAGGTGTGTCGCTCACCGCGTCGTTGCGCCAGGGAGTAAGTCTATTCTCACCACTGTTTTGTGCCCAAGTACTGCCCATGCCTGATTCGGATAACAGACATCCAAATTCAGAAGTGGCGATCACGTTCACCCAGGGAGCAGGTGTCGATTGATTGGGCTCAAGGTAGATGACATATTCGCATCCATCGGGAGTGAAGCCGCCTGTGCCGTTATCAAAAAGCAGGTCTGTGGGGCGCTGGACTTTGTTAATAGGGTCTGATGGTGGATTGAGCGAATCTATTGAGACAAAGCGCGGGAGGCGGAGTGGAACCGCATCCAGCCTGGATAACTGCTGCTCAAGCGAACCAGACTCCCCATCCAGAATGACGCGGGCAACGGTCCTCAAAAGGATGCGTTCTGATTCGTTCATCTGATCTTCATTGACGATAAAGATTCCACCACGCTTATTGATCCACGCGTCGCCACCTGTGCGATTGAGCAGACGCCCGACTTTAGATTGAAAATCCTGCTCGTAACTGGTCTCGTGTTGGTTGAAGATAACAAGGTCGATCATCAAGCCGCGTTTGCGCCAATAGGTATGCGCGAGGAGCACTTCATTAAACAGGCTGAGATTCTCTTCGCTCTTTAGGCGCACCAGCAGTATGGGGTAGTCGCCCGAGATTGAGAATGACCATAAACCGGGCTGACCTAGTGTGTTCGTAGCGAGAACAGTTGGTTCGGCTCGTAATGCAGGCGAAGGATATAACAATGGCGAGAGCAGTTTTTGAATCTGCTCCACTTTTTGTGAAGTGAGATCGAGTTGTGAAAGTTCTCTTTCAGTATGAATACGTACATCCTCAATCACCCTTCTGATATGTGACCAGCGCCGATAGCGGCGAGCCAGATCAAGTGCCTCCTTGCGTGAGTTAGCTGTCAGAGTGATGAAAGCGATCTGGGCATTCTCAAATGCCGGTAAATTAATTTCAGCTTGCAAAGCACAAATTGGATCCAGCGTTGCTCCCGTAGTGCCAGAAAGCCTGGACACATCGCTGGAAATCGCAAAGACACCTGGCATTTCGGGTGTGCCACCGCGCCCTAGGAAACGCGCTCGGTCTGTTTCATATCCTGTCATATTTACATCGTTATCATTGCTGATGAAAAAGTGTGCCAGGTAAATAGGTTTCTCAGTTGCAGAGCGCGGTCGACGGCGGAAGAGCAGCATTTCCTCTTTTTGCAGAAATTCACTTTCAATAAAGAGTTTGTTAAATACAGGATGGCGCTGATCCACAGACTGGTCCGCGAGGATGATCTCTGCATAGCTGGTGAGGGCAAAAACGCGCGAGCGATTTCCGTTGTTGATAACCGTCACACGGCGGATTTCCACATTGTCATTCGGAGCAACACTTACAGTCGTGTTCAGGATAATGTTTTCATCCTGCCGTTCAAATTCCACGCGGTGAGGGAAGAAGCGAACTTCGCTTCGATCAGGATGGACCATGGATGGCTGACGCGTTGCAGACCATACTTGTCCGTTGCTGCGGTCTTCCACATAGATCCAATTTCCCCAATTATCTAAAGTGGGATCAGCCCGCCAGCGCGTAAGTTCGATATTACCCCAGCGGCTGAACCCGGAGCCCGCGGCGGTGATCAAAAGGCTATACTTCCCGTTTGAAAGACAGTGGACCTGCGTATAAGGTGCATCGGGTGAGACGCGCCAGGGATCGAGTGGAATTGAGGTGTATGTCCCACGAGTCGAGTCCATGAGTTGAGGGCGTGGATGCTCGGTCGGGGCGTCTGCAGGTGTTTGCTCTTGTAATAACAACTCTATGCTCTGAATACGAAGGTCTGTATGAAAACGCCGAACCATTTTCTTATTGAATAAATAGTTGCACAGCGAGAGCAGAATCATCCCCTGATGATGCACCATGAACGAACGGACGATGGCATGATCTTCACCTGTCTTCAGTCGCTCTGGTGTGAAATCCACAGATTCATACAGCCCATATAAGCCCGACATCTTGAGCTTCTCAAACCACTCCAGGTTTTGCATCACTGCTTGGGGCGCAAAGGGCAATGCTAATATCGATGCATAAGGTGCAACAACCAAATCCTCTGCCAGGCCGCGTTTGTATCCCAGGCTTGGGACGCCAAACGCGCGATATTGATATATTTGAACAGCATCGAAGCCGTAGTAACTGGCTTCCGAGATGCCCCAGGGTATTCCGTTTTCAGCAGCATGTTGAATTTGCTGCTCCACAGCTGCTTCACAGCTTTGATCCAAAAGAGTATTCGGGTAACTCTCTGCGAATAAGTTGGGCATCAGGTATTCAAACATCGTGCCGCTCCAGGAAAGCAGGGCACGCATATCATTCACCTGGGTGAGCGGGCGGGCGAGATAAAGCCAGTGGCTTTGTGATACATCTCCGCGCGCAATGGCGATCAGGCTGGCGACGCGCGCCTCAGAAGCCAGCAGGTCGTAGTAATTCGGATCCAGCCGCCCTGACTCAACGTTGTAGCCGATGTGGAAGACGCGGCGCTGAGGGTCGAACAGGAAACTGAAGCTCATCGCCTGGAAGTAGGATTCGGCCCTTGAAGCGAGCGCAGAATAATCGTCCAGTAATGATGCGGAATTCTTGCGCGCGGACTCCAGATCGTAAGCAAGCGATTCGCACCAATCGATCGCGACTTGATACCTTTCATCCAGGAGATTGATGATCTGTTCCAAAATGGAGCCGGCACGTTTGCAAATATCTGGAATTTCTCCGATCTTGGGATGTAAAGTCAGAGTCGCTTGTAGATCTGCCCAGGCAGAAGCAAGTTCCGGTTTTGTATCTGGCTGGTCATCCAGACGCGGAATATCAGATAGAACCAGCAGCCAGGGAGCCAGCACTTGCAGGTCGATTCGAATATGCTTCAATTGATAACGTACACGATTGATCCAGATGGAGAGACTGCGCAATACATCAGGATCAATTTCCTCATCGGAGTTTTGGATGGCTTCCCATAGCATATTTTCCAGTTCGATGCTGCTATCCTGGAATAATTTCATCATCAAGGTTATTGAAAATTGACCTGGGTCATTCAAAGTCTCCACTTGAAGGCGCAGTGAATCAATCGCGCTGATTAACTCATTGGCAGCGTCGCCAAGATCAGCTTGTTCAAGTGTATATGAAAGCAAATTTAGTGTATCGAGCAGGCCTCCCCAATGCACCACGGGACTTTGAGGCATTTCAAGGCATCCCTCACGCAGAACGATCAGGCTGGCTGCCAGATTCCCGCTATCCACTGTGGAAATGTAGCGCGGTGGGAGAGGGGCAAAAGTGCGCGTATCGTACCAGTTCAGAAAATGACCTCGTACCCGCTCCAATGAATCCAGGCTGTCGAATGAATCGCGTATACGTAATGAAAGTTCCAATGGACCAATGTAGCCCAGGTCATGAGCAGAAAGCGTGGAGAGCAACATCAACCCGATGTTGGTCGGTGATGTGTTATGTGCCGCCTGACCGCGTGGATTTTCCTGAAAATGATCAGGTGGCAGCCAGCGATCCTCAGGACCAACAAAATGTTCAAAGTAAAGCCAGGTGGAACGCGCCAGAAGGTGAAGTTTGCTCTCCTGCGCCGGAGTGAGTCTTTTTGTGAGATGTGGAATGGGCCGGCTGATGCGCACAGCGATATAAGGTGATATGACCCAACAAAGCAGCAGTGGTGAAGCCGCGATCAAAGTCTGCGGATATAAAGATAATATTAAGAGGAATAATGCTATGGCAAATATGGGTGCAACAACCATAGCCTGCCAGGCTGCCCGGACTTTCAATCTCCTGCCGAACACTTGAACAGTGTGAGCAGCAGTTACCCACTCCAGCATTTTTTTATGCAGGATGAACATTCGGAAGAGGGTTGTGGCGATTGCGTCGAAAATGATAAGTGATTCATGAGGCAGAAAAATAATTTCAAACAGTGAACGAAGTGTCGCCAGACGTAGAGGATGCGTCCCTGTAATGGAGGATTTCCTGGAGAAAATGTGATGAACTTCAGCGATGAAATTGGTAATGATGGAAATCAAATATGGGGAAAGGGCAAAGATCATCCATGCCAGGCTTGAGCCAGGCAGGAACAGCCATGCGCTCACAAGCATAGCCAAAACCGTGGGCGGCAGTAAACTGCGCCGCAGATTATCAAAAAGCTTCCAGCGGTCAATCAGAGAAAGTGAATTGGGAACTTTGCCTTTTGTACGATGAGGTACCCGTGCCCCCAGCCAGGGCAGGAGCTGCCAGTCGCCGCGCACCCAACGATGCATGCGATCGGTATAAGTCAGATAGTGAGGCGGGTAATCTTCAAACAACACGACATCGGTTACGAGTCCACAGCGTCCATGTATGCCCTCGAACAGGTCATGACTTAGCATCCGATTTTCAGGGATGCGGTCTTTTAGACTCTTTTGGAAGGCATCCACATCATAGATGCCTTTGCCGACATAATTCCCTTCACCAAATAAATCCTGATAAACGTCAGACACGGCGCGCGTGTACAGATCAATGACTGAATCACCTGAATATACGCGCGTAAATAGTGATTGATTTGCCACAGAAGGACGCACCTGGGTACGAGGCTGAAGAACTGTGTAGCCATCCAGGACCTCATCTGTCGCAGGATCGAACTCAGCCTGGTTCAATGGGTGTGCCAGTGTGCCGATTAACCGGTAAGCGCTTTCACGTGGCAATAAAGTATCAGCATCCAAAGTGATCACATAGCGAATCGTCGGTAATACGTTTAGATTTCCGATCTTGATGATAAAGGTTGTTGAAGAGTCGCCTCGCAGCAGTTTATTGAATTCCTCCAGCTTGCCCCGTTTGCGTTCCCAGCCCATCCAGCATTCTTCGCTTGGATTCCAGATGCGTTCGCGATGGAATAAATAGAAGGGACGATAGCCTCTTTTGCCGTATTTTTTGTTCAGCCGCTCGATCGCAGCCCTGGCGGGTGCAACAGCTTGATCGTCACCAGGCATCTTCTTCTC